>JARLHP010000297.1 GCA_031292195.1 Syntrophobacteraceae bacterium
AAGGCGATCGGTACCAACGTGGTGGTTTGCAGCGCCACGGGGTGCATGGAAATCATCACCTCTCCCTATCCGCAGACCGCGTGGCGGGTGCCCTGGATTCACGTGGCCTTCGAAAACGCGGCCGCCGTGGTGAGCGGGGTGGAGGCGGCCTTTAAGGCCATGAATCGCAAGAAGATAATCAACCAGCCGGACGTGACCTTCCTGGCCTACGGCGGCGACGGCGCAACGGCCGACATCGGGCTTCAGGCTCTTTCCGGGGCGCTGGAGCGCGGCCACAACTTCGTCTATTTGTGCCTGGATAACGAAGCGTACATGAATACCGGTATCCAGCGTTCCTCGTCGACGCCTTTCGGGGCTTCGACCACCACCACTCCTCCCGGCAGGAAAAGTTCGGGGCAGGCGACCTGGAAGAAGAACCTGGCCGAGATTGCCGTCGCCCACGGCATACCGTATGTGGCCACGGCCTCGCCGGCCTACCCGGTCGATCTCATGAACAAGGTGAAGAAAGCCTCACTGGTGCCCGGGCCTGCTTACGTTCATATCTACTCGCCGTGTCCCACGGGGTGGCGGTGCGGGCTCGATCAGAGCCTGGAGGTGGCAAGACTGGCGGTCGAGACCAAAGTCTTTCCTCTCTACGAGGTGATCGACGGAGAATATATTCTGTCCCGAAAACCGGCCAACCCCAAGCCGGTTAGCGACTATTTCAAGCCCCAGCGCCGCTTCCGTCATTTGACCGAAGCCGAAGTCGGGCTTATCCAGCAAAAGCTGGACCTGCAGTATGATAGGCTGCTCCGGAAATGCGGAGTGGAGGGCTAGGGGATAGTACGAAGAAACGCTGATGGAATGGAAACCTGAGGGGCGGACGGGGAATAAAAACCCGTTCGCCCTTAGCTTTTTGGGAGCTTGCCCTACTTTGACGCAGTTGCTTTTTGGGCAATTTCCCGACCGTAATCCTGGGCCATTTTGACTCCGCCCCCCAAGTCCGCGGACTTCAGCCTCAGCGGCCCGCCCACCATATCCATCTTGTAAATATTGGCCATGGTGTCGAAAATTCTTCCGGGCGCTTCTCCGCTCCACCCGAAGGCTCCGAACGATCCGCCGGTCTTGCCTTCCAGATTGGCCTTCTCGGCGGCAAACAGAAAGGTTTTCATGGTTTGCATCATCTCACCGTGATAGGTGGCCGATCCGAGGACAATCGCATCGTAATCGTTTAACGCGGCGGCGTCGTTACCCAGTTCGGTAACGTTGCGAATCTCTACTTCAAAGCCCCCGAAGCGCATCCCTTCGGCGATGAGGTTGGCGATTTTCCTGGTCTGACTGGTTCTGGTCGCAAAGACCACAAGCCCTTTGGACATAACTTTACCTCCGCTGGATCAAAAACAGCACGAACGTGATAAAAGACCCCCTGGAAGCATGACCTGCACGCCTCCGTATCGATCCCTGTTTAATGTACACACCGGCATGCCGGCCCCGGGCCGATTGCCGCTGTCGTCATGTCGGCAGTTCACACCCGACTTGTTCGTCGAAACGGACTCCGGTCAACGATTGAAAGCATTTCTTCGATCCGCCGCAGATCGGGCACTTCCAGGAGTCGGGAAGATCTTCGAACTTGACGCCTTTGGGTATCTTCGCCTTCCTGTCGCCTCTGTCCGGGTCGTAGGTGTAGCCGCAGCTAGTCGTTTGACACTGCCACATATCTTCGGGTTTGGCCATAAACCGCTCCTGCGTTGCGGAAAGCTCGCCTGGAAACCATCCGTTGCGACGCCGGGCCGCTCCTAGTGCGCCTGTTCGCAACGAGGCGGGAGGCTATTTTTTTTCTTTCCCGTAGCTTTCCTGGTAAACTGTGGGATTGATATTGCCGGAATCCGGTCCGCCGCAATCGGGGATGTAACAGGAAACATCGACAAATTCGCATTTCTGGTTGCATGAGGGGCAAATTTCAGGGGGTGACAAGACGTCCAGGGTGTTTCCGCAGTTGTTGCATTTCCAGATCGCCATCTTTTCCTCTCCTTTGTTGTGCGGCCATCGGAGTTGTCGGCAGGAACTGCCGATGGTGTGGCCCGTTTATTCGCCGCTAAAAGAACGTTGCAATTTTTTTGGAAAATATAACAAGTAAACGTTGCTGAAAATTTAGAATGATTCTAAACTAAAGTCAAGCTTCAAAGAGGTGTTTCGATGAGAGGGGATGGAGAAAGGGCGAAAAACATGCACAGAGCGCTCAAAGCGGCCGGCTGCCGGATTTCTTCACAGAGAAGGGCAATAATCGATCACCTCGTGTCGGCCACATCGCATCCCAGCGCCAGGCTGATTTTTCAGGAGGTGAGAAAGAATCATCCCGACTTGAGTTTGGCCACGGTTTACAATACTCTGGGTGTGCTCACCCGGTTGGGACAGATAAGGGTGATGCAATTTGACGCCGCCGATAATCGCTACGAGCCCAACATAGCGCCGCACATCAATCTGATCTGCACTTCATGCGGAACCATCGCGGATCTCAGGCGGAGTGTGACCGTCGGAGCGGAGAAGATCATGGCGGAGGCCGGGTTCGAGGTACTCGACAGCCGGCTGGAGTACTATGGCCTTTGCGCAAAATGCCGGGCAGACAATCGTTGAAGGGGCATGAATGGGGGGCGGAATTCCCCCGTCCATTTCGCAAATATTTATGTCGCTACGTGTAATTTTTCCCGTGTCCTTTTCTGTGAAGGGGCCTTTGGGGGGGAGGATATTGTGAAGAAAATCCTGGCGTTCTATGGAAGTCCTCGAAAGCGCGGCAACTCCTCAACTTTGCTCGAACAGGCCGTAAGAGGCGCTAATGACGGGGGGGCGGAAGTCGAAGAGATATTCCTGCGGGATCTGTCGATGTCTCCCTGCATGGAGATCTACGCGTGCCGGAAAACGGGTCGCTGTGCCATGCGGGATGATTTCGATTTACTGCGGGATAAGCTCCAGTCCTGTGACGGTCTCATGCTTGCCTCGCCGATCTTTTTTTACACCGTGAGCGCCCACACCAAGGTCTTCATGGACCGCTGCCAGGAGTTCTGGTCGAAGAAGTATTTGATCGATAAGGCCCCATTCGGCCTTCGGGAGCCGACCCGCAAAGCCCTGTTCGTCTCCGTGGGTGCAACTCGGGGAAGCAAGCTATTCGAGGGGGTCCTGCTGACCATGAAATATTTCCTGGACACCCTCGATATGGAGCTTTGGGGAAGTCTTTTATACCGGGGGCTCGATGAGCAGTCCGATGTGCTCCAACATCCCGCCTACCTCGAAGAGGCTTACAGGGCCGGGAATCAACTGGCGGGCGTCCTTTAAGTTCGCGCTTGATTTGTGTATCGGTCGGATGGGTTACGATTTCATTGTGCGGCATCCTCCCTTCCAAGAATTGACGATCTTGTCTTCTGGAATTCCATCTCCACGGCAAGCATTGTCCTCTCGATCTGGGTGTGAGATATTTGGAAGTAGTCCGAAAACGCCGCATCTTGACGATACTTCAAATCGTCGCTGCCCGTGCCGGTTCCACCCAGCATGGCGATAATATCCCCCAGGTGCACCGCATACACCATGCCTCTGACTCCTTCGGCCGCCTCGCGGGGAATGTGGTGGAATCGGATAATTTCGGGCAGAGGCGAAGCCAGTTTCCAGGAACGGGCCATCTCATAACCCACCACGCTGTGATCCAGGCCGGTCAATTCGCGTTCTCCCGATACGTAGTCGGCAGTCTGTCCGGCATCGATTTTGGCAATGATATCTCCGGCGGAACCATACAGAAATTCAGACAAAACGGCCTTTCCGATGTCGTGGAGGATGCCGCCTGTAAAGGCGACATCCTCGCTGATGGGTTCCCTCGCAAATCTTGAGACTTCCCTGGAGGCTATGGCTGTTCTGAGGTTGTGTTCCCAAAGGGCGTTGCTCTCTCCCTCGTAACCATCCAGGGGGCGTCGCAAAAAGGGTCCCATGCAAACATCGAGCGCGACGCCTAAAATCGTTTTTTCCCCCAGATAGGAAACGGCCCTGGAAATGGAGCTCACAGGCCCCCTCGATCCGAAAACCGGGGAGTTCGCGACTCGCAGCACTCTGGCTGTCAAGGCGGCATCGCATTCCACTATGCGTACGATGCTGCGTAAATCGTGGTCCTCCCTGCCCATGAGCGTCACCAGTTCGGAGGCGCTGGCGGAAAGCGGTGGAATCTCCCGTACCTTTGCCAGTATTTCAGATTGTAGTGTCATTATCGTGTCACCGTATTTTGAATTTAGGCCCAGCTATATGCTCCAATCGTTTCGACCAAACGATGAGATTACGGTCCGGCCCGTATCCTCATCCAGGGCCACGCTACGACTGATGCTTCCCCCGACATGCGTATCTTTGATCTTGGAGATGGCTCGACTGATTGATCTGCTCCATAGCCTTCACCATCTCCCGCATCTGTACGTTTCCCTTTTCCTCGCTTACAGTGTCCACCACCAGCCCCACCGCCACTGCCGCAACCTCCAGGAACAGAGTCTTCTGGACCTTGGAGGAACCGAGGAAAAGGTGGAGGCCTTTGGCAGTGCGTTTCTCAATGTTCACAGCTTTCGCTCCGCACGTCAACCTGTCCCTTGACCTGGTCGACGTTTTTCTTTACGGCATCCATCCTCACAGCCCGCCCGGTTATATCCGTCACCGTTTCATAGGCTGCAGATCTGTTTGTCGGGCAAATCTTTTCCGTCACCTTCCACCGCTCCATGAAACAGGTAGTCGGCGATACGGAGGGGCTGATTGCATCAGCAAAATACGGATAAATTACGTATCAAACCTGCGCAATATGACCTTAACGGACGGATTGCGGGCAGGCTTTGAGGTTGGTTCTTTGATTCCGGAGGCCGAGCTTTTCCCTTATGTTGTCTCTGCGGGTCCGGACAGTTCCCGCGCTAATGGAAAGCAGGATAGCGATTTCCTTATTACTTTTGCCCTGCTTTACCATTTCCGCAACTCTTACCTCCGAGGAGCTGAGGCCCAGGTTCGACAGGCGCAGCGGAGTAGGGGAGACGATCTTCACCAGATAGCTTCTGATTTCGCCGATGCCGGCGGTTGTCTCCCCGGGAAGTGATACGAAGTTGCGGTCAAGACGTGTCAAACAGATGGGTTTCACTGCGTTTCACCCATCCTACAGCGGGTCTCGACGGGCCGGCGCAGGATGGGTGGAGCGAAGCGCAACCCATCAGCCAAATCTGGAACGTAACCTGGCATGAACAGGTGTTTCGGAAAAAGGAGCATGTGGGCCGTTAATCCTTTAACGATCTGATATAACGGCGCAAAAGATATTTGCCTACTCCGAGGAGGGCATGTGAAGGTACATGGACTGGATGCCCAGTCGGCCCGGCCCCGTGAAACGATTGGTAATCAGGTTCACTCCGGCCAGCAGCCCGGTGGGAAGCCTCTGGACATTGGTGTCCATACGAACGGAAGGGTCCTTGTAGAGCCATGCTCCAGGTTCGACGTCTATCTGCTCGCCCGGGGCCAACACCTTCTCGAAGACATTTCCAAAGCCGTGCAGCCAAAGAATCCCTTCGCCGCTTGCGTGAAATTTGTCGATGAAAAAGCCGGTCCCGCCGAAGAGCATATTGGCGACGCCCTTCACACGCTCGAAGGTGTATTCGACATTTCCCGTGGCGGCCAGGAATTGATGTTCACGAACATCGAGTCCTTGTCCCTTTTCGAGGTGCATGCCGAAGACATGGCCTGCCCCGTCCCGGCTGAAGGCGATTTGCCCCTGTCCGGAGGCCTGGGTCACGAAGATCTGGATGCCTGCCACCATGCGTTTTAGCGCGCCTTTCATGGGACGAATCCCTATGACAACCCCGGGGTGTTTCCAAAGCAGGATATGATGTTCGAAATAGACACTCTGTTGGCCGGCCAGATCCACTGTGAGCGATGGAACCAGTTCTCCCTCGATGTGGTAGGTAACTCCCGCAAACGTCTCATCACTTACCGATGTCTTCAATACTGTGGGTCTTTGCATGGTACTTTACCTCTCAATTGTCATAGTTGCGGCGAGTTTCAGGGGGACGGGAAGCCTTCCCGCTCCAGCCACAGCAGGCCAAGATCCATTTCCACGGCCTGGAAAGGTTCGGCCCGCACCTTGTCGTTTCCCTCATACAGACCGGCCACCACCCAATTATTTTCCATCAGCCGAAACACATCCAACGTCCGGGCGATGGGATCGACGAGCCACAGGTACCCCACCCCGGACCGGGCGTAAATCGGCATTTTGGCTGTTTTGTCCGTTTTTGCCGTGCTTGGAGAAAGCAGTTCGCACACCCAGTCGGGTACAGCCGAAATCCAGTTATGGTCTTCCTCGACAGGAAAACGTTCCCTTTTCCATGCGGCTATGTCGGGCGCCAGGATGTCCTGGTCAAGTGCTATTTCAGGTTCGATAAGGAATATCCAGCCTCCCGGTCCCCCGCTTTCCCCGAACTGAAAAGGAGCGATCAGCAGGGCACCAAGAGAGGATGCTGCGTATGCGTGCCTTCTCGAAGGCCGGGGAGTGACGATCAGCTTGCCTGCGATGATTTCCCCGGTCATGTTGTCCGGGATGTTGTAGAGGTCTTCGTAAGTGGCCCTGGTTTCGGCTGTTTGTGACATTTCAGCCTCCTTGCCGCCTTCAGATTTTCTCCAACCCTTCCAGCAGTGCGGACTTTCGCTTTTCCCTGCTATTGGCTATCCTTTTGAATACCCTTGGCAGGTCGGCCAGGAGCGTTTCCGAACATTTCGCCGCATGCCGGTAAAAGCTTTCTATCCTGGTTTCGTTGGCGACGGCAATTTTCAGTATGTCGGCCGCGCCCGCGCTTTGGGAGAGGTCCGTTTCGATAAGATAAGGCTCGGTGGTGAGGTCTTGAAAGGAAAAGCCGGTCTCCAGCGCATCGCTTATCACGGAGTAGTATGCCCTCTTTATGGCTTGAACGTTTTTGCCGTTTTCTTTGGCGAAATCCTGGAAAGAAGCGGCAAGACCGGCAAATCGGGGCGCGGCGGCCTCATAGAATTTGGCGGACCCGGTTTCCAGACTTTCCGCAAATCCGATTACCGCCGAAGCGGTACGTAGTTCCATCAAAACCACCTTTCCACCACCACTTTGGCTTCGGTGAAGAAACGGATGGCATCTTTTCCCTGCCCGTGGAGGGTCCCGAAGAAAGAGTCTTTCATGCCGCTGAAGGGAAAAAAGGCCATGGGGGCGGGAATTCCAATGTTGATGCCGATGTTGCCGCATTTTACGTCGTGGCGGAACTTTTGGGCCGCCCGGCCGCTGGAGGTGTAAATGGCGGCGGCGTTTCCATAGGGGTTGTCATGAATGAGGGAGATGGCGTGGTCGAGGTCGCGGGCTTTGAGAACGCTTGCCACCGGACCGAAAATTTCCTCTCGCGCCAGGGTCATTTCCGGAGAAACGTCCACAAACACCGAGGGGTTGAGAAAACAGTCCTCCGGCAGGTCGGGATCGACCAGTTTTGGCTTTCTTCCGTCCAGGGCAAGAACCGCCCCTTCCCGGATTCCCTGTTCAATGAAGCCCAGCACGCGCTCTTTGGAGGCGGTATTTTGCAGCGGCCCCATCTGGACGGATTCATCCATCCCGTCGCCTACCCGAATCCCGGCCGCGGCCTCTATGAAGGCGTCCAGCGCCCGCTTTTGGAAGGAACCGGACCCAACCAGCACCAGGTTGGCGCCGGCCAGGCAGCGCTGGCCGGTATTGCCGAAAAAGGAAGTCATCAGCCCGGCCATGGATTTTGGGAGATCGCAGTCTTCCATCACCACGATGAAGTTTTTCGCTCCGCACTGGGCGATGACTCTTTTGCCGGTTTGACCGCAAGTCTTGTAGATAATATCCCTGCCCACCGCCGTAGAGCCCACGAAAGTGACTCCGGCCACATCGGGGTGATGTAAAATGGCGTTGGTTGCCAGGTTTCCGCCGTGAACCATATTCACCACGCCCGGGGGCAGATCGATTTCCTCGAACAGTTCGACCACCCTGGTCTGGGAAAGCGGGACGCGCGGCGAGGGTTTAACGACGAAAGTATTGCCCGCGGCAATGGCGTAGGGCACGAACCACAACGGCACCATGAAAGGAAAATTGAAGGGGGCGATATGGGAGAATACTCCGATGGGCTGAAAAAAGCAGTGCTCGTCTATGCCGGCGGCGATGTCTTCGAGATTGAAGCCCTGCATGAGGGTTGGGATGCCTGCGGCCACTTCGACCTGCTCGATGCCCCGCCGGGTTTCTCCGCGGGATTCGTCGATGGTTTTGCCGTGTTCCCTGGTCTGGACCTCGGCCAGTTCGTCGAAGCGCTCCTCCATCAGTTCCTTTAGCCGGAAAAGATAGCGCGCCCGGGCGGCGGGGGGCGTGTTTCGCCATTCGGGGAAAGCTTCCCGGGCGCCGGCCACGGCCCTGTCCACATCGGCCGAAGAGGAGAGCGGGACCCGGGCCAGAAGTTCTCCTCGGGCCGGATTGATAACATCGGCATACTCTTCGGTTTGCGGTTCGACCCACTCGCCGTCGATAAAATTGCGGAGTCTTGGAACAGCCATCGTTTTGTCTCCCTTTACCGCACTATAAATCACACCGAACTGTCGGCTATGAGCATTGTGGATTGTAACTGTCCGGTTTTTCGAAGACAGGGGGTTTTCAAGAGGGGGCGTTATTTAGAGTTTCTTCATATTTTCGAGAAGCAGCAGCAGGGAATTGTGGATAGCGGAAAATTTATCTACCTGTTTCAGGATGAGGTCGGCTTTTTGAATATATTCCCCGTCGACGAGTTCGTCAGAACAATTTTCAATGAGGAGGCCAACGCTTTCCGGCGAGGATTCCAGGTGGAACTGGAGGCCCACTACGCGCCCGCCGTTTGCGGAGAACGCCTGGGCGGGGCAGGCTTTGCTTTGGGCCAGCATCTTGGCCCCCGGAGGAAGAGAGAATGTGTCGCCGTGCCAGTGGAGGGCCTGGAACTCCGCGGGGAAATCTTTGAAAAGCGGTGACTGGGTCCCTTCGGGTCTGAGGGTGACCGGAAACCATCCGATTTCTTTGTGCTGGTTGCGCACGACGCGACCACCCAGAACGTCCGCGATCAACTGGGCCCCCAAACAGATCCCCAGCACAATTTTATTGTCTTCTATCGCCTTCCCGATGAACTTTTTTTCAGCGGCCAGCCAGGGGTATTCTTTCTCTTCGTATATGTTCATCGGACCGCCCATCACAACCAGCCAATCGAACTCCTCCGGTGCGGGGAGTTCTTCGCCCCGGTAGAGGTGAGTAGCCGACAGGGTCCACCCCTGGTTTTCGGCCCAATGACGGATGTTGGCGAGTCCTTCGAAGGGCACGTGCTGGATGTAATGCAATTTCACCGCTGTCTCGCTTACCTACGATAAGGAAAAGACTTGGCCGTGCACCCTCCGTCGAACCGGCCGAAACCGATTGTACGCCTTCCGGCAACCAAGTTAGATGAGACCGCGACACAGCCGGAGACACTTACCGCTGCTTCCTTCCGGACCTGACGGGGTTCGCGTTCGTCTGTTGCGTGGTGTCCAACCGGTACCGGAATTAAATACGACCAGTACGGCTCAGGCCCTCCAGAAGGGGATTCAACCCCGCTAAAGCGGATTTCGGGCTACAGGGAGCCGCTAACTCCCCGTCTAGCACGACCAAGCCTGGATATTCCGGCAAACAACAATTGGATGCTAACATATCCGGCGGAAAAATGCAAAGTGCGAACCGCAGCACGGTGAATTTGTTCTGACGCTAAAAACAGGGAAATCCACCACGGAATCACAGAGGCACAGAGAGTTCTTTTTTTGACTGGCCGGGAGACGACGGCCGGTCAAAAGGGCAGGCCTTCGGGCGGATAGGCGGACAGGCGGACAGGCACACCGAACCACGGCGGCAGGGGCCAGCGGACCGGAATGAGTCATAACCTGGCGCGCTGACAATAAATTTCCGTTGGAACAAAATGCCCCTGCCGCAGAGACACGGAGGCGCAGAGAGGATTATTCCGCAGTGGGACCGCCAGCCGGGATTGCCAAGGTAATGTTTCTTGTTGGGCTGGGCAACGCTTAGCCCAGCCCAACCCTGGAGTTTGGACATTTTGAGTAGGTCTCATTATAACTATATTTGACAGACCTACCCAGTGAGTGGTATCCTTC
>JARLHP010000298.1 GCA_031292195.1 Syntrophobacteraceae bacterium
CAGAGGCACAGAGAGTTCTTTTTTTTTGACCGGCCGGGAGACGACGGCCGGTCAAAAGGGCAGGCCTTCGGCGGATAGGCGGCAGGCACACCGAACCACGGCGGCAGGGGCCATCGGACCGGAATGAGTCTTAACCTGGCACGCCTACAATAAATTACTGTTGGAACAGAATGCCCCTGGTCCCGGGGGATGTTGGGGAACCGTATCACCTTTTTTCTTGAAACCGGACGGTTCGTTATGGATACTGATGGATAAAATAAATATCTTGAATTCAAGGAGCAGGCGGATGCGATTTCGAAAACCGGGTAAGATAATGGACAATTTGTGGTATCTGGGCGCCGAGGAATCAGGGGTTTACGCGTTGCGTGGAGACCACGGCACGGCCCTGATAAGCGGCGGGATGAGCTACATTCTTCCGGGGGTCCTTTCTCAAATGCGCGAGTTCGGGATCGACCCCGGAGAAATCACCACGCAGGTGATCCTCCATTCGCACTTCGACCATGTGGGAATCATTCCCTATTTCAGCAGAAAATATCCGTCGATCAAGGTGTTTGGTTCCGAAGCGGCTATCGGGACATTGCAAAGGCCCAAGGCGGTCGAATTTATAAACAGCTACAACCTCTTGATGGCCGGAAACAGGGCTGAAAGCCTTGTAGACTTCGATCTCGAGTGGCGCTCGGACATAGTGGTGTTGCCGGTCAGGGAAGGCGATGTGCTAGACCTGGGTGGATTCGAACTGAAAATTTTCGAGACCCCCGGCCATTCGAACTGTGCAATTGCGGCTTATGAACCAAATTACAAAATCCTATTCCCATCCGATGCGGTGGGCATACCCTTTTCCGATAGACTATTCCCGGCAATGAATACGAATATCGATCAGTATCTGGCCAGTCTCGAAAAGCTCGCGCCTCTGGAAGTCCAACTGTTTTGCGCCGATCACTATGGCTATATCACCGCGGAGGAAGCCCGCACGGTGGTCCCGGAGAGCATTGTGGAAGCGTCGAACATGAGGGCCGCTCTCATCGAGGCCTTGCGGCGCAACGGCAACGACATCGACGCGGCAGCAAGAGAGAGCGCTTCCGCCGCCTACGAGCAGATGCCCGGCTACTTCCTCGCTCCGGAAATCCTGGAGGGGGTCCTGAAACAGACGCTCAAATATATTGTTAAGTCGAAGGGCTAAAAGGGTCGAAGGTCAAAAAGTCTAAGGTCGCAGGTCAAACACGAGATGTTCCGGGCTTGACCTGCGACCTTTGACTTTTCACTTCGACTTTCGCCTTCGGGTAACAAAATAGAATACTGTCCCGTTTTTCTAAATAAGCCCACCGTTATCCTCGATTCCCGATGTGCCATTCTTTGGTATTTCTGTCAATCTTAGCTTCCGTCACCTCTCTAAAATCTCGGGGTGATTATTTCACCGACCTAATGTATGTTTAGCGAAATTACTCAGGAAGAGAGGAGTAGGGCCACGAAAAAAGGACTTAAACGCGAGCTGAACCTGCTCGATATGACCATGGTCGGGCTTGGCGCCATAATCGGCTCCGGCTGGCTTTTCGCTTCGCAGAAGGCGGCAAACCTGGCCGGCCCGGCGGCTATCCTCGCCTGGATTATCGGCGGCGGGGCCATCACCTTTATCGCTCTGGTGTATGCGGAAATGGGCGCCATGCTGCCGGTGGCCGGCGGTCTTGTCCGTTACCCCCAGTATTCCCACGGCAATTTTGTGGGATACATCATGGGGTTTTCGTGCATAACGGCCTATTCCACGGTAATAGCCATCGAGGCCGAGGCGGTGGTGCAATACATGAGCGCCTATATTCCGCTGCTTTATGTCCACCAGAACATGACCCTGCTCGGCTGGCTGGTCACGCTCTTATTCATTTTCCTGTTTTTTTTGCTCAATTATTTCAGTGTCAGGATTTTTGCCAGGGTCAACAATATTATTACCATTCTGAAATTCATCACTCCGCTCCTGGTGATATTGGTTTTCTTCACCCGGTTTAATCCGGCGAATTTGCACTTTGGAGGCAGTTTTGCCCCCTTCGGGCTGCCAGGCATTTTCTCGGCGGTCTCCTCGGGCGGCGTGGTGTTTGCTTTTCTTGGTTTTCGGATGGCGGTCGATTTGGGGGGGGAAGCAAAAAACCCGGGGCGCGATGTCCCGCTGGCCATCGTTATCGCGGTCGTAATCAGTGTCGCCCTCTATGCCCTGCTGCAGACCTGTTTTGTGGGTACTCTCACCCCGGCCGCTTTGGCCAAAGGGTGGGGCAACTTCGGATTCAAAGCCCCCTTCGCCGATCTGGCCTTGCTTCTGGGTTTCACCTGGCTGGCGCCCGTTCTTTTCGCCGACGCCTTGATTTCGCCCGCCGGCACCGGTAGCATCTACACCGCCTCGACCTCCCGGCTTATTTTGGCGCAGGCACATAACGGTCTGTGGTGGAATGTCTTCAGCGGGGTAGACCACAAATCGGGTGTGCCGCGAGCGGCCCTGTGGCTAACTCTTGTTTTGTCCATAGTCTGGACCGCTCCTTTTCCGACCTGGAATCAGCTGGTCGGTGTGGTCTCCGGCGCGGTGGTCTTCACTTACATGGTCGGACCGGTGTCGGCCCTGGCGTTTCGCAGAACCTCCCCGGATATGCACCGGCCGCTCCCCCTGAAAGGTCTGCCGCTGATCGCTCTCATGGCGTTCATCGTCGGGACCCTTCTCATTTACTGGAATGGCTGGCATACCGACTGGGTGGTGGTGACGGTCGATCTGTGCAGCCTGGCGCTTTACGCCTATTTCATGCTAGCCCACCGGAATCTGCGAAAAGACCTCGGTAAAAACATCAGGGCCGGCATCTGGCTGGTGGTCTATATGCTCTTCCTTCTGATCGTTTCCTACGCCGGGTCCAGCCGGTTCGGCGGCCACGACCTGATAAGCTATCCGCTGGACCTGCTGGTTGTTGTGATCGGAGCGATCGGCTTTTTTTGCTGGGGATGTGCTTCGGCCTTCGTCACTCCGGACATCGAAGCGGCTATCCTGGCGCAGGAAAAAAGCGAGGAGTTGCCGGCGGAAAGATCGTACGAAGGGGAGGGGCCCGTACAGCCTGTCAGCGGTCTGTGATTTGGGGGGGATTTCATGCTCTGGAAAGTTCTTGTTGGGCTGCGCTACGAAACTGTGTCGTAAGCGTCGGCTCAAAGCAAGGCAAAGGACAAAAGTGCGGGGAGCAATCCCCATAAGAGCTAACTTATTGGGGTCCCATTAAGATGGCCACCGGTTTGTAGCCTAATCTCAGCCCAAGGCATACCCCAAGGGAAATGGAAACCGTGGATGGGCCGGGCAAATCTTTTCATGCCCGGGTCCAAAGGACAAGAGGGGGGCGATTC
>JARLHP010000299.1 GCA_031292195.1 Syntrophobacteraceae bacterium
AAAACGGGTGACTGGAGGTCTTCCCGCCCTGAAATAGACAACACGAAATGCATTCCATCCAAAACCGGAAAAAAGTCCTGCTTTCTTTGCTGGATGTATTGCCCCGAGGGGGTCGTCTCCAAGACCATCCCGGTAGAGATAGACTACGACTTCTGCAAAGGATGCGGCATCTGCGCGGAAGAATGCCCGGCCGGGGCGATTGCCATGGTTGACGAACAGGGGGCCGATTAGGTCGGCGGATTCTGCGGTTTTCTCCCCGCCTCCGACCCGTCTTTGCGGAACGTAAAGACCGTCCGGTCAAAGAACTCGTCCATATTTTCGGCGGCCGTGTCCAGTTTCGAGAAGCCTCCGGCCTTGAATGCTTCGATCAGCTCCTCCTCAGACACGGCGCCGCTCATGCACCAGGCCCAGGCGTCCGGCTCGTCTGCAAAGTAGCCGGGCAAAAGGGTCCTTCGAGACAGGTCCGCGCCTGCCACTATCCCGCCCGGCTTTAATACGCGGTTCATTTCTTCGATCAGTTCCCCTTTATCCGGGAAAAGGTTGAATACTCCATTAAGAATTATCCAATCGAAGGAACCCGGGGCGAACGGGAGGCCGGCCCCATCGGCACATACCAAATCGAACCCCTCTCCCGAAAATATTGGCAGAGCCGCTTTATTGGCTTTTGCAAGGACGGGGAATGCGCTATCAAGGTTTACCACCGTAAATTCGGCGCGGGCGGAAAGCTTTAAAAGGATCGAATCGAACCCCGCCCCGCATCCCAGGTTCAGGAGCTTGTCGCCGCCCTTCGGGTCGATGCGGGAAAAGACGTTCCCGCAGGGCAGGAAATCCTCCCACATTTCATCTGGCAGCATATCGATCAGGCGGGAGGGATAGCCCAGTTCTATGGCAAGCGATTTGCCGCCCACTGCCCGCGCCCCGCCGCTGCCGCCAAGGTAAAGCCTCTCATAGAATTCCCTGATATATTTTTTCATTGTCCGCCCAGTGATCGCATAGGTCCCACAATTGTTTCCCGGGGCTCCCGCAGGCAGTCTAAACTTTAAGAATTCCGGCCACTTTTTCGGAAACCTCCCGCAAATCGGCTTCATTGGGCCTGCCCTCGATATTTCCCAACCGACCGTTTATGGACATGGGGCTGTGCTTTCCGTGGTACTGGCCTACAAAGTACCACTCGTCCATCACCTCATATCCCAGATGATCGAAGAGCTGAGAGATGTACTTCACAGCGGGAACTGCCTCATTTGCTCCCGTATGGCCGCCACCGTACGAGCAATAAACGACCGCCTTTTTGCCATGGCGTCGGGGAGATGCGGGTTTTATTTCGCCTTCCCCAAAGTATTTTTCTCGAAGCTTTCCCAAAAGCGCCATCATGGGCTTTCCCGGAAGCCAGGCGTAAACGCCCGAGCCGGCAAAAACCAGGTCATAGGCAAGAATGTCCGGCTCTATGTGATCGCCTGTGACCTTAAAGGTCTCCACCTCAACACCCTGCTCGCGGAGGGTCATTTCAATCTGTTCTGCGATCTTTTCCGTGTTCCCCGTTGTCGAGAAATAAAGATTCAGCGCCTTCATGATTTTCCCGCCTCCCTGATTACAAATCCTATTCCTGTTCGCGCAGCCCGGGATTAACCCCGGGCCTCCGTTAGGATACTCTCCCAAAAAACGATGTGCAAATCCCCTTCCCTGCCGTGCCGGATTCGTTAGAATTTGAAGCAGGGTGAGCGAGGCGACCGTGTTTGCCTCGCAACCGCTTTTGCATTATCATGTATTTGTGCGAACAGTGAAGGGAAAAGGCGGGTCCCTGTTCGCCAAGGGGCATTAACAGGCTCTCACATGGAGTGAATGCCGGATAAGTGGCCCCATCGTCATTTTATGCCGCCAGGAGGCGCCGTGCCGGTAATCTGATTTCGCCACTTGACTAGGAGACCGCAATGTTTCTGCACGTCGAAAGCGTAAGCCATATAGAGAATTATCGACTTAGGATAAAATTCAACGACGGCGCTATCAAGGAGGTGGATCTCGGAGAAGAGTTGCGCGGCGATATTTTCGAGCCATTAAAAAAAATGGATTCGTTTTCGAAGGTCTACATCAGTCCGGACACACATACAATTGAGTGGCCTAACGGCGCTGACTTCGCCCCGGAATTCCTTTATGAAATAGGCGTAGATTTGAAGAAAAGCGCTTAACCCTGGAGTATTTCCGCTAAATGGTCGTCTTAGATATATCGTTATCCCCATGAGCAATTTTGTTTCCGGTGTCCACTAGATTATCCGACATGGAGGTAATATCCTTTTAATCCTTGGAAATGCTCATTCATGCCCATCGATTCCCCTCTCATTTTCCGCCATGTCCCCGCCGTCATGCCATCGAAGGGCCTCTCACCCCACCTCCCGGTGGATAAAAACCTCAACGGGCCGAGTCAGTCCATTTTCCCCAATCGCCGACCGCCAGCCTGATTGACTTTTTGACCGAGTTGGTTCATCTTGACCCGGTTATAATGAAGGAACAATCTCTACCTTTCCGTATGGAGGAGTCCATGAAAATAGAACAGATCCCGGTCGGTTTCATGCAGGTGTTCTGCTACCTGGTCTACGACGAGGAGAATAAAGAAGGCATCCTGATAGACCCGGCAGGAAACGAACAGGAGCTTGTAGAGCACCTCAGGCAAAAGGGCATAAAGCTCCGATATATCGTCAACACCCACGGACATGCCGACCATACGTGCGGAAACCGCCCCATCCGCGAAGCTACCGGAGCGAGCGTAGTCATGCATGCGGCGGATGATTCCTTTTTTCAAAAGCCCGAGAACATGATGATGGCCCGCAGCATGGGCTTTGCGGACGCCGGCCCGGCCGACGTGCAAGTAAAAGACGGAGACGAGCTTTCCTTTGGCAATCTGAAAATGAAATTCGTTCATACTCCCGGCCATACGCCCGGGGCATGCTGCATCCTGATAGAGGGCAACCTGTTCACCGGAGACACTCTGTTTGTTGGAGCGGTGGGCCGCACCGACTTTCCGGGAGGCTCTTACGATCAACTGATAAAATCCCTTCAGGACCTGGTGCGGAAGCTTCCTCCGGATACAGTCGTGTGGCCTGGCCACGACTACGGAGACAGGCCCCGGTCGACTTTAAAACACGAGGCGGAAACAAATCCGTACATAGCCGAATATAGGGAATGAACAGGCTCGGTTTGACCTGGAAAGGGGGCGCCGACAAAACCGGCTGCCTCCGAGTTCACGGGTCCGGATGACCGGGGGATCGAATTGCCTGAATACATTCTCATGGAGGGATTTATCGTGAAAGCCGGGAATTTGAAAAAAGGAGCGGAGATCTCGCCGCCCAAAGGCAAGCTGGGGATCCTCATAGTCGGTATAGGGGGCGCGGTCAGCACGACCTTCATCGCCGGCGTCGAACTTGTGCGGCGCGGTCTTGCCGAACCGGTGGGTTCGCTCACACAACTCGGCACCGTCAGACTTGGAAAGCGTTATGAACGTAGGTCCCCGAAGATCAAGGATTTCGTTCCCCTGGCGGGCCTTGAAGACCTGGTCTTTGGAGGCTGGGACATCTACGAGGCCAACTGCTTCGAGGCCGCCCTGTTCGCGCGTGTTCTAAGACGCGATCATATCGACTCGATCAGGGATTTCCTTAAGGGAATCACCCCGATGAAAGCGGTTTTCGACCGCCGGTTTGTAAAAAATCTGGATGGCAATCATGTAAAAGACGCTCCGGGATTGCGCGGTAAACTCGAGGAGCTAAAATCCGACATATCCGAATTCAAAGCCAGTAACGGTGTGGACAGATGCATCATGATCTGGTGCGGAAGCACGGAAATACACCTGCAACCAGGGGAAATACACCAGTCGCCGGATTCCCTGCGCAAGGCGGTCGATGCGGACGACCCCGGTATTGCGCCGAGCATGCTCTATGCCCTGGCCGCCCTGGAAAGTGGTGTTCCCTTCATAAACGGCGCGCCGAACCTCACAGTCGATATTCCTGCCATGATCGAACTGGCGGACTCCGCCAATGTGCCCATAACCGGAAAAGATTTCAAGACCGGTCAGACGCTGATGAAAACAATCCTTGCGCCCGGTCTGAAATCTCGGATGCTTGGCCTGGAAGGCTGGTATTCCACCAACATCCTGGGCAACCGCGACGGCCTGGTCCTAGACGATGCCGAATCGTTCAAAACCAAGGAGGAGAGCAAACTGTCGGTGCTGGCGCACCTGTTGCAGCCTCAACTGTACCCGGTTCTCTACAAGAACTATTATCATAAAGTGACCATCAACTATTATCCCCCCAGAGGAGACAACAAGGAAGGCTGGGACAGCATCGACATATTCGGATGGCTGGGATATCCCATGCAGATAAAGGTGAACTTCCTTTGCCGCGACAGCATACTGGCCGCCCCCCTTATTCTCGACCTGGTCCTATTCATGGACCTGGCGCAAAGGTCCGGAATGAGCGGCATCCAGGAATGGCTCTCTTTCTATTTCAAGAGCCCGATGTTCAAAGAGGGCCTCTATCCCGAGCACGACCTTTTCATCCAGTCGATGAAGCTCAAGAATACCCTGCGCTACCTCATGGGCGAAGAACAAATAACCCATTTCGGCCTGGACTACTACATGAACGAGGAGGATGAAGGGGATCGGGCATAGGTTGGATTGGGGAATCCGATACCAGGTAGCCTTCAAGATTTGCCTGATGGGTTGCGCTTCGCTCCACCCATCCTTGTATCTTAAAAGAGCAAGAGCATGGGATTAACCGGGGTGGCGAAAGTATTTGTTGGGCTGCGCTACGCTTAGCCCAACCTACAGCGCTTAGCCCAACC
>JARLHP010000300.1 GCA_031292195.1 Syntrophobacteraceae bacterium
AGGTGCATCATCACCCTGGGCGGGGACGGGACCAACAGGGTTGTGGCCAAGGGCGCCCGCAAGGTCCCCATACTGCCCATTTCCACAGGGACGAACAATGTGTTTTCTTTCATGGTCGAGGCGACCATAGCCGGGATGGCGGCCGGATTGTTGGCCACCGACCGGACGCCTCTGGAGGAGTGCGTTTTTCACTCCACCAGGCTCGATATCAAGCTCGACGGAGAGGTCGTCGATCTCGCCCTGGTTGACGTGGCGGTGTGCGGAGACTTGTTTGTGGGATCGAAGGCGGTCTGGGACATGGCTAGAGTCAGTCAAATCTTTCTCAATCGGGCCGACCCGGGCAGCATCGGTCTGTCCGCGATAGGGGGGTGCCTTCATCCCCTCGGGGCCGATGAGCCCGGGTGTCTTTGCCTGAGAATCGGAGGAGGCGAGGGCTGTGTCGTCAAGGCGCCTGTGGCGCCTGGCGTAATCGATGAGGTGGTTGTCAGCGAACAAAAAGTGATGAACGTCGATGAGGAAGTCGAGATAGCGACCGTGCCGTCCGTTCTGGCCCTCGACGGTGAAAGGGAGGTGGAAGTGCATCGGGGGCAAAACGCCCGGATACGGCTGGAAAAGGATGGACCCCTGGTAGTGGATGTGAGTCGAACGATGAACAGTGCTATGAAAAGGGGCGTCCTGGTCTCGACGCCGAAAGGAACATGGAGGAGAGACGGATGAAAGCAGCAGTTTGGCATGGCAGGAAAGATGTCAGGGTGGAAGAGTTTCCCGAACCACACGCGCCCGGCCCCAAAGAAGTAAAAATCAAGGTGCACTGGTGCGGAATTTGCGGTTCCGACCTGCATGAGTACGACGCCGGTCCGATCTTCATACCCACCACCGCCCCTCATCCCCTTACCGGAATGCAAGCCCCCCTGGTTCTGGGTCATGAGTTCTCGGGCGAAGTGGTCGAAGTTGGAAAAGACGTGCAAGGTTGGAAAGTCGGTGACAGAGTGGCGCCGGATGCCTGTCAGTATTGCGAGGCATGCGCGATGTGCAGGCAAAACCGCTACAGCATTTGCGAAAAACTTGCTTTTACCGGCCTTATGGCCAACGGCGCCTTCGCGCAGTATGTCAACGTTCCCGCCTACACCCTCTATGCGATTCCGCCCGAGATGTCCTCCGATGTCGGCGCCTTCGTCGAGCCGGTAGCCGTTGGGGTTCACGCCGTAAGACGGGGTCAGGTCCTTCTCGGGGATACGGTGGCCATCGTGGGCGCCGGAACCATCGGCCAGGTTACCCTCCAGGCGGCCAAGGCCGCGGGTGCAAGCAAGGTCTTTGTCGTGGAGAAAGCCCGGGCCAGGAAGGACTACGCAAAAAACCTCGGCGCCACGGCAGTGATCGATCCCGGCGAGACCGACCCGGTCGCGGAGGTGCGCCGTCTGACTGACGGCCTTGGTGTTGACGTGGCTTTTGAATGTGTTGGCGGCCATCAAACGGGCGCTCTAACTATCGACCTGGCAAGAACGGGGGGGAAAGCTGTGCTTGTAGGCATCTTCGAGAAGCCCAGCGAGGTCCATTTCAACAATCTGGTTTTCTTCGAAAAAGAAGTTATGGGCTCCCTTGCCTATTACGGAGATTTTAAAACCGCCATAGCCCTCATGGCTGACGGGAGGATCGTTGCCGAACCCATGATCACGGCCAGAATAAAGCTCGACGACATTGTGGAAAAGGGGTTCAAGGAGCTGCTGGCAAACAGGGAAAAACACATCAAGATACTGGTCTCTCTGGAATAACGGAAACGCATGCAAGGGCAGAAATGATAATTGCCGCCTGTGACTGACAAATTGGTTTTAAAGGAGCCATAAATGAAGCTGCAGGGCAAAGTCGCACTTGTTACCGGTGGAGGACGCGGACTCGGAGAGGGGATTGTAAAGCGGTTGGCTGAGGCCGGCTGTGACGTGGCGGTGGTCGACTGTGACGAGGAAAACGGACGAAAGGTGGCGGCCGATGTCCAGGCCATGGGACGCAAAGCCATCGCCCTCAAGGTGGATGTGACCAAATGGGACCAGGTTCAGAATATGGTCAAAGAAACCGTGGAAAAGCTCGGAGGCCTGGATATTTCGGTCAATAACGCCGGGGTGATCAGCATTATGCCCGTCGAGCAACTTACGGAAGAGGATTGGGACTTTGTAAACGATGTGAACGTCAAAGGGGTATTTTTCTGCTGCAAAGCCGTTATCCCTCACATGAAGAAACAGAATTGGGGCAGGATCATCAATACGGCGTCCATCGCCGGCAAGATAGGGTTCCCCGACCTTGCCCACTATTCGGCCTCCAAGTTTGCGGTGGTAGGATTCACCAACGCCCTGGCCAAGGAGTTGGCCAGAACCGGCATCACCGTAAACGCCATCTGCCCCGGCATCATAGGCACGCAGATGTGGTATGGGGGCGCCGGGCTTGCCGAGAAGTGGAAACAAAGCGGTGAATCGATGGATGAATCCTGGAAGCGTCACCAGGAGAGCCTCATCCCCCAGGGAGTGGCGCAGACTCCGGAGGATATGGGGGACCTGGCCGTCTACTTCGCCACTTCCCCCCATGTGACCGGTCAGGCGGTCGCCGTTGACGGCGGTATGACCGTAGGGTGATGAATTAGGAGATTTCTGAAACTCATGCTTTCCGCACACCCCAATAAAAATGAACCCGGGCTTTCCAGGTGGGTCCTGCTCACGGGGGCTGTTCTCCTCCTTTTCCCGTGGTCCCCGGCCCGGGCCTCGTGGCTGATAGACCGGGACCGTTTCCATGTGTCGGTTCACCGGGGAATTTCGTGTGTGGAGTGCCACGGGCAAATCTCCGCGACTCACCATCCCGACCCTGCCTCGGTCAATAAGTCGCTCGGCGACTTTTTCGCTCTCGAGCAGTGTGCGGGCTGCCATGCGAACGAGGTCCAGGACCTGGATAAGGGACTCCATGCCGGTAAAAAGGTGGGAGAGCCCGGGAAATACAAAGTTTGTATTACCTGCCATGACCCGCACTATCAGTTGAGCGGTATGAATCGTCCCCCCGCTTTCGACCCCTCGAAGCCCGTCAGTCTTCAGTGCGGGGCATGCCATGCCGGGAAAACCGCACTGCCCGCATTGTCCTCCGCCGACCGGCAATGCATGGCTTGTCATCGGCAGGTCGAGCGGAAAGAGCCCGGCGCGGTCAAACAGGTTGCCGCGTTCTGCTTTACATGTCACGGGAAAAACCGGGGGGCGTCTCTTTTTACCTCTCCGGCGATCGATTCCCGCGCCTATCAAACTTCCACGCACAGCACCTTGTCCTGTTTAGCCTGTCACCAAAAATCCGCGCAGTTTGGCCATGCCGGGCAGACACTGACCGGTTGCCTGGCATGCCACACCCGCCACGACGAAAAGGTGACTCATGCCGCGCACCTGGAGGTCGCTTGTGAAGCCTGCCATCTGCGGGGGATCTCCCCGGTGGCGCGCGCAGGCAGGGTTTCCTGGAAAGTCGGCGCCAAACCCCGGGACAGACTGCTCATTCACGACATGAGCCTGGAGCGCGGCGAAAGCTCCTGCCGACGCTGTCATTATAGAGGAAATCCTGTGGGGGCCGCGGCCATGGTGTTGCCGCCCAAGTCCATTTTGTGTATGCCGTGCCATGCGGCCACTTTTTCCGTGGGGGACCCGACCACCGTTATCTCGCTGCTGTTGTTCCTGCTGGGAATGGCAAGCCTTGGCTTTGTCCGTCTTTGGCCAAAAACAAACGGGGGAGCGACTCCCGTTGTCCCGCTTGAGACTTTCGAGCCCACCGGCGCCGCCGGTTTGTCTTCCAAACCCGTCTACGTGATCAAAATCATTATTCTGGACGTATTTTTCCAAAGGAGGTTGTTCAAACAGTCGAAGTCCCGCTGGTTCGTCCATTCCCTGATCTTTTGGCCCATCGTTTTGCGTTTCCTGTGGGGAATGACCGCGCTGTTTACCTCCCTGTGGATACCCTCCAGTTCCGTTCCCTGGATAATGCTCGATGGGAACAGCCCTCTCCACGCCTTCCTGTTCGATGTGAGCGGTCTCATGATCCTGGCGGGGGTGATCGCTACCATGCTGAGGAAATTCAAACCGCGCTCCGGGCAGGTCGGCGGATTGCCGCCGCATGACTGGCCGGCCCTCTTTCTTCTTTGCGGCCTGGTCGTCGTCGGGTTTTTCCTGGAGGCCATGCGCATGGCCATGACCGGCTTCCCGCCCGGTTCCGGATATGGTTTCGCGGGGTATGCTCTCAGTCGTCTATTTTCGAACAATGCAAACTTGACTAGTATTTACGGGTATGTCTGGTACCTGCATGCTATCGTTACCGGTGCTTTGGTCGTATATCTGCCGTTTAGCGACCTGTTGCACATTATCCTGGCGCCGCTGGTGCTGGTCATGAATGGTCTGTCTCGCGCCGGCGGCCGGGGCTAGCCGTGCGACCGCCGGTTTGTTTACAATTAACTTCATCCCGAAAAGGAGGAAATTGTGTCCAAAGTGAGCATGAACACTCGTCTCAATGCTTCCGCGGATGCGGTCTGGAAGGTCTTGAGGGAATTTAACGGTCTACCCGTCTTTATTGCCGCCATCAAGGAAAGCACGATGGAAGGCTCGGGGGTAGGGGCCGTGCGTACGCTGACCCTCGAGGGCGGAGGACCTCCCATCGTCGAAAAACTGGAGGCTCTGGACGATCAGGCCAAGACGTTCAGCTACTCGATCGTCACCTCCCCATTGCCCTTGACCAACTACCTGGCCAAAGTGGAGACGATAGACCTGGGGGCATCGCAGTGCGAAGTGAAATGGCAATCCACTTTCGAACCCCATGGCGCCACCGAGGCCGAAGCGGTCAAGGTTATCGAAGGGGTTTACTCGGCGGCTTTTGAAGGGCTCCACAAGCTGTTTGGTTAAGGCGGCTCATTGTGGTTGTAAAGAGTTCACGCGAAGGCGCGAAGGAAGGAATAGATGAAACTTAGAGCCAAACTTATCTCCGCGCCTTCGCGTCTTCGCGTGAAACAAATGGAACCGGCAGCGCAGGAGAAAAAGATATGCAGATACAGGGATACAACATGCCCGAGGACCTCTACTACGACGAGTATCATTTCTGGGTAAGGCCCGAGGGGGACATCCTGGTCATGGGCATGGATGATTTTGCCCAGAAACTGGCCGGCCAGGTCGTCTACGTTCAACTCCCCTTCGACGGCAAGGCCCTCCAGGCGAAAAAGAAATTCGCAAGGGTGGAATCGGGAAAATGGCTGGGCACCGCTTATTCCCCGGTCGACGGAACGGTGGAGTCGACCAATCAGGACTTGGAATCCAATCCTTCTCTGATCAATGAGGACTGCTACGGAAAAGGGTGGATGTTCAAGATCAGGCCAAAGGATGTGACCCAGATCGAAAAACTGTTCCACTCTCCTGAAGCGGTCGAAAAATGGCTCATTGCGGATATCGAGAAGTACAAGCAGGATTGATGTGAGCAAACGAGACTACACCTTGAAACAAATGATAGAGATGAAGGCATGCACGCAGTGCAGGCTGTGCGCCGAGGTTTGCCCGGCGGTTTCGGCATCGGGCGAGGGTATGCTCTCCGCGCTTTCACGCATGAAAGGTCTGCGGCAGTATTTAAAGCGCCGTCCCGCGCTTTTGCGTCGGCTTTTCGGAGAAGCGGGTCTTTCCGAAGAGGCCCAAAAGAAGTTCGGCGACGACGTCTTTCGCTGCACCCTGTGCGGCAACTGCCAGGAGGTCTGCCCGGTGGGGATAGGCCTGAAAGACCTCTGGCTTTCCCTTCGCACAGACATGGTTCGCTCGGGAGCGGGTCCGGCCAAGATCAAAACCATACGGGACAATCTGTCCGAGAGCCGCAACGTCTTTGCCGAAGACAACGCGGAGCGGGCCGACTGGGTCGATGGAATGCGCGATGCGCCCGAAGACCGGTATCTGAGGGACAAAGCCGAGGTGGTCTATTTTACCGGGTGCGTCTCCGCCTATTACCCGGTGGCCCAGAGGATCCCGATGGATCTCGTCCGGATTTTCGATGCGGGCGCCATCGATTTCACCCTGATGGGCGAGGATGAGTGGTGCTGCGGGTTCCCCTTGCTTGGCGCGGGCCTTGGGGAAATGCTGGGAAGCTTCGTCGAACACAATATCGATGCGGTGCTGCGCAAAGGGGCGAAAAAGATCGTGTTCGCCTGCCCCTCGTGCTACCGGATGTGGCGGGAATATTACCCGCGCCGGTTCGAGATTTTTCACGCTTCCGAGTTCCTCCTGCAGCTCGTCAGAGAGAATCGGCTGCCCCTCAAGCCTCTGCAGCTCACCGTCACCTATCACGACCCGTGCGACCTGGGCCGGGGCGCCGGGTTTTTTGACCAGCCCCGGGAAGTCATCCGGGCTATTCCGGGCGTGAAGCTGGTCGAACTGGGCCATAGTCGCGAGAAGTGCCGGTGCTGCGGGGGAGGCGGAAACCTGGAGATGTTCGATCCCGCGCTCTCTTCGGCCATTACCGCTCAAAAGATGGAAGAGGTGATGGCAACGGGCGCCCAGGCGGTTGTCAGCGCCTGTCAGCAGTGTGTTCGGACGATGACCACCTATGCCAAAAGAAAAGGTGTGCCCATCGAAGTTATGGATCTCGTTCAACTCGTGCACAAATCAATTGTCGGTCAAACTTCTTGACACCTATAAAAAGGGGAACTGCCATGGAAAAAGTCAGTCCGGCTAAGATCAAGTGCAAAGGGATCAACCAGGTGGCCATAGTGGTTGAAAACCTGGAGTTGGTGGCGGAAAACTATTGGAACATCATGGGGATAGGCCCCTGGGCTGTTTTCAACTGGGAAGCGCCCCTGGTCTATGACCGCAAATACCGCGGTGAAACTGTCTGGGCCAGGGAGAAGATCGCCCTGGCCCAGGTGGGAGGCGTGCAGCTCGAACTGGTCCAGCCGGTCGAGGGGCCCTCCATCTACGGTGATTGGCTCCGGGAAAATGGCGAGGGGCTCCACCACATGAATTTTCTGGTCGATGACGTCGATGAGACGGTCAAAGTCCTGGAAAGTAATGGGTTTCCAAGCCTTCAGAGCGGCAAGTTCGGTCCCGTGGAGATGAGAGGCGCTTACAACTACATCCGGATCGATCCTCTCCACGCTATCTGGGAGCCGGTTCACTACGAGGAAATAGGCGCCGAACCGGTCATGATCCCTGCCGGGGGCAAGGAGAGCGGAGCAAAGATCAAGTGCCGGGGAATTAACCAGATTGCCATCGTGGTAAAAGATCTCGAGTCAGTGGCCCAAAACTATTGGAACATTCTGGGGATAGGACCCTGGGCTGTTTTCAACTGGGAAGCGCCCCTGGTCTATGAGCGCAAATATCGCGGGGAAGCGGCCTGGGCCAGGGAAAAGATCGCTCTTGCCCAGGTGGGCGATGTGCAGCTCGAACTGGTGCAGCCGGTCGATGGCCCCTCCATATACGCAGACTGGATAAAAGGGCATGGCGAGGGGCTCCACCATATGAATTTTCTGGTCGACGATGTGGATCGCACGGCCGAAATCCTGGAAAAAGAGGGCTTTAAAAGCCTTCAGAGCGGCAAATTCGGTCCCCCGGAAAAAAGAGGGGCCTACAACTACTTCGATATCAAACCACTGCGCTCCATCTGGGAACCGGTTTACTACGAAGAGGTGGGCGCCGAACCGGTTATGATCCCGGCGGTTTGAGGCAAAAGGGCAGGAAAGAACCGAGGTGCTGCATGCAAACCTGGCGGCTGCTGGACACTCCGCCCATGAGCGCGGCTGAAAATATGGCGCTGGACGATGTCCTGGTTGAACTCAAGGGACAGGACGCCACTCCCGATACGATCCATTTTCTGCAGTTCAGCCCGAAAGCCGCCCTGGTGGGGTTCCACCAGTCGGTTCAGGAGGAAATCCGCACCGGCTATTGCGCCGAACACGGCATAGACGTGAACAGGCGCATAACCGGGGGAGGAGCCATTTTTTTCGACGAGAGCCAATTGGGCTGGGAGATCGTCGCCTCCAAATCTACCTTTGGCCTGTCGCTTCCGACCGGAAAGCTCTTTAAGCTCCTCTGCGATCCCGTGGTCCGGGCTCTTTCCATTTTGGGGATCGAATCCGCATTCCGCCCCCGAAACGACATTGAAATCGACGGGCGCAAGATATCGGGCACCGGCGGCACCGAAAGTTATGGCGCCTTTCTGTTTCAGGGCACCATGCTCGTTGATTTCGATGTCGATACCATGCTCAGGACCCTGAGGATCCCCGTCGAAAAACTGAAGGCCAAGGAAATCGATTCCATAAAGGAAAGAGTGACCTGCCTCAAATGGGAACTGGGCCACACCCCCCCGTTGGAAACCATAAAGAAGGCCATCGTCACCGGGTTTGAAGAATGTTTGGGGATCAGGCTCGAACCGGGGGGGCTCTGCGCGGCCGAACAGCGGTTGTTCCGCGAAAAACTGAAGTACTATGACTCTTCCGAATGGGTGGACCTGGTAAAACCTGCCTGCCGGAAAAGCGAGATCGTTCAGGCCGCCCATAAAACCGAAGCCGGCCTCGTGCGGTTCACCCTGGTTGTAAACCTGAAAGCAAAGAGGTTGAAGAATATCTTCATTACCGGAGATTTTCTCTCTTTTCCGACGCGCTCTCTTTTCGACCTGGAAGCGGAACTGAGGGGCGCGCCCCTCGATTACGAACGTATTCGCAATATTATCGACGGCTTCTTCCAGGGGGGCCGCATATTCATCCCCGGAATGTCGTCCGAGGATTTTTGCCGACCCATCGAAATGGCGCTCGGCAAGATCGCCATCGCCGAACACGGGATCCCCCTGGAACACTGCAACCTGATCTCGGTGACCAACGGCTCCTTCTCCGAAATCATGCGTAAGCGCCCCTCAGTCCTGCTCCTGCCGTACTGCGCCAAGCTGCCCGACTGCGAGTATCGCTACCGTAAGGAATGCCGCCTGTGCGGGGAGTGCACGGTGGGCACGGCTTGGAACCTGGGGGTGGAGCAGTCCATGGAGAATATCTGCATTACCAGTTTCGAAGACCTCGCGGTCGAACTGCGACGAATGAAGGAGGCCGGCGTCGAGGCCTTCATCGGCTGCTGCTGCCAGCCTTTTTTCATAAAGCATGCGGAGGACTTCGAACGCGCCGGGGTGCCGGGGATTCTCCTGGATATCGACAATACCACCTGCTACGAGCTGGACCAGGCAAAGGACGCCTATGCGGGCAGGTTCGAGGGCTGGACGGAGGTGAACCTGGAGCTGCTTCGCACCGTACTGAACGTCTGTGCGCACCGAGCAACATGATAACTATAGCCTGCGACATATTGGTCGTCGGGGCCGGCCCGGCGGGGTCCTCGGCCGCCCGCGAAGCGGCCGCCAGAGGGGCCGACGTCATTGTGGTGGACCGCCGTGCGGTAGTTGGCGTTCCCGTTCAGTGCGCCGAATACATACCGGCCCCCCTGATTGGAGAACTCCATCTGGGGCGTGGTTTTGTGGTCCAGCCCGTAAAAGGAATGAGGACCTTCCTGAACGGCCGCCTTCTCCAGCAAATTGTCGCTCCGGGTTATACGATCCGAAGAGACGTTTTCGACCAGATGCTGGCGGAAGAGGCTCGAAAATCCGGGGCCAGGGTCTTGTTGTCAACCACGGCCGTTTCCAGGCAAGACGGGGAGGTGGTCGTAAGGCAAAAGGGGGCCTCACTGTCCCGGATCAGGCCCCGGGTGATCATTGGCGCCGACGGGCCCCGCTCGAAAGTCGCCGGCTGGATCTCCTGTAATAAAAAGGAGTTGATGCCGGCCGTCCAGGTGCGGGTTGCCTTGGCCCAGCTCATGGAATTTACCGAGATCTTCCTCGACAATCGGATTTACGGCGGCTACGGCTGGCTCTTTCCCAGGGGAAACGAGGCTAATGTCGGCGTCGGGATGAAAATTCGAAATGGGGGAGACAGAATCGGCCGAGTGCTCCAGGAGCTTCTGGCCCGGCTCGCCGCAGAGGGGAAAATTAAAGGAAAACCCCTTGGCGCCACGGCCGGGTGGGTCCCCGTGGAAGCCGCTCAAACCCTTAGAGCCGGGAATATATTGCTGGCCGGAGACGCCGCGGGCCACACCCATCCCATTACCGGGGCAGGAATCCCCCAAGCCGTGATCGGAGGCCGCATGGCAGGTAAATGGGCCGCTTGCGCCGTTGATCGGGCGGATTTATCCGCACTGGCTGAATACGAATCCGAATGGCGGGAGTTTTTCGGAGAAGCACTGGAAAAAGCCTCCTCCAGGCGTCGATTGCTGGAGCGCGAATGGGACCGGCTGGAGGAAATCGTCAAGTACTGCTGGGTAACGTTCAAGGAATACCACTCGGAATATGAATGAATTGATGAAGCTGGCCAGAGAGACTTCCTGGAACCGTTTCGGGAGGCGGATCACTTTTTACCTCCCGGGAATGTTCGCCTGCAACTGGACTTTCGGCAGATATCCGTCCGTATCCGTTACGGGCGCCGACTGCAGCCTACGCTGCAAACACTGCCGGGGGAAGGTCCTGTTGTCCATGACCCACGTCCTGGAACCCGACAGGCTGGTCGAAAAATGCCTCGAACTCGATAAAAAAGGTAATCTTGGCGTTCTCATAAGCGGAGGCAGCGATCCCGGGGGTTGCCTGCCCTGGAGGAAATTCACTCCGGCCATCCGCCAAATTAAAGCCCGGACAGGTCTGAAGGTGTCGATCCACAGCGGTTTTGTCGATCACCCCACCGCCCTTGCGCTAAAAGATGCGGGAGTCGATCAGGCAT
>JARLHP010000301.1 GCA_031292195.1 Syntrophobacteraceae bacterium
AAAGTCGAACTTTTTCTCCGCTTTTTTCCGCGCGCACCAGCTTTGTCTTCACCCGCAAATCGAGACCCTGCCTGGCGAGCAGCCGTTCGAGGAGCCTGCCGACCTGTCCGTCGAGCGTGGAGGCTATGCGCGGCAGAAGTTCTATCACCGTGACCCGTGCGCCCATGCGGGCCCATACGGACCCGAGTTCCAGGCCTATATAGCTACCTCCCACTATCCCCAGCCGCTCGGGGAGTGAGTCGAATTCCAGGGCCCCGGTGGAACTTACCACCAGTTTATGGTCGAAGGGCAGGAAGGGCAATTCGACCGGTTCGCTTCCGGTGGCCAGGAGCACCGCTTTTGCGCTGTATCTTTGGGTACTGTCGTCCGGGCCGCTCACTTCCACTTCCCGGGCGGACAGGAGGCGGGCCGAGCCCCGAATCAGCCGCACGCCGCTTCTTTCCATGAGCTTTCGGACATTTTCCACCAGGCCCGTGACTATTCTTTGCTTTCGCTCCATGAGGGCGGCGAGATCGATCGAGACCCCCTCCACGCGGATTGCGTGCTCGCCCAGACGGTTTTTGACCAAAGAGTAGTTTTCGGTCGATTCCAGGAGCGCCTTGCTCGGTATGCAGCCCACGTTGAGACAGACCCCTCCGGGGCGGGCCTCTTTTTCCACGCAGGCCGTCTTCATCCCCAGTTCGGCGGCCCGGATGGCGGCCACGTATCCGCCGGGCCCCGCGCCGATCACGATCAAATCGTATTGGTCAGGCATCTTTTCTATATCTCCATCATGATCCGCTCGGGGTTTTCCACGAACTCCTTGATCCTTCTAAGGAAAGTTACCGCCTCCCGACCATCGATTATCCGGTGGTCGTAGCTGAGCGCCACGTACATCATCGGCCGGATGACGACCTGGCCGGCCACCGCGATGGGCCGTTCCTCAATTTTGTGCAGGCCCAGAATGGCGCTCTGGGGAGGGTTCAAAATGGGGGTGCTCAGAAGCGACCCGAATACCCCTCCGTTGGTGATGGTGAAGGTGCCTCCTTCCAGATCGGAGATATCGAGCTTGTTATCGCGCACCTTCTGGGCAAAATCGGCGATAGCCTGCTCGATGGCCGCAAAGCCCAGGGTGTCGGCATGTCTTATCACCGGCACGACCAGGCCTCGCACGGCGCCTATAGCCATTCCAATGTGATAGTAGTTATGGTAGACGATTTCATTTCCGTCGATAAAACCGTTTACCAGGGGCATTTCCTTCAAGGCGGCGACGGTCGCCTTTACGAAAAAGGACATCAGTCCGAGCCGTGTCCCATGCTTTTTGTGGAACTCTTCCCCGAAAGTTTTTCGAAGGGCCTGCACCCGGCTCATATCAATTTCGTTAAACGTAGTGAGCATGGCGGTGTTCTGGCGGGCTTCGAGCAGCCTTGCGGCTATGCGCTGCCGGATGGGAGACATCGGCTTTCGAACGGTTTCGTCTGCCCGGGAAAGTGGGTCGCGGCTGGAAGCCGCTCCTACGAAAGCGGGGGCGGGGGGCCGTTCGGCCGCCGGGGCCGCGGGCGGCACCGGGACAGTTCCCGTTTTTTCAGGGGGACGCCCTTCGAGATGGAGCAAGACGTCTCCCTGGGTGATTCTTCCCCCCGGACCGGTAGGGGTGACGGCCGAAAGATCGACCCCCTTTTCCTCCGCCAGGGCGCGGATAGAGGGCGAAATCACGGGTTTGGGAGAGGCTTGACCGGAATCGGCGCTTTCTTCCGCCTTGGGGGGCCTCGCGGCCGCTTCGGCGGGGGGTGGCGGTGGCGCGGCTTCTTTGGGTTCCGCCTCGACCTTTTGGCCGGCGGCCTCTTCGATTCGACCGACCACGGTCCCTATTTTTACCGTCGCTCCTTCAGGGACAAGGATTTTCAATACGCCGTCAGCGGGAGCCGAGATTTCGAGCGTGACCTTGTCCGTTTCGATCACAAACAGGACATCGTCCTTTCGGACCGATTCGCCCTCCCGCTTCAGCCACTGCGCGAGGAGCGCTTCCTGCACCGATTCGCCAACTTCGGGGATTTTGAGTTCCGTCATGGTGTCTCCTGTCACGGTGTTGCGAACGCCATTTCCATAAGCATGTCCTGCTCTTGCCTGTACGTCGCAAGGTAGCCGGAGGCGGGACTGGCCGCCGGGGCCCGGCCAATATAAGCAATGTCCCGGCCCGTCACTTTCTTCAGCCTGGACTCAATGAAATTCCAGGCGCCCATGTTTTCCGGCTCCTCCTGAACCCAGTAGAACAGGGAGGCGGAAGGGTATTTGGCGAGGGTGCTTTTCAGGGCCTCCTCCGCAAAGGGGTAGAACTGTTCGACCCGAAGGATGGCGGTGTCGGTAGCGCCGGCGGCCTTCCGCTTTTCCACCAGTTCGTAATATATCTTCCCGCTGCAAAAATATATCTTCCGCGCCTTTTCGTAACCGGGGTCCTCGAGTATCTCCCGGAAATGGCCCGAAGAGAGTTCGCCAAGGGTCGAGACCGCCTCGGGAAGTCTCAGCAGGCTTTTGGGGGTGAGAACGATCAGCGGTTTTCGAAAGTTTCTGCGCATCTGCCTTCGCAGAAGATGGAAATACTGGGCGGGCGTGCTCGGATAGCACACCTGCATGTTGTCTTCGGCGCACAGTTGCAGGTGCCGCTCGAAACGGGCGCTGGAGTGCTCCGGTCCCTGACCTTCCAGACCGTGGGGAAGCAGGATCGTTAGACCGCTAGGCCTCCTCCACTTGGACTCCCCGCCCGAAATGAACTGATCGAAAACCGACTGGGCGTTATTGGCGAAATCGCCGAACTGGGCCTCCCAGATCGTGAGGGTTTCGGGGGTGGTAAGCGAATAGCCGTACTCAAAGGCCAGGACGGCGCCTTCGGAAAGCGCGCTGTCGTAGACCATGAATTTTGCCTGGCCCGCGGAGAGGTTGCTTAGCGGGACGTAGCGCTCTTCGGTGTTAACGTCGAAAAGGACGCTGTGCCTCTGGCTGAATGTGCCCCTGCCGCTGTCCTGTCCGCTCAGGCGAACCGGGACGCCTTCGGTCACAAGGGAGGCGAAGGCCAGGGTTTCGGCGTTGGCCCAATCTATATCTTTTCCTTTTTTGACGCTTTGAAGCCTTCTGGCCAGAATGCGCTGAAGGCGGGGGTGAACCGTAAAGCCTTGCGGAAAGGTTAGGAGCTTTCCGGCCAGTTCCAGGAGCTTTTCGCTCCCAACGCCTGTTTCGACCGGTTCGTGCGAATATTTTCCGTCCAGCCCCCGCCAGACGTCGTAATAAGTTTCTTCGGGCATTTGGCAGAGCTTGTCGTGTACCCTTTTATAGGCAAGCTCCATGCATTCGTTTATGCCGGAGGTAATGCGGTCGAGGTCCTCCCCGGAAGCCAGGCCGGCGTCTTTTAAAGAGGTGAAATATATCTTGTAGAGCGGGGGGCGGTCCTTGATCCTGGCATACATTCCGGGCTGGGTGTAGTAAGGTTCGTCTCCTTCGTTGTGCCCGTAGCGCCTGAAGCACACCAGGTCTATCACCACGTCTTTTGCGAATTTGGCCCGGTAATCCAGGGCCAGTTTAACGGCGTGGACGGCGGCTTCAGGGTCTTCGCCATGCACGTGGAAGATGGGCGCCAGCAGCATCTTGGCCATGTCCGTGGCATAGCGGGTGGAACGGGCGTGTTCCGGAAGAGTGGTGAAGCCTATCTGGTTGTTTATCACCAAGTGCAGGGTCCCACCATTGGAATAGCCTTCGAGCTGTGACAGGTTGAGGGTTTCGGCCACCACTCCCTGGCCGGCGAAGGCCGCGTCCCCGTGGATCAAAACCGGGAGGACCAGCCCGGGCCCATCCTCTCCCAGCTTTTCCCGCCTGGCGTGCGCCAGTCCTTCGAGGACCGGATTGACCGCTTCCAGGTGGCTGGGATTACTGGGAATCAACACTCTTATCCGCCGGCCCTGCCCGACGTCGAGATCGTCGACCATGTAACCCCGGTGGTACTTTACGTCCCCCGAGCCGAAAAGAGAGTGCGGGTCGTAGTGCTCCTCGAACTCGCAGAAAAGATGTTCGTAGAGCTTGCCAAGAACATTCACCTGTATGTTCAGCCGCCCCCGGTGCGCCATCCCCACGAGAACTTCGCGGCATCCCGCCTGGCCGGCATACCCCAAAAGGAAGTGGAGCATGGCAATGATGACCTCGGCCCCTTCCAGCGAGAAGCGTTTCTGGCCGACGTAGCGTGTGTGCAGGAAATGTTCGAACAGAGTGGCCTGGCAGAGCTTGTTGAGAATTAGAAGCTGTTCGTCCCTGCTTAATACGGGACGGTTCCTGCCCGGCTCCATTCTTTCCTGGAGCCACAACCGTTCACCCGGGTCCTGCAGGTGCATGTATTCGACCCCAAGAGAGCTGCAGTAGGTGGCCTTGAGGGCCTCAACGATCTGTTTTAGCGGTGCTTCCCGGGCAAACAGTGTGGAAGGGGTGTGGAAAGAGCGGTCAAGGTCCTCTTCAGAGAGTCCGAAATCGGAAAGGGCCAGCAGGGCATGCTCTTCCTCGCACCTGCCCAGTGGATCCAGGCAGGTTAAAATGTGGCCCAGGTCGCGGTAGCGGTAAATGAGTTCCTGCACGCCGCATTGCCTCAAAATTTCGTTTCTGTCGCAAACGCCCGGGCCGGCCACTCCAAATCGGGCGGCAAGATCGAAGCCATCGAAAAAAATCCGCCACTCACGGGCAACGCTCTCCGGGTTGGATTTCCACTTCAGATACTCCGATTCGATAAAGTCGGCTTGCAAACTCACAGAAAAATTCATAGGCCAAAAACCTGCTTTGAAAGGTTTTCAAAATCTCCCGGCCCTTGGATAAGGGGCGATCGGCTTACCCTCCGGATGGTTTGCGGGGCTTCCCCAGGCAAGATCGACACCTGCTCACCGTATTTTGATCGTAAGGATGGTGTTCAGCCTACAGATAGCTATGATGAACCTGATGTCAAGAACCGGCGGAGTTTGACGCCTGACTCCGAAAAGATGGAGGTGGGCCGCGGACAAATTGGATACAACTGAAGAGAGGAAAAGAAACCAGGAAATAAGAGGCCGGAACGGCTGGAAATAGACCGCGGACCCGGACATCACGCTTTCGAATCCTCCGGCCTGTTTGGTTTTACGCAGAAAGTATCGATGAAATCTTCCAGGATGCTCCGGTACCGGACCGAAAGGTCTTCAAACTCCACTCCGCAGCACTTGGTGCTGATCTGCTCCCAGGAGCCTTCCGGGAGTTCGTAATCATAGACCACCCGGCACCGCACCCTTTCCAGGTGGATGAAGCGCCCGTTGCTGCCAAATATCTTGATGGTGCAGCGATCTTCGCTGCTCCGCTCCATCGAGAGATAGCGCACACAAAGCCCCCCCATGCCGATGTTTTGGATCCGGCCCATGTTTATCAGCTCATTGGGGTTAATAAAAGCTGCAAATGCCCCTTCTTTTACACTGAACCTCTCGTATTTTCTTTTTTCTTCACTCATCTCTCATCCGAATAAAAGAACCCGGCGGCGGAAATTGCAAAAAGTTAGGCTGAATCGAAACGGGGCATCCCTAACTTAATAGTATGCAGATTACGGACAGTATTATTGTAGCAGTCTTATGAACAGAACGCAATTCTCCATTCTACCCGCGTGACCACAAACCATTAAAATCAAGCTGTTTTGCGAACTGCGCCAGACGGTTTCCCATTCCGATTGAACATTGATTCTGCAAAGATAACTTTACATAAAAGCAATGGACGGTCCGGAAATTGGGAATTAGAATATTTGAAGCGCAGCCAGATTCACTAAAAAATGGCCACAGTATCTCGCGTCCCCCGGGGGACACCCGGCCAAGAAGAAAAGGCGTCGGTTGGGCCAAGCGCAGATGAGCCCAACAAGAACTCTTCGGGCCAGTATCCGCGGTACTTGTTGGGCTGTTGCGCTTAGCCCAACCTACAGCCCAACCATGACGGAAAGCGAAATGGAAGACATGATCGAGAAGCAAAAACTGGCACGGGATCTCGCCGAACAGGGAAACAACAAGGCGGCCATAGAGCTTCTCTTCGATCTTGTAGTGGAGTGCGCGAAAGCCGGAAATTTCGAAGCCGCCGAGTCGATCAGATCGCGCATCGTGGCCATAGACCCCATGGCGTTTAGCGCCATAATCCGTTCGGGGGAGATCATCGAGGCGGAAAAAAATCACAACATCGACGCGGACCACCGGCAAATCTGGGCCAGCCTCTACGAAGCGTTGAGCGTCGAGGAAGGAAACGCGCTCTATTTTGGCTCCCAAAAAGCAAGCTATGAGGCGGGAGAGACGGTTTTTGCGCAGGGGGACTGCAAGCCCCGGCTCTTCTTGATCGACAGAGGGCAAGCCAACATCATCTTTAGTCAGGAGGGTGTGGCCTTCTTTTTGAAATCGGTGGAGGCGGGCCAGTTCGCCGGGGAGGATGTCTTCTTCCCGCGTGCGATCTGCACGACCTCCATGCTTGCTCAGTCACGGCTGGAGGTCAGATACCTTGACGCGAACGTTCTCAAAGGATGGAACAGCGTCCATCCGGGGCTGGAATCCAAATTGATGGGGTTTGTGGCGGGAGTGGAGAGCACCTCCGAGTTGCTCAAATCCAGGCAAATGGACAGACGGCGCATGGACAGGATTGCTCTGGGAGGAAAGGCGACGGCCTTGTTGCTAAATTTGGCGGGAGACCAGGTGGGCAATCCTTTCAGGGTGGACTTGTGCGATATATCCCGGGGGGGAGTTTGCTTCATGTTGCGGATTTCCAGGAGGGAATCGGCCGGACAACTGCTTGGAATCAGGCTTTGCCTCAGCTATCTCGATCCGAAAATGAGTTCCGCCCAAAATATCGAGCAATGCGGAACGATTGTGGGAATCCAGTTCCATCCGTTTGAAGACTGCACGGTCAATGTTAAATTCGACGAATTTCTGCCTGACGGTCTGCTGAAACTGCGGCGAGAACCTTCGATCCCCGCACCGAATTTTGACTTCTAGTCGCTCGCCGGGTCGCGCTCGGCAACAAGACCCACAAGCTCTCCGACAAAACCTTTCATCTGTTCGGCCTGTGCGAGCATCGCCTCTGAAGCCGCAGCCGATTCCCGGGAGCCTGCCGCATTTTGATCCACGATGTTTCCCATTTCGATTACCGAGGCATTGAGCCGGCTTAAACCGAGGGTCTGTTCCCGGGAGGCCACCGTTATTTCCGCCACCAGTTGTTCGCAGTCTGTGATCGAACGCGCCACATCGGCAAACTCGGCGCTTGTTTTAACCGCCATGTCGTAGCCGCCCTTTACCCGCCCGGTGGTATGTTCTATGAGGTCGGCGGTTTCCCTGGCCGCCTCCGCGGTTTGTGTCGCAAGATTTTTCACCTCCTCGGCCACCACCGCGAAACCTGCTCCCACCTCCCCGGCCCTGGCGGCTTCCACCGCCGCATTCAGAGCAAGCAGCCTGGTTCGGAAGGCAACCTCGTCTATGGTCCGGATGATCTTTTGGGTGCTCTCGTTGGCGCTCTCGATTTCCATCATTGCGCCTGTGAGCTGACTCATCGATTTTGAGGCGATATCAATCAGGCCGGAGGTCTGCCGCATCAGTTCGTTGGCCTTGAAAGCATTGCCGGCATTGAGTTCGGTCATGGAACCGATCCGGCCAAGGTCTTCCGTGCTTTCACTAAGGGCCGAAGAGTGAAGGGATGCGCCCTCGGCCAGCAACCGGCTGGTGGAGGCCACCTGGGAAGAAGCCGTGGCCACCTTGTCGGCGCCTTCGCGAAGACCTCTTACCACCTGTTCGATCGGTTTTGTGACCGCGCGCCTCATGAAAACCGCTATTGACGTTCCTATGAGGGCAGCCAGAAAAACCGCGGCCACCAAAATTGCCGCAGCCAGGGAAACCTCTCGCACCGTAAGCCCCGAGGCCATTGCCGTATCGGTGAGGCCGGTGTCGTGGACCACCCTGATGTTAGCCGTTATTTCACTTTCGGTCTTTTCCAGCTGTTTGTTCAGTGCTTGGACTTTGGACCAGACCTCTACAAGGTTGGTCAGCGCATTCCGGTAGAGCGTGGAGGCCACCTTGAGAGTTTGCAGCGAGTTAAGGTCTTCCTGGGAGTGCGTTAAAGCCTGGAGGGCGTCGATTTTTTTTTCGATATCCTGGAATGTCTTAGCCTCATCGACAGCTTTCAAATTTCCCTCGGCCTGTGCCGCCGATACCGCAAGAAGCACTTTGTTGCCCAGGCTCAGCAACTGGCCAACCAGGGAAATCTTCTGGATTGTCTCCGCTTGCCGGCCGGGATCGAGCTCATTTTCTTTGAGTTCTTTTCCTTTATTGCTTTTAAAAGCATCGAGTTGATCGGAAAGATACTGATTGGCACTTTGGTCAAAGAACTCGTTTGTCTCTCTGAGTTGGCCATAGTCTCTCATTAGATCGGCACAGCTCACAGCCGCCTCATTTACCTGCCGCTCGAACAGGTTCAACTTCACACCGGCCTTTTCGCTCAGATTCCTCATCCCTGCCAGGTCGGGGCTGGCTTTGGCCAGCGCCTGCGCCTCCTTCAGGTCTTTCCTGACATCGGCCAGGGCTTTCTGGCCCAATTGCAGGAACCTGACGTCCTGGGTGTACCCATAGACCGTGTCCCCAAGCACGACGCGCCCGAAGTTGCGCTCCTGCGCGCTGGCAAGCCTTACGCCGGGCAGATATTCCTTCGTCAGCTTTTCGGCCGCCTTCTTGACGGCGACGGTGTTCCAAACCGCCACGCTGCCCATGGCCAGAGCCAGCAGCATGAGGACTGCGAATGCCACACCTATTTTCGTGCCAAGTTTAACGGGCTTCACTTTATTTCTGCCTCCCGGAAGTCAACGGTTCTCTTAAGGGTCCGGGAGTAGTATCGACCAGGAACCGCGGTTGCTCAAGTTACATTCCGGTGACGAGGCGGGCGGCGTGCCGCCGCAGCCGGAATTGGCGGCGTGTCGCCGCGGCCGGGATTGCCCAGGGCGGTGGGACCGCCAGCCGGGATTGCCAGCCCAAACCACGGACTTTTCGGGGTTTCCGGGTGGGCCGGGGCCACGTGAGGCGGTGGGACCGCCGGTGTGTCCCTGCCTCGCAAAGTTTCTTGTTGGGCTGCGCTACGCATAGCCCAACCTTGTATCTTATTAAAGAGCAAGAGCACGGGATCAACCGGTGTGGCAAAAGTTCTTGTTGGGCTGCGCTACGAAACTGTGTCGTAAGCGTCGGCTCAAAGCAAGGCAAAGGACAAAAGTGCGGGGAGCA
>JARLHP010000302.1 GCA_031292195.1 Syntrophobacteraceae bacterium
TGACGTGACGCTTGATGAAATCGAATTGCTTTTGATAGAACTCCAGAGGGCGGGACACCTCAGTCGTCCCGAAGCCCTGAAGCTTCAGGCGAATTATCTTCACGAAGCAAAGCTATGACATTCGACCCCTTCAACGATTTTAAAACGCGCGGCTACCTTCGAAATCTATTGGGGGAAAAAGACCCAGTAATCGTTAAGCATCTTGAACATAGCTCTTTTATTGCGGGCGTTTCCGAGGCGTTCAAGTACCTGTCTGCAATTCAAAACCTGTCATACAGAGACGTTTTACACACGCATAAACTGCTTTTTGGAGACCTGTACCCTTGGGCGGGGCAAGACCGTGCGCAGACAGCGCCGGATATTGCGGTAAGCAAAGGCAATGTCCTTTTTGCTCATCCCAAAGACGCTCAAGCCGCCGTCGAATACGGCCTGAAGATCGGATCCGATAAATCGTTCATGGCGGAAAAGCCGGGCGAAGTTATGGGATATCTGGCCTACGGCCACCCTTTTCTTGACGGCAATGGACGTACCATTATGGTCATCCATACCGAACTGGCTCAGCGTGCCGGAATAAGTATCGACTGGGCTGCAACCAGCAAGGTTGGGTATTTAACCGCGCTCACGCAAGAGATCGAGGCGCCGGGGGCCGGACATTTGGACGCTTACCTAAAACCCTTCCTGCGTGAAGCCATCGGCGTCGAGCGTTTAGCGGGTCACGTCGTTAGCACGCGTGGGCTTGGTGAACCGACAGAAGACAACACAATATCGGGTAAAGTCACCGACCCAACCCTACAAGCCCGCTACAAAGCGCAGGAACAGCAACGGGCGGCTTATAAAAAACCCTCTCCATAAACCGCACGTCTCTCGATTCCATTAAGCAAAAGTAACCGTTCACCACAAAGAAATAAGCTGGGGTCGGGCTTCGTGCTCTTCGTGGTGCAAATGTTTTTTCTTGCTGACGAACCCGTATCGCACCATAGCTTGATTGAATTCCTTGTCTTTCTCACGGCCCGCCGCGTATTTGGAAAGCACGAGATCATGAACGTCCAAACAAAGGCCCGTCGCGCCGCCGGTGTTCTCGTTGGAGAGGAGGATCAGGCGGCGTTCCCATCCCGCAGGAAGAATGGCCGTCTCCGACGAAACGCCCTGAGCATGGTAACCGTGCGTCTCGTGAAAGGGCGAAAGCCCGCCAATGGCGGCGTCGATGTCGTCGGCACGTTCAGGATGATTGCGCGGGTACACAACGGCTTCCTCCGATGAAAAGCAATCAGCGGAAGTTTCTTGGCGTCCTGTGCGTGAATGGATTAGCTGCCGATAACCACAATTTCGGAATCATCCGAAATTCGACTCGCGGCGCGGATGATATGTTCGAGTTGTGAACGATTCATAAATGGCTCGACGTTCGGATTCCGAAAGAATACCGCAAAAAGGACTTGACTGGCGTAAACGATTGGCCCGTTCTGAACGTTCCTCCAGAAACTGCGCCACTTGATCGACAGGGTTGGTAAGAATCTGCGCCCATTCCGCGAACGCAAGCGACGGGCTCTCATTGGATTCTTGCCAGCGACGCAAGTTGTCCCGCGCCTTGTCCAGCAAGGCAGGGTTATCCCGCACCTTTTTTGCAATGAGGCCATGAAGGGCAAGACTCCGTTCGTCGAGACGGATATGGTCGCTGTAGATTGGCTTCATACTTATATTATAACCTAAATGGGCGGTTGCATCACCTGTCTTTCCCAAAGCTTTAGGCCAATGGCAAGAATAAATCATTTCCGCGCGGCAAACCCGCCCCGCATTGCACGCCGAAAACACGGCCGAAATGCCCATGACGCGGGGTATTCAAATTTTGCCATCGGCCTTAATCGAAAAGGCTTGGTTCGTCTCGCAACATTAACGTAAGGTTAGAGCGGTTGTGGAGGTAAGCCCTTTACTTACGGCACGAGGCCGATTTCCTGATATGGTTCACCGCGTTTGTGCTGGCTGATCTGGATCGAGATTTTTTTGTCAAGCTGTTTGAAAAAATCGAGCAGTTTATCGATGGTAAAACGGCTAAAGTGTCCGTTCATCAAATGGGACACGTCGGGCTGGGCAATGCCGAGCAGCTTGGCAATCTCGCGTTGTTTTAGGCCCTTATCTTTGAGAATTTTATGGAGATGGAATCCCAGTCGCGCCCGTGCAAAGAGCTCGTCCGCATCAGCAAGGCCCAAGTCCACAAAAACGTTGCCGGAGCCTTCTTCAAACTCGATTTCACTTGCTTTGTCATTCATTTTTCGCAAGCTCCCTTGCTTCCGTGCATCTCTGCTTGATCAAATCCATGTCCTGCCGCGGCGTTGCGATACCTTTCCCGGACTTCTTCTGAAAGGCATGAAGGACATAGATTTTCGTTCCAAGCTGCACTGCTACAACCGTGCGGTAAGCATCGGAGTCATACCGCACGGGCGATTTCGATAACGCCGCTACCAACCCATCTTAATAATTTGGCGTCCTTAGGCATCCCGCCGAATTGGAGCAATTGCAACTCGTCGCCAATGAGCCTTTGCGCTCCTGACGGAAATGCCAGAAGATTCTTTTTCGAACTTCCCAGCCAGACCAAGGGGCGCAGAACCGGCGTTTCAAGATCAACCAAAAGATAATCCTCATCAAAAATATAGTCAATTTACTATAAAGTCAACCTTGGGCCGATGCCGCTTTTTGTTCTCCTGAAAGGGGACTCTCCTTTGTGTCAAAAATCCAGATTTCCGGCACTCAGGATGTAGGAGTGAACCAGCCGAAAGCGCCAGGCCGGGGTGCTAGGTGCGGCGTAAGGGCGACCCGGCGAGCCCGCAATCGGTCGCAGCCATTCGTGTATTTTTGCCCAATCCCCCGAAAAGTAAAAACAAAACGTTCTAGAGATTCTCAGAGATATTCCTGGAGTCCCCTTGATTTTTCGGCGCCAATCAGACATATTGTTATCACTTGTAGACAAGTGGAGTCATTTTGTCTGGAGCCTGGAATGAACGAAAAACCAGAGGATATTTTCCGCTCATGTGGCGGCATACTGCGAATGAGCGAGGCCATTGAGCGCGGGATCACCCGCTACATGCTTTATTCACTCAGGGACAAAGGGCTGATTGAACAGCTCAGTAGAGGGGCATACCGCCTGGTGGAGCTTCCTCCCATCAGCAATCCTGACCTGGTGACGGTCGGTCTGCGTTTTCCCAACGCCGTCATCTGCCTGGTATCTGCCCTGGCTTACCATGAAATCACGACACAGGTTCCGCATGCCGTCTCCGTCGCGGTCCCTAGAAAATCACGGCTGCCGTCGCTTGATTATCCGCCACTCCTCGTTCACCGATTCTCCGATCAGGCATACCGCACTGGAATCGAGAAACATCAAATCGACGGAATATCCGTGAAAATCTACGGTCCGGAAAAAACGCTCGCCGACTGCTTCAAATTCCGCAACAAGATAGGCATGGACGTGGTGCTGGAGGCGCTTAAACTCTACAAGGCGCGCAAAAAGTTCAACCTTGAGGCGCTGCTCAACCATTCGAAAACCTGCCGGGTTGAAAAGGTGATGCGTCCCTACCTGGAGGCAAGCCTATGAAACCCGCAAGGAATGTAGCGGCATCAGTCCGGCAGCGCCTCCTCAACCGTGCCAAAAGAGAAAAGAGGCCGTTCAACGAGCTGCTTCAATATTATGCCATGGAACGATTTCTATACCGCCTCTCCCGATCCGCCCATGCCGACTGCTTCATTCTTAAGGGGGCGTTAATGTTGAGAGTCTGGCGTTCCCCGGAATTTCGGCCAACCATGGATATTGACCTGCTGGGAAAAACTGGCAACGACGAAGCCGGCATCGTCGAACAAATTCGGGATGTCATCGCTGTGGTTGTGGAGCCTGACGGGCTCGCATTCGACCCTGATTCGATCCAATCTGAACGGATTACCGAGGATGCCGATTACGCAGGGATCAGGGTTCGGCTTCGCGGGATGCTGGATTCGGCCAGAGTCAGTGTGCAGATCGATATTGGTTTTGGCGACATTGTTTATCCAGGGCCGGAAGAATCGGATTTGCCGACGATGCTGGATTTGCCCGCGCCGAGACTGCTTTATTACAGCAGGGAGAGCGCCATCGCCGAAAAATTTGAAGCCATAGTGAAACTTGGCGTGTTGAACAGCCGCATGAAGGATTTCTACGACATCTGGCTTCTCTCCCGTCAGTTCAATTTTGATGGGGCGAAGCTGGTCGAGGCGATCCGGCTGACGTTCGAGCGGCGCGGAACGGTGCTTTCAGCCGATATCGAGACGTTCAACAAAACTTTCATTGACTCTAAACAAGTTCAATGGACAGCCTTTTGGAAACGGCTCCAGCATGATCATATTCCTGCCTTATTCAATGATATTGTATCGGCGCTGGAAACATTTCTCTCACCGCCGGCCTCAGAACTCTCACAAGGTAATCTCAAGCTTGCGAGTTGGACCGCTCCCGGTCCGTGGTCATGAGCAAAAGAACTGTCACTTTCTTGTCTGGTCACAGGTATTGTGTCAAAAATCAATTTCTTACGGATTGGTAATAGCATCCAGCTTCTTGGGAATCAGCTTGTACCCCATCGCGTGCAGGATAGCGTTGACACTGGCAAACTCCGGGTTGCCTTCTTCGGAAAGCGCCTTTTGAAGGCCCTTGCGGCTCATGCCCGCCTCTTCGGCAAGTTTGGTCAGGCCTATAGCGCGGCCAAGAACCCGCATGGAGGACAACAGCGCCCCCGTATCACCGTCCTTTGCATATTCCGCAAAAAGGATTTCGATGTAATCGTCAATCTCTTCCGGGTGCTCGCGGAAGTAGGATTCCTCAACATCGGTGAAGGTTCTATGGTTTCGCATCTTCTAGATACTCCTTCCAATAGGCCTTAGCATCCTTTATATCCTGTTTTTGGCTCCCCTTGTCCCTCGCCGCGGAGCAAAACGACAGGGCACAGATAACTATAATGCGCGAAAAACGTCGATTCCGGGAAAAGCACATAGAGAAAAAGCACGGGATTTCAGGCAGGAACACAGGATCATGCGGCGAATGGGCACGCAGAGTTTAGTATGGCCACGTCCAGGACATCGGGGGCGTCGGGAATAGCTGAAAAACCACCACCGCAAAGTCGGGAGAACGCGAGGAAACCCTTCCAGTATCTGCTTCTGATCCAGTTCTCAGTGCTCTGCGCGACTACGCGATTGCAGATCGGTTTGTTGGGGTTCGCTTTTGCTCACCCCAATCTACATTTGTTTTCGCCGGGACGTACCTATGTCGAACAAGGGGGGGAACCATTTTAGTGGTGGCTTTGAAACCATCCGGGACGGACCAGGAAAAATTTAGATCCGCTCCCGAATGGCATCGAGGTTCAACGTGTAGGTTGGGGTGAGTAAAGCGAACCCCAACGAATCGTGATCTGCTTGTAGACTCCATGTTGGGGTTCGCTTTGCTCACCCCAACCTACTTTCGCTCCATGACGTTGGGGTTGGCTTTGCATACCCCAACCTACATTCGCTCGGTATTTCTTACATTTCCCCGCCCATGGCCCGGATCTGGTCGTAGGAAAAAACCGGCCCGTCGAGGCACACATACTTGGAGCCGGCATTGCATCTGCCGCAGATGCCTATGCCGCACTTCATGCGCTTTTCGAGCGTGGTTATGATCTGCGGGTCTTCGAAGCCAAGCTCCTTTAGACCAAACAGTACGAACTTGATCATGATGGGAGGCCCGCAGGTTATGGCGATGCGGTTGCTGGGAGAGGGGGCCACTTCGCTTAAGACCGTGGGGACAAAGCCCACCCTTTCTTTCCAGCCGGGAAACTCGGCGTCGACGGTCAGAACCAGGTTTACCCCGCCGGCCCGCCATTCCTCGAATTCATAGGTGTAACACATGTCTTTGGGGGAACGGGCGCCGTAGATGACCGTGATGTCGCCGTAGTCGGCCCGGTTGTCTATCATGTAGAGCAATAGAGTGCGAAGAGGCGCCATGCCGATGCCGCCGCCCACAAACAGTATGTCGTGACCCTTCATCGCTTCGAAATCGAAGCCGTTGCCAAGGGGGGCTCGAATTCCCACCTGATCTCCGGTATTCAACTGGTGGATGCGGGCGGTGACCTCGCCGGCCTTCATCACGCTGAACTGCAGGTAGTCCTTGCGGGTGGGGGGCGAATTGATGACGAAGGTGGACTCGCCGGTGCCGAATACCGAAAGCTGGCCCACCTGGCCGGGGCGAAAATCGAACTGCCCCATTCTTTCCTTGTTGTCCAGAGTGACCCGCAGAGTCCGGATATTTCCGGTCTCGGTTATGACTTCCTGGACCGTGGCCATTTCGGGCAGGTATGGGTTATTGTTCATTGGTGTTCTCCTTCAGATGTCCCACGACCTGGCGAATGTCAATGGAGACCGGGCAGCTCCTGATGCACCGGCCGCAGCCGCAGCACCCCAGGAGGCCTTCGTACTTTTCCGGGATGTAACTGAATTTATGGCCGACACGGTTTCGGTAGCGCTCGAGCTTGGTGGGGCGGGGATTGTGGCCGCTGGCTTCCAGCGTGTAATGATAAAACATGCACGAATCCCAGGAGCGCAGCCGTTCGCCTTTGAGGTTTTCGACTTCGTCGGTTATCGAAAAGCAGTAGCAGGTGGGGCAAACGTAGGTGCACACGCCGCAGCTGAGGCACTGGGAGACCATTTGCACCCAGTAGTCGGTCTGCGGGAAGCGGTTGCGGAAGGCCTCGGCGCACCCTTGCGTATCGACATCTCCCACCCGCCGCCCGGAGGCTTCCTTGACCATCTCGGCCGCCTTGGCGTCCCTGGCCGCGTCGGGGGCATCCCCCAGGCCGTCCAGAAGAGACTGCGCCTCGGCGGTCAGGGCCTCGACCACGTAGCCGTCATCGACCTGCACTATTTTCAGGTGACTGCCTTCCATGTCGGCCGGGCCGCCGCCAACCGAGGAACAAAAGCACTTGACGTCGTTTTCTTTGCACACCAGGGTGGCAAAAAAGGTGTTTTTGCGCCGTTCGACATAGTAGGGATCGACATAAGGGCCGTTTGCGAAGACGCGATCCAGGGTGGTAAGGGCGCGCACGTCGCAGGAACGGGCGCCGAATACCAGGGTGGGGCGAGCTTCTCTGTGGTCGTCAAGAGCTATGGTGGTCTTGGGGGCGCCCTCCGGGTCCTTCTTGTACTCGAACCGCAGAAGAGTTTCTTCCTGCGGAAGAAGGACTTTTTTGAGCGGCAAGGTGGTCTGGCGGTCGAACGCCGGCGCCTTGCCAACCTCGTAGGGCACAAATCCCGTCGGCCCGGACTTGTCGCCTTTTAACAGGGCAGGTATCCACAGATCGATTTTTGTTGCAAGTTTTTCGAGGACCGAATCCAACCGGTCGGCCGCAATGAATATTTTCACCGCCATCAGGTTACCTCTTTTAAGTTCCGGGCGCTTGTTCACACCCGATTTCATGAAAACCCTGCGCTAAATCTCGGTCTCGCCCGGGTTGAAAGTGAGAAGCGGGGGAACGGCCTCGGGGTCAAGACCCGCCGAATAGCCCAGCATCTCCTCCATGATCTTGTTGAGCTTCTCTTTTATGAGCGTCACCGGGATGTCCATGGGGCAGACGCGTTCGCACTCCCCGCACCCGGTGCACCTGCCTGCCAGGTGCATGGCATGAATGAAGTGGAACAGGAACTTTTCCGGAATGCCCACTCGCTGGGTGAGCCATCTGGGCTCGCGCGTCTCCACAATGCACCGGTCCTGGCAAACGCACAGGGGGCAAGCGTTTCGGCAGGCGTAGCAGCGAATGCAGCGGTCCAGTTCGGACTGCCAGAAGGCCAGTCTTTCTTCCAGCGGTTTAGCGTCCATGGCGGCGACGTCGCGGTAGGTGGCCGCAAGGCTGCTCGACCGGGGCTTGGCCTCCTGGCCGATAACCACGTCCTGGATGACCGGATTGGGATAGCGGCACCCCAGGCACTTGCGGGCCAGGACCTCTTCCAGGTCGAGCCTGAGGGGGGTCCCTGAATCGTCTATAACCAGGGAGTCGCCTTCCATTGTGGCCGACTTGACATTGGCAAGGGGCACGCGCTGTGCGACTTTCCGAAAATCCACGGTCCCACGGCATGGAATGCCGAAAATGCGAACCCTGTCGCGCGTAATGAACTTTTCCTGGATGAGCGCCACCAGCGAGCGGCTGTCACAACCCTTGACGCAGATGCCGATCGGTTTAGCATCCGGTTTGGGCGGAGCATCCAGGGCGGGAGGTTTCACCAGGTAGCCTGCCAGATTTTGAGAGCAAAACGGCCCCAAGGTGAGCTTGGATATCGATTTGGCGTCACGAATGAAGACGGGGGTCGTCTGGAGCGGATCACAGGATTCCGCCCATCCGATCATCATATCCAGCTCGGGCAGCGCCTCTTCCACGAGTTTATGCAGTTGATTCCTGTCGTTTTCCAACACTGATTTTTCCAGTCTCTTTATCTCAGCCCAGAGGATACTTTAGAATTGTCACCGGATCGCAGTCTGACTCCGGGATTGGGACCCAGCCGATGAATCTGTTCGGAAAACTCGGTCACCACCTTCTGCCATTGCTGACCTTCGGAGGCCGATACCCAGGTGTATTTAAACCTTTGCGTATCGATGCCCATGAAAGGCAGGAAGGCCTTGAACGCCTCCATGCGGCGGCGGGCATAAAAGTTGCCGACCGCATAATGGCAGTCCCTCGGATGGCAGCCCGAGACCAGCACCCCGTCGACGCCGTAGATAAGAGATTTGGCGATAAACAGGGGATCCATGCGCCCGGTGCACGGGATGCGTACGACCCGCAGGTCGGTCGGCTGCTTGAAGCGGCACACGCCGGCGGTGTCCGCACCGCCGTAGGAGCACCAGTTGCACAAAAAACCTACTATCTTTATCCCCTGCTTGGTTGCCGCTGTTTCGTCCGCGGGAGCGGAGGAGCGGGGACTTGAATCTGTCATCTCTCGTTTCCTTTTCAAATTCGGGGTCCGGCCATTTGGTGGCGGCTGGAAGCCGCTCTTCCCTGTCGGATCGGCCGACCCGTATCAGGCGCACAGTTCATTAACTTCAGCAAGTATCTGGTTGTCGGTGGCGTGCTGCAGCTGGACCGCCTTGGGCGGACAGGTGGCGTTGCACACCCCGCAACCCTGGCAGACGCTCGGGAGCACTTCGGCCTTCTTGATGCCGCCTCGGAGTTCCTTCCACTGGATGGCGCCAAACGGACAAACCTGGATGCACTTTCCGCAGGCGATGCAGTTCCTTTCGTTGACAAGGGCCACTTGCGGGTTGGTTTCTATCATGTCGTGGGCAAAAAGGGACTGCACCTTGGAGGCCGCCGCACTTCCCTGGGCCACCGAAGAGGGGATATCCTTCGGGCCCTGGCATGCTCCGGCCAGATACACACCGGCGGTGTTGGTTTCCACGGGGCGAAGCTTGGGATGGCTTTCCATGTAAAAGCCGTACTGGTCGTAGGATATACGCAGTTTTTCGGCCAGCTCGCCTGCTCCGGAGGAAGACTCGACCCCGGTCGCCAGCACCACCAGGTCCGCCTCCACCTCCACCTGGACGCCCAGGAGGGTATCCGCGCCCTGGACCACCATGCGGTCCCCGCGCTGATAAATCTTGCCCACTCGTCCGCGAATGTATTGCACCCCGTATTCTTCCTGGGCGCGGCGAACGAATTCGTCGTAGTTCTTGCCCGGGGCGCGTATATCCATGTAGAAAACGTAGGAATTGGATTCGGGCAGGTGGTCGCGGGTAAGAATGGCCTGCTTGGCGATATACATGCAGCATACGCCAGAGCAGTAGGGGCGACCCACCGACTGGTCACGCGAACCAACGCAGGAGATAAAGACGATTTCTGTGGGCTCCTTGCCGTCGGAGGGCCGGCGGATATGGCCGCCGTAGGGGCCCGAAGCGGACAGGATTCGTTCGTACTGGATGCCGGTGATAACGTCCGGTAAACGTCCCGCGCCGTATTCCCCGTAAACGGAATGATCGAACAGATCGTAGCCCGTGGCCGCGATGATCGCGCCCACCTTCTCGGTAACGATGGTGTCCTTCATCTCGAAATCGATGGCCTTTACCGGGCATATCTTGGCGCAGACTCCGCATTTTTTGCCGTTAAGCTGGCGGCAGAACTGGGCATCGATCACGGCCTTCTTCGGTATTGCCTGCGGGAAGGGGATGTTGATGGCCCTGGCCGTGCCCAGACCCTCGTTGAAGTAATCCTCGGCCTTTTTGGCCGGGCACTTTTCCATGCACGCCCCGCACCCGGTGCAGGCGTCCCAGTTCACGTAGGTGGTCTTTTTCCGGATCTCCACAGTGAAATTGCCTATGTATCCACTTATGGATTCGATCTCGGAGGCGGCGTAAAGGGTGATGTTCTCCTTTTGGGAGACGTCCACCATTTTGGGGCCCAGTATGCACGAGGAGCAGTCGATGGTGGGGAAGGTCTTGTCGAGCTGGGCCATCTTGCCGCCTATGTACTGCTTGCGCTCCACCATCACCACGTCCACTCCGCCGTCCGCGCAGTCCAGGGCCGCCTGGATGCCCGCAACGCCGCCGCCTATAACCAGCAACCGTTTATTTACCGGCATTTTGGATGAAAACAGCGGCTGATTGAAACGCAGCTTGCCCACCGCCATTCGGACCAGGTCGACAGCCTTGCGAGTGTTGGCCTCCCGGTCGTTTCCGATCCACGAGACGTGCTCGCGAATGTTGGCCATCTCGAACATGTACTTGTTCAACCCGGCCTTTTCCACCGCACGCCGGAACGTGGGCTCGTGCATCCTGGGCGAACATGCCGCGACCACCACGCCCTGGAGACCGTACTCGCCGATGGCGCGCTGGATCTCCTGCTGACCCGGTTCTGAGCAGGTGTACATGTAATTGGTGGCATAGACGACGTCGGCGAAGGCAAGCGCCTCACTCGCGACTTTTGCCGTATCCACAGTCCCCGCTATATTGGTCCCACAATTACAAACGAACACGCCGATACGCATATATCTCCTATCCTGACTCGGAACGGCCCCCGCCGTTGTGTATTCACCGCCTGGACAAGCCGGTGGTTATCGGGCCGTCCCGGATTTCCCATGCATTGGCGAAAAGCATTTGCCAATCTTTTCGGAGGATTTCAAGACGGCTGACTGGACTATCCCGCGGCAACCCCGCCGGGTTGTCGCGCCTGCCCGTCTTCACCCGAACGATCCTCCAGCAGGATGTCGGCGGGTACGCACAATTTGTCCAGTCCAAGCACTTTCGGTTCGATTCCCAAGGCGAGCCCTATAACCTGAGAGATATAGGGTACCGGAAGATGGAAAGCGCTCTTCGAATATTTATTGATCTGGTCCTGGCGCATATCCAGGTTCTGCTGACAGAGCGGACAGGCCACCACGATGGCCTCCGCCCCGAGGCCCTGGCTCATGTCCAGAATCCGCCCGCTCAGTTTGCCCACGAAATCGTTTCGGGTAACCCCGTAGGTGGCCCCGCAGCACTCCGTCTTGTACGGAAAGTCCCGGGGCACGGTGGCCCCGGTGGCCTCGATGAGCCGGTCCATGGAGATGGGGTTTTCCGGATCGTCGAATTTGGCTTTCTCGGCGGGCCTGGTCAGAAGACAACCGTAGTAGGGCACCAGGACGTGGCCGGTGAGGGGGCGCCGAACGGCTTTTTGCAACGCTTGCGGTCCAACTTCTTCATAGAGCAGCTGCAAGAGCGAAACGGTCTTGAGTCCGTCGACGTCCCTGCCGACCAAATCGACGAAGGCTTTGCGCTGCGCCGGGTCTTCGCAGGTTTCCTGGGCGCCTTTGAGCGATTTCAGGCATCCCGGGCACGGGCTCATGACCATGTCGCATCCGTTGTCGGCTGCGATGGCCAGATTGCGGCCGGCCAGGGCTGCGGAAAGTAACGGGTCATAGGAGTGGGCAGGCGTGGAACCGCAACAGTTCCAATCGGGTATTTCGACCAGCTCGATACCGAAAGCCTCACAGACCATGCGGGTCGAGCGGTCGTATTCAGCGGCCAGCCCTTCGAGAGAACATCCTTTATAATAGGCTACGCGTTTCACAGGTTTCTCTTTTTAGATGTCGGGTTGAGAACTCAGAGGTTCGGGGCGGGCTTTTCCTTCTTTGGAAAAACGATCTCTTTTGATAACCTCGAAAATCTCCGCGATTTTTTTCCGCTGCTTCACCATTGCGGGAAAAAAGGTAAGCTTGCCTTTCATCAAAAGACGCGGGGCAAGATCGAGGTCGGTGAAAGGTTTTTTGGCCCTCATATTATAGACCGGCAGCAGTCCGGTTTCGAAGACACGCCCGAAAGTTTTGACCGACCTCAGGAATTCATCGTAGAAGGCCTGGATATCGGGCAAAGATACGGTATGTTCCTTGCGGGACATGATGCGCAACGTCTCCATGACCTGCGCCACGTCAATATTGTTGGGGCAGCGCGTGGTGCAGGCCTGACAATTGGCGCACAGCCAGATCGCGCTGGACTTGAGGACGGTGTCCTTTTGCCCCAGTTGTATGAGACGCATGATCTGGGTAACCGGGTAGTCATAGGCGAAGGTGTAGACGCAGCTCGCCATGCAGTTGCCGCACTGGTAGCATTTGCTTAAATTCTGCCCGCTTGCCTCTTCCACCTCCCGGATAAAATCACTATCACGGGATTGCTGAATCGAAAGGGTATTGGTTCGCTCCATGGTTCCTTATCTCGCTCGCACGTTGGCCGATGGATGAATTGAATGAGACCTTACTCGCTGCTTCCTTCGTAACCGAAGTCGACCAGCAGTTGCTGGTACTCGTAGTGCAGCCTCTGATAAATACGGGCGTTTTCGATGGCGAAAGCGCATTGCTGGGCTATGGCATTGGCGAAGTCGATCTCGCGTTTGGTAAACTTGGGGCCTTCCCCGGAATAAATCCTGAGAACGCCAATCACCTTGCCCCGGACAGTGAGCGGGATGGAAATAATCCTGCGCACCCCTTCTTCAGCCATCTCGGCAGGGTATTGAAGGCGCGGGTCGGTGAAAACGTCATCGATTACCACCACCTTGCCGGCCATATTTTCCGCGATGCTTCTCTGCGCGTCCACGGGGCCCTTTTGCAGGAACTCCTGGCTCAGCCCGTGGCTTCTGGCCACGTAGAGGTTTTGCGATTTGGGATCGAGAAGGCGCACTACGCAGCCTTTTGCCACCAAAACGGTGGTTATCTTGGTGACAACCAGCTCCAGGACCTTGCTGATATTGAGGCTTGCATTGATAGCGCTGCTGATTTCCTGGAAGCTGCGCAGATACTCGCGTTCCTTTTCGACCATGGAATGCACGCGGCGCTGCCACAGGATGGACTGAATTCCCTGGGCGGCCAGGCTTTCGGCAAAGCCAAGCTCTGCCTGTGTGAATTCGCGCGGCGCGGCGGAAAACAGGGCGACCATGGCCAGGGTTTCGTGCCGAATCTCGATGGGCAGTACGGCGAAAGACTGGATTTCTTCGAGCGACAGCATCGCCTTTTCGCCCTGGATATTAAAATCGCCTAAGTTGGAAAAGCAGAGGGGTTCTTCCGGCAGGCTGGAGCATACCCAATTGCTGGCATAGTCGGACTTGCCGAACAAGAAGCGCTCGCTCAGGCCATTGCTTGCCAGCATCTCGATGTGCTCACCCTTGTAAGCTTTCATTTTGATCATGCAGCCTTTAAGCTCAAGGGTCTTGGTGACCGCTTCGGCAATAAGGCTCATCACGCGGTCGTTACCGTCGCCGTCAATGATCGCGCGACCGACCTCCAAAAAAGGCGTAAGATAATCCATCGGACTCATAGTATTTCCTCTTCTCCACCCGTTGGAACGGGAGCTGAAAATAATGGCGGGATTCGAGAGTCTCACATGGTTTTTTCCCAAAGACGCCCAAGTCAATGAGAATCAATGAAAACGAGTAATTATATATAAATGAGAAATTAGGTCAACATAAAGTCCGTGGAAAAGGCCAGGTTTTCGGCTTTGACCGCGTCTGCCAACCCCCAACGCCGTAGCTTAGGGAAAAATTTCACTAATGTCAACGGCTTAAACACGGCTTAAACCGCAGTTGCCGGGGAAAGGCGCCGGAAATTCCGCTTGGCGAAGTGATTTTATGTCGCAACCACAGTCCTTCCGGTTGCCTCGGAGAGCACCCGAATGAAAAGGTTTCGAGGCGCGGTTCTTCCTGCTCCATTTCAGAGATCCGCAGCTAAGGCTACCGTGGGTCGGGCTAAGCTCCGTAGGTTCGGCTGTGGGTTCGGCTGTGGGTTCGGCTGTAGGTTGGGCTAAGCGGTAGCGCAGCCCAACAAAAACTTTTCACCGCGGAGCAGTTTCTTATGTCGTCCCGGGACACCCGGAAACCGCGAAAAGTCCGTGGTTTCGGCTTGGCCATCCCGACCGCGGCGGCACGCCGCCGTGCGTCACAGCCCATTGACCAGCAAACGGCCGGTGTGTAGTATGAAGAAAAGCGAGGTGTTTCAACACTCTGTTCCGCTTAACGGAGCGGATCCGTACCGGGAAGATGAGAGCATTTTCATCGATCTTCCCGCTCTTGTTTTCCGAACCTGGATGAAAGGGCCGAAGAAAATGTCGTCTCCAACGGTAAGAGAATCGGGTGGCTATACGTATGAAGATTACCTGACTTTTCCGGAGGATTTTCGTTGCGAAATCATCAACGGGCAGGTCTACGACATGACCCCCTCCCCGACTTCCGGACACCAGCGATTAACCGGGCAAATTCATGGATTGATATGGGCCTATTTGAGGGGGCAAGAGCATGGTTGCCGGGTGTTCATTGCGCCTCTGGACGTCGTTATAGCTGAAGACCAGGTCGTTCAGCCCGATGTATTTATCGTCTGCGACGGACGAAAGATTGAAAGGACCCACATATCCGGCGCCCCGGACGTGGTCTTCGAGATTGCCTCCCCTTCCACGTCTTTAAAGGATCGCCGAGAAAAAATGGAACTGTACGAACGTTCGGGGGTTGCGGAATATTTCATCATCGAACCCGATGCCGGGTTTATCGAAAAATACGTGCCGATAGAAGGAAAATACGGCAGGGCAGGGATTTTCGCCGGAGACAGTGCGTTTTTCATCGACGCCATCTCCCTGGAGTTAAGAGCGAAGGACCTCTTCGCCGAGTAGCCCGCCAGGTTGGGCTGTAGGTTGGGCTAAGCGAAGCGCAGCCCAACAAAAACCTTTCAGAACAGTTCTTCATGTCCCTTCGTGACACCCGGAAACCAAGAAAAGTCCATGCTTTGGGCTTGGCAATCCCGGCCGCGGCGGCACGCCGTCCGAGTAGTTCCTGCAAACCGAATAGGGCGAATATTATTTCCCTGCCAGTCGCAGGACGTACTTTCGTTCCTCTTCGCCAAACCATGGGGGATTGCCGGCTGCTGCATTTTCCAGCACATGTTCGCTGTTCGAGGTTGCGGGGATTGCCGTGTGGCAGCGGGGATCGCTCAAAATCCACTTGAGAAGGGCCTGCGGCCAGGTGGTTACGCCAAAAGGGGCAAGCGGGGCCAGTTCGCTTTCCGCGGGCGGGCGCCGCAGTTGGCTCCCCCCTCCGAAGGGTCTCATGATGACCACTCCGAGCCCCAGATCGGCCGCCAGGGGCAAAATGTCCTTTTCCACTTCCCTCTGTTCCACATTATACGGAATCTGAATGGAGGAAATCCTTTCGCTTTCCATGACACGGCGCAGTTCCAGAAATGACAGGGAGCTATAGTGGGTTGCTCCGATGGCCAGGACCTTGCCCGCCTCCTGGAGACGCTCGATCATTCCCAGGTGCTCCTGCCAGTTGAGCAGATTGTGGATTTGATAGAGGTCTATGAGGCCTTCGAAATAAAGAAGAGACAGCCTCGACTGCGCCCAGCCCTGCGATGCGGTATCGGCCCAGACTTTGGTCGCGATCTGCACCGCACTGCGCCGCCCTTTGAGAGTCAGGCTCAACACCCGTTCGGCTTCCCCGTACATGGGAGAACTGTCGAAAAACGTGATCCCGGCGGCAATGGCGTTGTCCACGACCCGGCGAGCATTAGCCGTTGCCCCGTTTCCCCGGATATCGAAGGTTCGCCATGTGCCCATACCCACTGCCGGGACGAGCAGAGCCGATTGGCCCAGTTTTCTGATCTGCAATGTGTGATTCTCTTCCTTTTAGAATATTCCTTCACCATGCTAATGCAATTTGGCGCCGGCTGAAAGGATGATTTGGAAAAATTTTCCCTTCGGCTCGGCATTTTTTGCAATATTCAGGATGAAAATCGGTTCCCGGGGGGTAAACCCCGCTCCCTTCCGCTCTCCATAGAGCGCTGATCCCACCTCGATTCCCGGTCAAAAACGGAAACCATGCAGGAAATCCAAGTGCGGTAAACCGGCGCCAGGTGCGGGTTTAACGGTGGGTATCCTTGTGATTACAAATCGTTACCTAACTATACATAACGTTACCGAAGGTTTTATGAAAAGTGTCCGACCTTTGCTTTGAGACAATCAGCATTGAAACTTGGAAGTCATTCGGATTGGGCAAATATAGGGCAAATATAAAGGACACTGGCAGGTATGGGTTGTACGAAAAAAACTTGATGGGTCCCAAAACACCAGAAAAAGGAGCAAACCATGTCGGTTTCGGGAGTAAGCAGTTCAAGTGCGTTGTATTCCGACTTTCTTTCCATGATGAGTCAGTCAAACAATGGGAATTCGAATTCGGGGGTCCAGCAGGCTGACGGAGGGTCGAGTTCCGGAAATGATTCACTGATGCAGGGGGTGATGCAGACGCTGAACCAGATGGGATTGTCCATGCCGCCTCCGCCAAGTGGACCGCCCCCGGACGCCGGTTCGAACTCGAGCTCCACCTCGGCTGCCTCATCGACCGGTTCGACATCATCGACCGATTCCACCTCATCGACTGATTCGACCGATTCAGCGGATTCGAGTTCATCAACCGGTTCCTCCCAGAACCCGGCACAGGCGCTGGGCAAGCTGATGCACGATTTGTTCGCGACCATGAAGTCGGAATCCGACTCAAGCGACACGTCGTCATCCTCATCGTCCTCATCGTCATCTTCGACCACTTCCGGGGCAAGCTCTGCTTACTCAAACTTCAGCAGTAAAATTGGTGCGTTGATTTCGCAGTTGAGTGACTCCTCCACGAGTTCGTCCTCCTCGAGTTCGTCCTCAACGAGTTCAACCAGCCTCGATACCTTGCAGTCGGACTTCAGCAACCTGGTCTCGGCGATTAGCGGTGCTTCCGGCTCGACCAGTTCATCGACCAGCGCGGCGAGCAGCACGACCAGCGGCACGACGACCTCGACCGGCGTCGATCTGAAGACGTTTTTGACGGACCTGGTCGCCAATCTCGGCTCCGCCGGGGCCGTATCGGCAACCGGGAACTTCACCAACGTCTATTCCTGAAACGTGTTGGGGAGGATAGGGTATTTTTCAGGCAGGGGAGGGAGAAATCCTACCCCTGCCTCATTCTGAGGAATAGCTGCTCCGATCAGAGAATTTTGCTGTCTGCCGAAGGCCTCATAAATGGGGGGTTCTCCAGGGGAATTGATCCGGGATGGTGTAGACAAAGCCTGTGCCGCGAATCGTCTTGATCCGCTCGATCCCATTATGCTCATTGCCAAGTTTCTTTCTAAGACGGCTCACGTGCATATCGATGCTGCGGTCAAAGGAACCCAGTTCCCGCCCAAGTGCTCTCCTGGCCAACCGGTCACGCGACACGACCTGCCCGGCTGCTCTCACCAGGATTTCGAGAAAGCTGAACTCGGCTGAAGTAAGCCGCAATTTTTCACCATTGCGGCGCACTAAGCGGCTTCCGACATCCACCTCGATATCCCCGAGCACTATCCTGTCGGGTCTGGGCAAGGGGTGGGAGCAGGTTTTTTGGGCGCGCCGCAGAACAGCGCGGACCCTGGCCAGCAGTTCACGAGGATCAAAAGGCTTAACCAGGTAATCGTCCGCCCCGGTTTCAAGGCCAACTATGCAGTCAAGGGGCCGTGGGCTGCCGGTTAACATTATAACGGGGGTATTCTGCCTGGAGCGAACAGCCCTGAGCACCTCGAAGGCGTCAACACCGGGAGGCGCCAGATCCAGCAGGACCAGGTCATATTCATTCCCAGGCGATGCCAGAACGTGCTGCAGAGCCTTTCTGCCGTCGTGGATGGAAACCACGTCGAAGCTTTCCGCTGCAAAGTAGTCGGAGAGCATTCGGCAAAATTGGGCATCATCATCTATATGCAAGAGACGATACATTTGAAATACCTCTGATTTCTTCTTTAGCCCAGGTCATTTACCCGCTTGCGGCGGTTTTGGCGCAGGGAGCTTCACTGTATTTTCGAGGCTCAGGCCCGGGACCTTGTACACATAGACGGCAGGGCCATCCAATACGTAGAGCTTTCCATCGCCGGCCCAAAGACCGTGCGGCGGCGGAGGAGGGGGGACGAGCATTGATCTGAAGGGGGGGGCGCCGGCTTGTGGCCCGTGCTCCATCTCGGGAGGAGCGCAGGCGGGCAGATCAACGGAGTGCTCCAGGTTCATTCCATCGAGTTTGTACTCCAGGATCTTGCCGCCCGCCATTACATAAAGGTGTTGCCCGTCGCCGAATATGGCCGACGGTCCGCTCCCCCTTGAAAACACCGGCAGGCCCGAACCGGTCTGTTGGCAGCAGGCGGTTCCCGCACTCAGGCAGAGTGCGGTGAAGAGAATAAGAAAGACCATCCGTTTTTTCATGTTTGTCACCTTTCCAGCATGGGTTTGTATTTCGGCCGAGTCTAGCGGGCAACTGTGGAAAAAGTATGGAGGCGGTGTGGAATTAGTGTGGAGAGGATTGTGTATGATTGACATCCAGGCTCGAATAGGCCAGAAATGACGATACGTTTTGTCTGCATTTGCCGATTATGCCTGACACTTACCGGTCACCCGGCGGGAATCGCATGAAGCTGGAGTTCAGACACAAGATATTTCTGGCTTTTCTGTTGAACAGCACGACTATTGTAGCGTGTATCCTCTTGATCGGCAGTTATTATGGTCAGCGCCATTTCAGAGGATACTTGGCAAGGGTTGAGGCCGCGAGGATAGCCAAGCTGGCTGATACGCTGGGACGGGAATACCGGAAAAAGGGCGATTGGAACGCTGTCCTGCGGGACCCGGAGGCCTGGACGGGTTTGAAATGGTTTGTGCCCGGCATGGCGCCTCCGCGGGACGGGGGGCAAAGCCCGGCAGAGCGCCGGCCCGCTTCCGGCATGGGCCCCGGCGCCGCGCCCCCCTTCCCGGAAGCACTCGCTTTTGGGGAGCCGGAAGCCGGACCGCCCGGGCCTCCACCCGACGGCGGTAATGTGGAAATGGGAACGGTTCCCGGAGGGCCCTTCGGACCCCCCCCAAATCATCTTCCGTCCGGTCCGCCTTTGCCCCCTGTGGCCTTGTTCGATGCCCGGAAACGTCCGCTCGCGCCGCCGGGGGATTTGTCTTCACCCGGCAGCTATCGGCTGACTCCCGTTAAAGTGAGCGGGCGGGTTGTGGGGTGGGTCGGCTTCAGAAAGTTCGGCGAGTTCGAGGGGCCCACCCATCATCTGGATGTCGAATTCATCAGACGGCAGTCTCAGACGTTTTATGCCACCGGGTTCGCCGTGCTGGTTCTGGCGGGCTTCGCGACCTTCGTTTTGTCCCGGCGGTTGCTCGCCCCTGTCCGGGAGCTGGAAAGGGGAATAGAGGCCCTGGCGGCCCGACGGTTTGACACGCGCATCGTGGTGAACTCCGGCGATGAGCTTGGCCGGTTGGCCGCCGGATTCAATGCGATGGCGCAGGCCCTGGACAAACATCAGCTGACGCGGCGACAGTGGCTTGTGGACATCTCTCACGAACTCCGCACGCCGCTGGCCGTTCTTCGCGCGGAAGTGGAAGCCATGCAGGACGGGGTCAGGAGCGTGACAGAGCAGGGCCTGGATTCACTTCACCAGGAAGTGCTTCACCTTGGCCGAATAGTGGGCGACCTGCACGATCTTTCCCTGATCGAGGCAGGGGCTTTCAGCTCCGAGCTTTCAGCCGTAAATGCGCCGGAGATTTTGGTCGAAACGCTGGATTGTTTCCGTACAAGGCTTGAGCTGCGGTCCATACGGCTCGATCTTCTGGGGGAGGCCCGGGAGGCAGTTGAGATTTTGGCGGACCCGGGTCGGCTAAAACAACTTTTCTCTAATCTGCTGGAGAATGTTCTGCGCTATTCGGATGCTCCGGGGAGTCTCAAAGTGTCTCACCGGGTGGAGCAGGGCCAATTTTTCGTCAGTTTCGAAGACTCGGGCCCCGGGGTCCCGGAAGAATCCCTCCCGCGCCTTTTCGACAGGCTCTACAGGGTCGACGGGGCCAGAACCAGGGAAAAAGGCGGCAGCGGTCTTGGCCTGTCGATATGCAAGAGTATTGTGGAAGGTTTTTCCGGCAAAATAGTGGCCTCCAATTCGATTGGCGGAGGGCTTAAGATCGCCATGAGTTTTCCTCTCCATTTGGGGCCGGGGGATTGAGCTGTCCCCGCCGGTTTGACCAAAGCCGCACACCGGAGATAGACGATGAGCATGCGAGTCCTTGTGGTCGAAGATGAAACCAAGATCGCCGAAGTTCTAAATGACTACCTGGTGAGCGCGGGCTACGAGGTTTCCTGCCTGGTTTGCGGAGACATGGTCCTGCCTCATCTGAAACAGGACCCACCCGATATGATCCTGCTCGACCTGATGATCCCCGGAATGAACGGTTTGGATGTTTGCCGCGCCGTCAGGCGGATTTCGAGCGTGCCGATAATAATGATCACCGCCAGGGTGGAAGAAATAGACCGGCTGCTGGGCCTGGAACTGGGCGCCGATGATTATATCTGCAAGCCCTTCAGTCCCAGGGAAGTGGTGGCTCGGGTAAACGCCGTATTGAGGCGCTCGCTTGCCCCTGTTTGCAAAACGACGCTGCGCGTGGCGGAACTGGTCATCATCGAGGAAAGCCGCCGGGCGCTGGCCGGTGGGACCGAACTGAGACTAACTCCCTGCGAGTATAATCTTTTGCGGGTGTTTTTGGGCAGCCCCGACCGGATTTTCTCGCGAAACGAATTGATCAGCGCCGTGCAGGGCTATGATTTCGATGGCTATGACAGAACCATCGACTCCCACGTCAAAAACCTCCGAAAAAAGATTGCGAAGCGGTTGCCGGATAAGGAAATCATCAGCACCATCTACGGAATGGGCTACAGGCTGAACTCCGGGCCCGATTGAGATACCAGGCGGCGCTATGCCTTGCCGCGGGCCTCCATTCGCAGGACCACCAGCATGAAGGCCAGGCCAAGGATGAAAAGCACCTCGAGCGAGAGCACCGATATACGAGGGTTGTTCGTCCAGTTTGATATGGCGCCGTAGAGCAAGGGGCCGAAAATCGCCGCGGCCCTGGTGCTGAAAGTCATGAAGCCGAAAAATTCCGCCTTCTTGCCTTCCGGAGCTTCGAGCGCCATGTAGGCCCGCGCCGTCGCCTGGGTCGCGCCCAGGACCGAGCCCGCGCAAACCGAAAGGGCGTAAAACGCCTGGATGCTTTGGAAGACGATTATTCCCAAAAGGGCCAATATCCAGATCACAATGGTGATCACCAGCGTTCTTATCAGTCCGATCCGCCTGGCGACTATCCCGCTGACCATGGCCCCGGCCGCGGCCGAAAGCTGGATGAGCATGAGCAGGATCACATTCTGCGTCACTGTGAATCGGAGCGTATAGACCGTATAGGAGGAAAAAAAGACGATAACGGTCGTTATGGCGTCGGCTACGAAAAAATAGGCGATCAGGAAAATGAAGATATTCTTAAGGTGGCGAATTTCTCTGAAGGTGGCGCCGAGCCGGGCGAAGGTTTCCCTTATGGCTGCCCATCCTTTGGAACTCTGACAGGGCGAGTCCTTTAAAAAGATAAACGAAGGCAGGGCGAAAATGGCATAAGCCGCCGCGGCAAAAAGAAGGATAGCTTTACCCCCGGCAACGTTTGGCACCAA
>JARLHP010000303.1 GCA_031292195.1 Syntrophobacteraceae bacterium
TCTTCGAACTCAACGATCCAGCCCCTATTTTGGGCACGCAGATCCGCCAGCGTCAATTGCCGCCGCGTTCCGCTTTCCATGGCAAACAGCCTCTGGCCAGCTTCCACCCGAGCAAAGGTTTCGCCGTAGGCAAAGACCTTGAGAGCACCCAGGATCCCGTGAGCTTTTGTCACCTTCCCTATGGGAATCAGAAGGGACTCATTCATCGTCACTATTCGATTATCTCCAGAACGGCCCTTTTGCGAATCTTGCTGGATGCCGCACTCAGGAGCGTTCTCATGGCGCGGGCGGTACGGCCCTGCTTGCCGATCACCTTGCCCAGGTCCTCCTTGGCCACCCGGAGTTCGATAACGGAGGTCTGCTCACCCTCTATCTCGGAAACCCTCACCTGTTCCGGGCTATCAACCAATGCACGCGCCATAAACTCGACGAGTTCTTTCAACATGACTTCCTCCGGGTGAATGCGCTGGGTCGGTCAATTGGGACTTCAGCTCAATTTGGCATATTTACTGATCAGGCTGCGAACGGTATCGGTGGGTTCGGCGCCCTGTCCAAGCCAGTACTGGAGCCTATCGCTGTCGATTTTCACAGCAGTGTCCACGGGGAGCGGATTGTAGGTCCCGATATTTTCTATAAACCTGCCATCGCGCGGCGCCTCGGAGGAGGCGACAACTATCCTGTAGAACGGTCTCTTTTTTCTTCCGCCACGTGCCAAACGAATTTTAACCGGCATTAACTCTAGACCTCCTGTTCTCATCCACACGTCGGGTGCGGGAACTGCAACGCCTTCGAGGCGTTTGTACATGGAATAACATTTTTGGCTTGCCCGAACCAACGGCGCACAACATCAGCCTTTACCCAGAACGGTAAAAAACTTCTATATAATCCATAATGACCAGATTAAAAAGGGAAAAATGACCCTTTCCGCCTCGCCTTGCCTTTCTTTTTCTTGGTGGCTCCCCCCCCGCCCATCATCTGGCGCATCATCCGGCGCGAATCCTCGTAGCCCTTTAGCAGCCGGTTGACATCCTGAACGCTCGTCCCGCTCCCATTGGCGATCCTTTTCCTGCGACCGGCGTTCAATATGTCCACGTTGCGGCGCTCAGCCTTGGTCATCGACCGGATGATGGCTTCCATGCGCACGAATTCTTTTTCGTCGACCTTGAGTTTTTTGAGCTCCTTTAGAGCCCCCATACCCGGAAGCATGCTCAAAATCTGTTCGAAGGAACCCAGTTTTTTGACCTGCTGAAGCTGGCTGAGGAAATCATCGAGGGTGAAAGAGTCCTGCCGGAACTTGCGGGCGATCTCTTCGGCCTCTTTTTGGTCGAAGGTTTCCTGGGCCTTTTCGATCATGGTCAGGACATCGCCCATCCCCAGAATGCGCGAACTCATCCTATCGGGATAAAATACCTCCAGGGCGTCCATCTTTTCGCCCACCCCCACAAACTTAATGGGGCAGTTGGTGACCGAGCGAATGGAAAGGGCCGCCCCGCCCCGCGCGTCACCGTCGAGCTTTGTCAGGACGACCCCGGTCAGCCCCAGCTTTTCATGGAACGCAGCGGCAATCTGCACCGCATCCTGGCCCGTCATGGAGTCGGCCACCAGAAGGACCTCGGCGGGCGAGAGAATCTTTTTCAGCCGCGAAAGCTCGTCCATGAGTTCCGAGTCGATGTGCAGCCGCCCGGCGGTATCGACCAGGAGGGTATCGCAATTTTCCTGGCGGGCGTAAATCAGGGCCTCTTCGACAATCCGTTCGGGGGTCTGGCCGGGGTTGGAAGCATAGACGGGCAGCTTCAACTGTCCGGCAAGGGTAACCAACTGATCGATGGCGGCGGGTCTGTACACGTCGGCCGGGACGAGACAGGGGCGTCTGCCGTCGCTTGCGAGCTTTCGGGCCAGCTTTGCGGTAGTCGTCGTTTTGCCCGAACCCTGCAGCCCGACCATCAGCACAGCCACCGGCAACCGCCCGGAGAGTTTTAGCGGTTCAGCGCTCCCCCCCATGAGAGCGGTCAACTCCTCGTTGACTATCTTTATCACCTGCTGGCCGGGTGTCAGGCTCTGCATGACTTCCTGCCCCACGGCCCTCTCGCTTATGGAGGCAACGAAATCCTTGGCCACCTTATAGTGCACGTCGGCCTCGAGAAGCGCCATGCGGACTTCTCTCAAAGCCTCTTTTATGTTGGCTTCGGTGAGCTTTCCCATGCCGCGCAGGTTCTTGAAGATTTTTTCAAATTTTCCCGACAGATTATCGAACATTTTCCCCGCCTCTTGGCTTGCGCCTCAGGATATATGTAGCCCATGCCTCATCCTGGTGGGCAACGCTACGCTTTTGCCCACCCTACAAGACTCAGGATATGGATTTCACCTCACGCTATATGACCGATGCCTTTAGTATAGCATACGGCGTGCCGCCGCTGCCAGGATCGCCAAGCCTTAACCGCAGATTTTTTATGGCTTCCTGGTGGCCGACCGCGCAGCCCTTTTGAGCGGCTGTCGTCTTCCGGCCGGTCGAGGATTTCTTTTTGTTGGGCTGCGCTTCGAGACTGTGTCGTAATTGTCCGCTCAATGCAAGGCAAAGGACAAAAGTGCGGGGAGCATGCCCCATAAGCGCTAACTTATTGGGGTCCCATTCGGGTGACCAATGGTTTGTAGCCTCGTCTTCGCCCAAAGCA
>JARLHP010000304.1 GCA_031292195.1 Syntrophobacteraceae bacterium
CATGTATCCGAAGGGAATCAAGATCACGGATGAGGAGTTGCTACAAGTTAACATCATCCGCGATGAATTCCATGGGGAATGGAACTATGAGATACATCCAAACCCCTCATGAAATGTAAATGTTATTACGTTACACTCCCTTAGTTTTATCCTCGTTCAGACCGCGCCCGAGGACGGGGTGGTCGCGGGCTTCGTCGTGTGTTGCACAGCCGCCCCGCTCTTTTGCCCTTCGTCTTTTCAATGACCCGGCCTAAAGCCAACAACCTCGCCCCCCGAAGCGGTCCGCAGGCTTCGGCGGCATCTTTTCAGGTCGAGCCGGTTCATATCCTTTTCACTCTATGATACATTTCTTTCCGAAAGTTTGCCGTGGAGTTCCGGGGCCCATGTCCAGAAATATTCCAAAATCACTTGAGGACTCCCGCCGGTGGGGCGGCTGCGGCCCGATCGAGCAGCTGGGAAGGGAAAACATGTCCAAATTGAATCACCTGGAGATCTACAAGTTACTGGATAAAACCAACTGCCGGCAATGCGGCGTGCCGACCTGCCTGGCCTTTGCCGCCGCTGTCCTGCGGGGTGAAAAGAGTTTGAAGGATTGCCCCAGCCTGGACAGGGCGGTTATCGAGAAACTGGGGGAAAGCGCCGAGTCCCAAACACCCGATAAAGAGGACTGGGACCAAGCCATGGAGGAGTTGCGAAACCGGATAAGGAACGCCGATCCTGCTTCCCTGGCCGGCCGGCTGGGTGCTGCCTGGCTCGGCGACAAGCTGGCGGTCAAATGTTTGGGCAAAGACTTTTATATCGACCGAAGCGGCAACATGACCTCGGACTGTCACAACAACCGCTGGGTGGTGGTTCCCTTGTTGAACTACGTTGTCCACGGCGCGGGGCTCGATCCCGGCGGCGAGTGGATTCCTTTCAGGGAATTGAACAACGGCTCCGCCAGGGCGCCCCTGTTTGCCCAACGGTGCGAAAAGCCGCTAAAAGAGCTGGTCGACAAGCACACCGATCTCTTTGAGCTGATAGTCGATATTTTCGACGGAAAACCGGCCCGTGACAGCTTCGACTCGGACATCTCGGTTGTCGTTCATCCCCTGCCCAAGCTGCCCATGCTCATTTGCTACTGGAAAAAGGAAGGCGACCTCGAATCCTCCCTGAGCCTGTTTTTCGACTCGACCGCAAACGATAACCTCGATATCGGCTCCCTATACATCCTGGGGGTCGGTCTGCTCACCATGTTCGAAAAGATCGTTCTGACGCACGCAAAGGGTGCAAGGGCCTCTTAAGGGCCGATCCCCCGCTCCTTTTCAGAGCCCCGCAGGCCAGGTTAAGCCCCATTGCACCGTGAAACCCGGCAGATCGTGAGAGCAACGGCAGGTCCGCCCTTCTGGAGCTGATTTTGCCCGGCCGCCGTCTCCCGGCCGGGCAAAAAAAGTCCCCTCTGTGCCTCTGTGCCTCCGTGGTAGATTTTGTCAATTACTCCAGGCAGCTTTGCCCCCCTCCGTCTGGATCACTAACAAAAATAGCAGGCCTGGGCTTGCAATCCCGGCTGCGGCGACACGCCGCCACGCCGCCGCCGTACTCGGGGCTGTTCATCTTCGGTGCTTCATGGTATTGAAGTCGACCTTATAGCGTTCGTCGTTTTGTGAGCGGCGGGAAAAATTAATTCAGAGGTTTTGACAGCCGTCCATCCTGGCGGTCGTCCTTTCGGTTTCAATCCCTGCACAGGTTTGTCTATAAAGTGAAACATCTCAGTGTAGCCGATTCCATAGCCAAAACGTGGTCCCTGGATTTTACTCTCCAGTTGGACCGGGAAGACGCGGCCTTTCTGGCGGGCATTCACACCTGGCTGGCCATAAATCCCGATCCCACCCTGGATGAGGAGCAGCTCCGAAACATCTACCGCATTGTGGGCGAAGTCTCCCACACCGACCCGGCCTCCAGCGCGCAGCGAGCCACCAGCGCCATCGCCCGGCTGCGCGAGCAGCGTCTGATGGTCCGCACCGACACCGCGGGGGTAATAAGGGGCGGAGAATATTCTCTGTCTCTCATGGGCAACGCCATCGCCGAGTGGTTCGGAGAGCAGGAGGGGCTCACCCGCAAGAGCCTGGAAATAATAATGACTCAGATCCGGGCGGGGCTCGGGCAGATTCACCTGGCGGCCGAAGCGGGCGGAGACGACGACCATTGGGAGTCGCAGGTGAGCGGGCCGCTCAAATTAACGGTCGCCCAGTTGATCGAGGGCATCGAGCGGCGCCAGCAGGGCATGGACGTCCAGCAGGAACAGATCCGGGAGCGGATCGAGGCCACGCTGGAGGAAAACTGGTTCGAGGCGGTGATGTCCTGCGAAAATCTTTTGGTGACCACCAGCGAGGCCCTTCAGGAACTGCACAAGGTGTTGATGCACGAAATCGAGGGGATGTCTTCGCTTTTGAGCGAAATAGAGGACCTGTGCGAGAAGGGTTCCCGGGCCGAATCGGTGGAAGCGATCGATCATGTCCGAAGGCAGATCGAAAGGATCGGGGCGTGGGGAGAAAACCGTTTCGCCACGTGGTCGGAGTACTATCAGAACGTTCATGAATTCATCCGCTCGGTGATCAGCGTGGACCCGGACCGGGCGGTGCGCACCAGGCTGCGGGACGCCATCAAGGGTTACGGGCGCCCGGTGTTGTGGTTTCTAAGGGTTTCCGACCAGGGACCCTACATTCACTTGAGGACCGATTCCGACATCCGGCCGGCTCAAACGGTTGAGCGGGAGTTAAAGCCGGCGGAAGAAGAACTGGAGGAGACCGGGATAATCAGCCTGCCCCTCGACCGGATCGTGGAGCAAATCGCCGAGAAGCTGCGGAGCAGCGGGCGGGTGGAGCTTCTGGATATCCTGAGCGGACTGCTTCCCGACCACACTTTTCACGAGATCTACATCCTGGCGGGCGAGCTGGCCGAATGGCTCATCCGGCAGGGCGTGCCCCTGCCGCTCCACGACGAATCCTGGTATCGGCTGGGAAAGGGAATCGAGATTCAGAAATTAACCGTGCGTCAGAGGAAATCGTAATGCACAACGATAACGACAGGACTTACCACTCCCTGGACCAGGTGATCCTGGACCCCCTGTTTCCGGGGGTGGATCACCGCCTTAGAACCGGCGGTCATATCGATATGGACGATATCAGGTCCTATGAGTTCCTGCTCCAGGCCGAACCGTTTTTGCAGGTGTTTTATGAAGGATACGACTGCCGGCTGGTAAACGGGCAGGAAGGCTACTTTTACCTCCTCTCGGAGGGCGATCTTTTGGGCCACAGGCGTCTTAGCGGGGCGGAGATGCTGGTTGGCCAGGTCCTGGCCCTGCTCCGCATGGACCCGGCTTATCTCAAAAAAGCGGGGCAGATCCCCGTCGAGCAAATCCTCTCCCACCTGGAGATGCTGCTTGGCAGGCAAAGGCTGGCCGAACTGCTGGCCCCCCGCACCCGGGGGCGGGATGCGGAAATGGACAATAAAAAGATCCGGGAGGCCGTGGACAAGGCCATAAACGGACTGGCCCGCCTGGGGTTTATCACCATCGAGCGCGCCACCGAAAGTGTCATCCCCGGCCGCTCCATCGCCCGTTTTACCGAACCGGTCCGGGATGCGCGGGAGATGTCTTTGGCCCTGGAAGAACTGATCAAGCTCGGAGAAGTGGAACTCGATGATGAAGAGCAACAGAACGAGAATTGAGAGCCTGGTGCTGATAAACTGGAACGGTTTTTTCTTCCAGCGTTTTCAGATGGATTCAGGCGTTACGGCCCTGGAGGGTGAAAACGGGGCGGGAAAGACAACGGTCATGATCGCCGCCTTTGTGGCGCTTCTTCCCGACCAGCGGCTGCTGCAGTTTCGAAACGTGTCCGATTCGGGCGGTATCGAAGGCGACCGGGGCCTCTTCGGGCGGCTGGGGCAAAGAGGGGCCGCCTATACCCTCCTGGAGCTTGGCGCTCAGGACGGAAAACGGGTGCTGGCGGGCGTCATGCTCCGAAAAAAAGCCACTCCCAGCCTGGACCTCATTCCCTTTATCGTCGAAGGACTGCCGGCCGAGCAGTCCCTGCAGCAGGTGCTTTTGATCCGGGAGGCCGATACCGAGCGGGTGCCCGAACTTCCCGAACTCTCCCGCCGGCTGGCGCAGACCGGGGCGACTTTTTCGGTGTGCGAATCGGTCGGCCAGTACACCTCCCGCCTCTTCGAACTGGGGATAACCCCCATGCGCATGGAAGCCTACGTGGAGCGCGAAAAGTTCAACCGCATGCTCCAGACCAGCATGTACGGGGGGCTATCCGGATCGATTCAAAAAGGGCTGCGAAACTACCTGCTGGCCGAAGACCAGTCGCTTCGAAACCACGTGGGTCGAATGCGCGACAACCTGGACGCCTGCAGGCTCACCCGGCGCGAAATCTCCTCGGCTGAAAGCAAGTACCAGGTAATCGAGGGTATTTTCAAGTCGGGCTACGGCATGCTGGAAGCGGCCTTTCACGGCGCGCGGCTAAGACTCATGGGGCTCAGGCAGATAGCCGACGGAGCCAGGGTCGAACACGCGG
>JARLHP010000305.1 GCA_031292195.1 Syntrophobacteraceae bacterium
ACAATGAGGGCCATGTTGACATGAACGGTCCCTTCGAGCTTGGGGAGCATGGGGATGTCGTTTTTGGCGCACTCGAAGAAGGGTTCGCTTTCAAAGCCCTTTGCGGCGATGACATCATGAAGAATGTTCATGACATCTTCTCCCTCGCGGGTTGACTTCATCTTCATCATCGGGTTGTAGAGCAGGTAGCGGCGATCGTTTTCATTGGCCGAACGCATGTAGTCGCCGGCCCGCTCGCAGAAGAGCTTCATGGAAACCAGCCGGCAATAGGCGTCGGTCATCAGTTTTTGCACATGCGGAAAGTCCGTGACAAATTTGCCGTATACATTGCGGTTGGCGGCATGATCGATGGCCTCATAAAAGGCGTGGGTGCACAACCCGATGGCGCACCAGCCGAGATTGACCTTGCAGAGATTGATGGTGTTCAGCATGTCGTCCCAGGCTTCGGGCCCCTTTTTGAGGATGTCTTTATCCGTGATGGGATAATCGTGCAGTGCATATTCGGCCACATAACTTTGCTGTTCGACAACGCTTCGGACGCATTCGTAGTTGGGATGTTGCGAATCGACCACAAAAAACACATAGTCGCCGGTGTCCGACATCCTGGCGAACGTGGCCACCAGGGCCGCCTCATTGCCGTTGCCGATGTAATATTTATCTCCATCCCCTTTATAGGTCCCATCTTCTGCGGGAATGAGCTTCATGTCGCTGGAATAAATGTCGGCGCCATGTTCTTTTTCCGAAAGCCCGAAAGCGAAGACGCCACCCTCCCGCAGGAGTTTGGCCGTTTTTTTCTTCACCTCCTCGTTGTCGCCCATCCAGATGGGGCCAAGGCCCAGCTTGCTCACCTGCCAGGTATACCAGTAAGGAAAACCGTAAAAGCCGGTAATCTCCGAAAACTCGTTGTTGCGGTAGGTATCCCAGCGGGAACCGGGCGCGCCGTACCCCTCGGGGGTCAGCAGGGTGGCAAAGATTTGATTGTCCTTTAGAAATCGGACAAAATCGTGGTTCCACTTTTTGGAGTGCCAGTCCGCCTTGATTTTCCGGAGCCCCTTTCGTTCAAAAAACTCTATGGTCTTTAGCATGATCTGGCGCGACTGCTCATCACGATAGGGCCGGACATGGTTGTGGGGATTTAACAGAATCATTTCTTCCTCCTCGTTGTTTCCAATTCCATGGGGTTATTGATTGCTTTATCTCCATATTCCCTGGCTTTTAGCGGCTTTGATCAAGTCCTCCCGCATGTCGGGGTGTGCGATGGAGATCAGCAGCTCCGCGCGTTCCCAGGTGGATTTTCCCTTCAGGTTAACCATGCCGTGCTCGGTAACCACATAATGGACAACGGTGCGGGGAATGGTCACAATGCCCCCTGGCGTCAACGTCGGCACGATTCGCGACTTGATTTCACCCTTCTTGTTTTTCTTGGTTGAGGTAAGACAGATAAATCCCTTGCCTCCCCGGGAATGGTAGGCGCCGTAAATGTAATCGAATTGTCCGCCCGTACCGGATATATGCCTGATGCCCGAGGATTCGGAGCAGACCTGACCGTAGAGATCGATCTCCACGGCATTGTTGATGGCAACCATGTTGTCGTTCATGGCAATGCGCTCGGGCTTATTTACGTAATCCGAGGAATAGGTGGCGCAACGGGGATTGTGGTCCAGAAAATCATAAAGTCCGCGGCTGCCCAGGGCGAACGTATAGACCATCTTTCCGGTATCCACTTTTTTGTTATTGTCCGTGACCCGCCCGGCCTCATACATGTCCACGAAAGCATCGCAAAGCATCTCGGTATGGACCCCCAGGTCTTTTAAGTCGGACCGGGCGATCATCATGCCCACGGCGCTCGGCATGGCGCCGATGCCCAGCTGAATGACCGATCCGTCATGAATTTCGTCCATGATGAGTTTGGCGATCTTGATTTCTTCCTCGCTGACCGGGAGGGTGGGAAGGCTGATCAGGGGTTTGTTGTCCGACTCGACGATATAGTCGACTTCGGAGACATGAATGGATTCGTTGTATCCGCCGCAGCAGTAGGGAACGTTGCTGTTGACTTCGACCACCACTTTTTTAGCGCGATTGGCGGTTGCTTTGGATATCGAGCAGGAGGGGCCGAAATTGAAATAACCGCTCCGGTTCATCGGCGCCACTTTGACCATATATACATCGGTGGGAAGGCTATCGTAGTAACCCGACATTTCATGGTAGAGAAGCGGAATATAATTGCAAAGGCCTTTATCGTGGAGTATCCGGTCGCCGCCGCTGAAATGCCAGTTGTTATAGCAAAAGGATTGCCGGGTAGGGTCCGCTTCGGCCACAGCCGCAAGTCCCGGATAGGTCGCGGCCCGCACTTTGACGTCATGCAACTCGCCGGCGCGTTGGGCCAGGATGGGGTCCAGAAACGTCGGCGCGCAGGCAAAGTGGCCGTAATCCACCCAGTCGCCAGATTTGACGGTGTCTACCGCCTGTTTGGGACTGACCAGTTTTTTGTCATACTCTTTCTCGTAAGTCATAGTCTATTTGCCTCATAATCTTGTCTGTTTGTGGGGCGACTCGGGAGGGCTGCATCTTCGGGGAATAAGAACTCACGTCCGGAGCTTGCCGGCCGCAAATCCTTGCCATTCATTCCAGGGCTTTTCCGAGACAAGAATGAATTCATTTGTTCCGGAGTCATCGACACTGCGTATGGAAACTTCACCGACCAGACCATAGAGGGGCGGCCGCATGAAGATCTTCAGGCCCTCAATTTCTTCGATCAGGTCCGATTCTTCGGCTGTATCCGCCGCCATGCCCAACGATGCGTCACAGCATCCCGTTGACCGGATTTCAATGCGGACCGAACAGGGGAGTCCCTTTGCCGACAGGATCGATTTGATGGTCGTACAGTCGCTCGGGGAAAGTGTAATCATAGACATTCACCGTCTCTTCTTGCTCGATTGCGTTCGGGCCTTGTCCGGAGGACAGGGGAAGGTCTCCCTCCAATGCTGTGACTTAGGCTAAGCCATGGAAAAGGCAAAGGTCAAAAGAGCGGGGGTTGGGGGGACATGAGCCCCCCGCGCCCCCACGGGATCCGGATCGCGGGCTTGCAGCCCGCGACCGGAGCGCCAGCGCCGGTGGCGCAAACGTATGTTGCGCCTGGTTAAGTCAACAGCATTGAGGTCTCCACGGGCCTCCTGCTCATGCCGATTTAGTAAACCTGTTTGTAGATCTCCAGAATTTCCAGCGGGCTGGCCACGGGACGTGGATTATAGAGCGAAACCGGGTCCTGCATGGCGTGCATGCTGCACGCTTCAAGGCCCTCTTCGGGAACGCCGAAGTCACGCAGCGCCAGCGGGTGGCCGACTTCTTTCATGAGCTTTTCAATCTCGTCGGCGGCCGCCAGCGCCGCCAGGCGTTTGTCCATGCCGAAGGTATTGACCCCCAGTTGCAGGGCGACTAAAGCCAGCTTGTCCGTGGCATGGTCGACGTTGAAACGCATGACCTTGGGAAGCATAATGCCGCAGGCGTAGCCGTGGGGGACGCTGTAGAGCATGCCGACCGTATGGGCCATGGCATGGGCCAGGGCGACGAAGGAAATGGTGAAGGCCTGCCCGGCCATGGTGGAAGCCGCCGCCAGGTTCAGACGGGCGGTTTCGTTTTTGCCGTCTTTTACGGCGATGGGCAGGTTTTCCTTGATCAAACGAATGGCATGCAGGGCCTGGCCGTCGGAGATGGGGTTGGTGGTAATGGTGGTCAGGGCTTCGACAGCATGGGTCATGGCGTCCATGGCTGTCCCGGCCGTCATTTTGGGCGGAAGGGTCATGGTCATTCGGGGATCGAGGATGGCCACATTGGGCGCCAGCCGGGCTTCGATGATGTAGGACTTGCGTCCGGCGACCTTGTTTTTGATAACCGCCGCCCAGGTCACTTCACTGCCGGTGCCGGAGGTGGTCGGAATGACGATATGGGGAACCGGCGGTTCGGTCAATCGTCCCCAGGAAATGTTGTCATTGCAGCAGCCGCCGTTTTTGAGGGTGGTACAGACCGCTTTGGCCGTATCGATGACGCTGCCGCCGCCGCAGCTCACGATACAATCGACGTTTAATTTGCGGGCCATTTCCGTGGCGGCATCGACCGTTTCGAGATCCGTGTCCTGGGGAATGTTGTCAAAGACCCCGACGCAGAAGTCGGACAGGCAGTCCTGGACCAGTTTGGCCACCCCGGCCTGGACTAAGCCTGGATCGGTCATCAGCAGCACCCGCGAGCCACCCAGGTCAACCACCTCCTTGGCCACGGAGGCCAGGGAGCCATGACCGGCGTTGATTTTGGTGGGCAGGTTGATGATGTATTTCTTCAGGGACTTGTTATCCGACATGGTGGCGGTCATGGTGTAATTCGAGCTGGCATCGGCAAAGCTGGCGATGTGGATTCGCTTTACCTGGGTATATTCCTCCAAACCGACGTTGCTCAGTTCACGGCCGACGCCGGACTGCTTGTACCCTCCGAAGGGGCAGAAAGAACCGAAGTAGTGATAGTTGTTGATCCACATCGTTCCCGTGCGGACCTGGCGGGCGATCCGTTCGGCCCGGGCCGTGTTGCTGGAGAGGACCCCGCCGCCCAACCCGTAGATGGAATCGTTGGCGATGGCCACGGCTTCTTCGTCGCTCTCAAAGGGCAGGATGGCCACCACCGGCCCGAAGATCTCTTCCTGGGCAATGCGCATGCTGTTTTTCACGCCGGCAAAGACGGTGGGTGCATAATAGCAGCCGCCCTCGATGCCTTCGACCTGCACGGGCTTGCCGCCGGTAATGAGTTCGGCGCCTTCTTTCTTGCCCACCTGGACATAGCCGTCAACGGTGGCCACTTGCTGGCGGCTGACCAGAGGTCCCATGTGGGTGGTGGGCAAAAGCTGATAGCCGATGCGAATAGCTTCCGCATGCTTTTTGAATTTGTCGACGAATTCGTTGTAAATCTTCTTCTGCACCAGGATGCGGGTGCCCGACTCACAGACCTGTCCGGCGTGGAAGTAGGTGCCGAAAGCCGAGCAGGCGATGGCATGCTCCATATCGGCGTCGTCCAGAACGATATTGGCCGATTTTCCGCCCAGTTCCAGGGTCACCTTCTTGATCGTGCCGGAAGCCATTTGCATGATTTGGCGTCCGACTTCGGTGCTTCCGGTAAAAGAGATCTTGTCCACTTCCTTGTGCGTGCAGAGAATATTTCCCAGTTCTCCGCCCTGGCCGGGGATCACGTTCACCACGCCGTCGGGAATACCGACGATCTTGGCGCATTCCGCGATGATGAGGGCGGACAGGGGAGTGACCGAGGCGGGCTTGATGACAACCGAGTTACCCATGATCAGGGCCTGCCCGATTTTCCAGAAGGCCATGACCATGGGAAAATTCCAGGGGATGATGCCCACGCAGACACCGATGGGCTCACGGCGAATATAGTCCCGGCCATGATCGAAGGGGTTGCCTTGCGCCTTTATCTCTTCTTCCCAGGGGAATTTGAAGGAGGCATAATTGGCGAGATCTTTAAACATGTTGGCGCCAAAGCCCAGGGGCGTCACTTTGGAAAAATTGATGGTCTGGCCGGCATCCCTCGATTCGGTAACAGCCAGACGCAGGGTCTGGGTATTGATCTGATCGGCAAAATCATACATCTTCTGGGCGCGGGCGGCCGGAGTCAGGCGGCTCCAAACGCCGCTTTCAAAAGAGCGCCGGGCGGCCAGGATGGCCGCTTCCGCATCGGCTACACCGGCCTGGGCCACGGTCGCAATAGGTTCATCGTTTCCCGGGTCATAGGTTGTAAAAACTTTTCCGTCACTGGCATCGACGAATTTGCCGTCGATAAACAATTTGAAGTGATCCACAGTATACCCTCCTGGTTTAAACTTTGTTGTCCCCGCACCGACCGGAATCACGAGGGCGATCCCCTCCGGCGCCCAAACAGAAATCTGCCGAGGGGTAGGAGCAATATCGGAGCCAGGCCCCGAAATGGGACCGAGACGACTTGTAAGTAGGGGATTACTAAGGGAATAGGTGGAGAGTTGCTTTCGCGGAGGTTGAGTGAGCGGAGGGTGAATCGTGCCACAAATGGCACCGGCGACTATCGATTATTTCGTATCGCAGTGATATTACGATCAATATTTAATCGGCCAGATGTGGCACTCCTCGTGCCATGTTCTGTCAGGGTGGGAAGCGGTGGTTCTAAAGAGAAGCAGTGGTTCTAAAGACCGGAACTCCTGGTGCTTGCGGCTATCTTGAATTCGCAGGTAAACTCCATCACCGCTCTATTCTGATCATCACGGACAGTCGACTGCCCTTTGAATATTCTCCCGCTTCTTTCCACTATATGCGCATTGGCCGTAACGACGCCCCGTTTGACAGGCAAAAGGAACTTCGAGTGGAGTGATATGGTCGCAAAGTGAGACAGTGGGGGAAGCAGAGTCTTTATGGCGATTGCCACGGCGGTGTCGGCCAGGCTCACCAGGGCGCCGCCGTGCATCAGCCCGGCCCCCTGGGCGAGATCGACCAAAAAGGGCATTTTCAAGGTGGCATGCCCATCGGCAGCTTCCGTGATCTCAATGTTCAACATTCGTTCAAACGGTGCGAGGCTTATCCAGCCATCCAAATCGAATCGGTGCGGCCCGGTCGGGGCAGAGTCGCTCATGAAATGATTGCCTTCACTATTTTTCCAATTCCGGAGTTCTGTAGGGTGTGCGGCTCAGAACGAATCAACCACATCCTGCTTGGACGCAAGAATCGGATTTTCGCTCGAAAAGTCTCCAGGCGCCCAGGAGCTCCTGTAACATACAATTTCCCGAAAACAAAAGGCAAGTCAAAACCCGCCTGATTGGCCGGGCAGATATCGGACACTCTTTTTGCCGACATGGGTTATAAAGACATAGGAGAGCGCAGCCTGAACATCTGGTGGAGGAATTTGAGATGTTCCGGCGCCAATCCGGACCAGAAAATTTGTGAATAAAACAGCGATATCGTGAGCGCCCGGTCCATGAGGACAGGAAGAGGGTGGTCACGATGGAGCGCGCCAGCTATTCTCACAAGGGAGTCCACTTATGTCCAAAAGAGCCCCCACCTTCGCCGATGAACCTATATTTGTGACCGAGAGCCGGTCCGTCGAACTGTACCATTTCGCCTATGGACCGAACATGAACGCTTTGCAAATCGGCAGGTTGTGTTCGAAGCCCAAAGTGGTCACCATTGCGCGGTTGCCTGACTACCGAGTTGGTTTTTTCGGCTACTCTCCGGTCTGGGACGGCGCGCAGGAGAGCGTGGTCAGGGAACCGGGGCACGATGTCTGGGGAGTGGTTTACAAGTTGAGCCCCTCGGATAAAGAAAGCCTCGATGCCAGCCAGGATGTACGCATGGACGGGAACGGCAATTATTTTCACTATCCGGCCAGAGTCGACGGGGTGGATGGACGGACCTACACCGTCCTGTTTTACAAAAAAGACATTCTGGGTAAGCCGGAAAAACCCAGCAGGCCTTACCTGGATATTATCGTCTCGGGTGCGGAAGAAAAGCAATTACCGGCCGAATATGTACAGGAATTGAGGGCTATCGAATCGAAGTCCCCCTCCTATCCCGTTCCGAGGCTGCGGAAGTTTACCGCGGGAATCCTCGCGGCGGGTGATGACTGTTCGTCATGTTCGGACTAGAGGCGCCCCGCGGAGCAATGGAGAACTCTCATGCAACACTACCTTGAATTCCCTCATGGAGCCATGCGCCGCAAAGATCGCGAAATTACAGAGCGTGCTGAAATCGAGGAAATCATATCGTCGGCCAAAATCATGCACCTGGCGTTGGCGGACAGGGATGTCCCGTTCCTCGTGCCGCTTCATTTCGCTTTTGACGGCCAGGCGATATACTTCCACTCGGCACGGGACGGCGCCAAGATAGAGATGCTCAAGCGTAATAATTTGGTGTGCTTTGAAATCTCCGATCATAGCGGTGTCGTTGAAAGCCGGTTGGCTTGTGACTTCGAGACCGTTCACCGTACGGTCATCGGCCTGGGTAGAGCACATTTCGTCGAAGACGATGCCGAAAAGGTCAGGGCCTTGGATCTGATCGTCGCTCAATTTACGGAAAAAAAGTTCACCTATCCCCCGAACAGGCTCGATGCCACTATGGTTGTTCGTATCGACATCGATTCGGTTAAGGGGAAAAAACATCTTTGGGGGGCGCCGGTAGAGTAGGGAATTCTCCGCGATTACAGGCGCAATTCCTCGATCAGTCCGCCTATTAAACCTCGATTCCGGGTGTGGGGGCGTCCTGTTTTTCCAGCTCGAAACGCACGCATTCCCATCAATGGCCGCGGGCCTCGTGGCGGCCGCCCTTCGTGGCGCTCATGAGCTTGTCCACTTCCTGGGCGGTAAGGTGCTTCCGGTCGACGTAGCTTCGCCCTTGCCGACCAGGGCGCGGGATAGGCTGCTCATTCAGGGCTATCTCGGGCATCGAGATATTAGGCACACTGTGATATACACGGCAGCAAATCCGGCAAGGTTTGAATGACTTTGGCGGTAACTCCATACTAAACGGAATACTAGACCATCATCGTTTCAAGGAGGAGTAACGTGAGGGGTCTTAAGGACATTAAAGATGTATAATTTCGACGTTCTCCCATTCGCCGCGCAGGTACTCGGCCACAAGTCGCCGGTGGCAATGGTGCGGCTTATCTTCACTACATCCAGGCCTGCGTAAAGGAAGTCGAACGGCGCAAGGCGCAGCGTGAGTGGAGGAGTGGGAGCGCAAAAGAGAGCGGCAACTGGAGCGAGGTCGGGGGCGCAGTTGCTGAGAGCCCCAAAAACACCGGGCCAAACTACGTACAGTGTTGTCCTACTTATTTTCAACCATTGGCCAAATCGAACTAAGGACTGAATTGTGTCGGGAAGGGGATTATGATTAATGAAGAGAATGAAAAAATAGTAAACTAAGGACTGAGTAAAGAGCGGGGAGCGGGATCCCCGCCAATGTTGTTGAGTTAAGAAGCCCGAGCTTTTCCCGCCTTTTTGAACACCATTTGTTTGGATGTCTCTTTGTGACTCTCGGCTGAGAAGGGCGGGGAGATTCGGGTCTGTATTCCCTCGCGCGTGAGATGGTACCTCGCGCGTGAGATGGTACCTCACGCGTG
>JARLHP010000306.1 GCA_031292195.1 Syntrophobacteraceae bacterium
AGTTTAGGCTAAATGGGAAAAAAGGGCGGAAAGCGGGCGGCCCCCCGCGGCCGGGATTGCCAAGCCCGAACCACGGACTTTTCGCGGTTTCCGGGTGTCCTTGGGCGACATGAAAAACCGCGGCGGTGGGACCGCCATCCGGGATTGCCAAGACGGCGTGCCGCCGCGGCCGGGATTGCCAAGCCTAAACCATGGACTTTTCGCGCCCCCGGGCGACATGAGACCGCTCTGAAAAGCTCTTGTCGGGCTGTGCTGCGCTTAACCCAACCTTCTATTTTAAAAGAGCAAGAGCATGGGATGGACCGATGTGTGAAAAGTTCTTGTTGGGCTGCGCTACGCTTAGCCCAACCTACAGCCCAATCCCGCGGTCTTATACCAGGTTACGTTCAAGATTTGCCTGATGGGTTGCGCTTTCGCTCCACCCATTCTACGCCAGCCCGTCGAGAGCCGTTGCGGGATGGGTGAAACGAAGCGAAACCCAACGCGCCCCGAAGTTTTTCATTAAATTGGGTGTTGCGAGGCAACCTTAAGGACTGTGGTTGCGTGCCTCAGTGGTGGATTGGATTGGTTTGGATTTGCTTTGGGCGCACCAGCGCTGCTAATGACGTGGATGAAAAAATCGTCAGGCAGGGTTTGCTCCCTCACCCTTCCTTCCTCTTTGGAGAAGCTCTTTTGCATGCTCGCGGGCCTTCGGGGATATCGAAACGCCGCCGAGCATGCGGGCCAGTTCTTCGGAGCGTTCCGCTTCGGTCAGCATGCGGATGGAAGAATGGGTTTGGTTACCTTCGGCCTGCTTTTTGACCACATAGTGCCACTCACCGTAACAGGCGATTTGCGGAAGGTGCGTGATGCAGATCACCTGGTGGCGCAGGGAGAGTTTGTTGAGTTGAATTCCGACCAGTTCCGCCGCTCTGCCGCCGATGCCTGCGTCAACCTCGTCGAAAATCAATGTTTCGGCTTCACCTTTTCTGCTGAGGAGCCCCTTTAAGGCCAGAAGTACCCTGGATAGCTCGCCTCCCGAGGCGACCCTGGTCAGCGGCTTCAAGTCTTCCCCCGGATTTGCCGAGAGCAGAAACTCCACCCTGTCGATGCCTGAGGGCGAAAATAGAGGCTCATGGGGGGTTTCGTCGGAAAAGCGCGCGCAGAAGCGGGCGCGTGGCATATCGAGATCGGCAAGATGGGAGGAGACCTCGCTGGAAAGCGTCTCGGCCGCCTCACGCCGTTTTCGGGATAGAACCCCCGCTGTATCCAGGTAGGAGGCGCGCAGCGAATCGATTTTTCTTTCCAGTTCTTCTTCGCGAAGGCTCGATTCTTCACCCGCGCCGGCCATCTTGCGGAGTTCGACGAGCTTTTGGAGCATCTCGTTGGCGCTTGAACCGTATTTTTTGCCCAGTTTTGCGAGCAGTGCGAGTCGTTCTTCCACCGCGGCCAGCCGGGATGGGTCGAAGACTATCCGTTCGGCGTAGAGTCGGAGAGCGTGCACCATTTCTTCCAGGTTGATGCGGGCCTGCCGGAGGTATTCCACCAGGCCGCTCTGGGAGGGATCGACGCCCAGGATCGAATCGAGGTCTCTTTCCACCTCGGAGAGACGCTCCAAAACGGCGCCTTTCTCGCTGTAGAGGGTGTTTACGGCCTTTTGCGAGGCGTGGGAGAGAGCCGCGGCGTTTTTCAGGAGGTCGCGCTCCCTTTGGAGTTCGGTGTCTTCGTTTGGGAGGAGCCTGGCCGATTCGAGTTCCTGGACCTGGAACTTCAAAAAGTCCATTCGGGACTCCCACTGTTGCCGATCGCGCTTCATCCGGGCAAGCATTTCACGGTTATCCCGCCAGGACTCGAACAGGGAGCGCACCGCGGAGCAATCCGCCTCGAGGTTGGCGAAGGCGTCGAGAAGGCTCAGATGGGTTTCGGGATCGAGGAGAAACTGATGTTCGTGCTGCCCGCAGATGGAGATAAGAAGCGGCGAGAGCTGTTGGAGTTGCTGAACGGAGGAGGCCTGGTCGTTTATGAACACCCTGTTCCTGCCGCTCCTGGTGATGCTTCTGCGAATGACCAGTTCACTGTCGGACTCTATCCCCCACTCTTCGAGATGGCGGGCGCAAAGATATCCGGGCGGCAGTTGCATTACCGCTTCCACTCCGGCTTCGGCGGCCCCCGTTCGGATCATCTCGCTCGATGCGCGCGCGCCCAGTATCAGGTTGACCGCGCCCACCAGGATGGACTTGCCCGCCCCGGTCTCGCCCGACAGGACGTTGAAGCCCTGATGGAAACTTATTTCGAGGTCGCGGATGATGGCGTAATTATGGATGGCCAGACTGGTTAGCAATTGTCGCTTGTCCTTTCTGCTCGGGCTTTGTGCCTACCCTTTGGATTTTATCAGCAAAAGCCCAAAAGTGAAAATGGCAAAGATGGACCGGTTTGAAAACGCGGGATCAGGTGAGGGCAGAAAATTCTTGACGGGTATCTTTTCCGTGATAGAACCGGAAATTGGAATCGATGGAATGGCGGCGACGTGCCGCAGTTTTTAAGATATCGCCACGATAACCGGTATAGGAGGAATTTCATGGGTCTGGAGAGTATTTATAGGGAGCTGATGACCGTAAACTCTATGGCGGACGATGAAAAGAAGGGCATCGCATCTGAGGCTGTATTCACCAAGCTTAACCAGATGGAAATACCGGTCCGTTTCAACTGGGCCGCCGAAATCTTCGAAGGGATACACGTAAAGGAGCGGGGAGACCAGCTTGCACTCCTGTGGGTGGACTTGAGCACAGCGGAGGAGCGGCGTTTTACCTATGCGCAGCTTTCAGCCGAGTCCAACCGGTGCCTGAATTTCCTGCGGGGGCACGGAGTGGCCCAGGGAGACAGCTTTTACATGATGGCTCCCTCGGTTCCCGAGAGCTGGTTTTCCAATATAGCGAGCGTCAAGGGTGGTATGGTGGCCGTGCCCACCGCTGACACCATGACAGTCAGGGAACTGGAGTACCGTTTCGAGAGCTACCCCCCCCAAGCGATTCTTGCCGATGAAAAATCGGCCATTCTGATCGACGAAGCGCTCAAAAACATCGGCCTCACCGCCAAGGTCAAAATCGTGCTGGGTGAAGTGCCGGGGTGGAAAAGCTACGGTGAAGTCAATAAAGAGAATACCACGGCCGAAGCGGCGGATACCAAAAGCAGCGACATCATCTTGTGCTTCTTTACCTCAGGCACCACGGGAATGGCCAAAAGGGTAGCCCATACGGCGGCATCCTATCCGGTCGGTCATCTCTCGACGGCAAACATCATCGGTATCCGGCCGGGAGACATCCACAACAACCTGAGCCAGCCCGGATGGGCCAAATGGGCGTGGAGCTGCCTTTTCTCCCCCCTGAACATGGGGGCGACCACAACCGGGTTTTCCTATGGCGCCAAATTTGACACCGGCAAGTATCTGGGCGCCATAGCCAAGTACAAGGTAAATCTCTTCTGCGCTCCTCCCACCGCCTGGCGGGCCTTCATTCTGCTCGATCTCGAAAAGTTCGATTTTTCGGCGCTACGAGAGTCCTTGAGCGCCGGCGAACCGCTCAATCCCGAGATTATTCAGAAATGGAAAAAATTTACGGGGACCGAAATCAGGGATTTCTATGGACAGACCGAATCAACGGCCATGATCGGAAACCCCCCGTGGTACAAGGGGAAAATCGTAGCCGGTTCCTTCGGGCGCCCCTCCTTTCTCTATGACATCGGGCTTGCCGATGATGAGGGCAATGAGATCACCAAGCCCGACGAGGTCGGACACATCGTGGTAAAGCTCGACAAGTGGCGCGCCCTGGGGCTTTTCGACCGGTATGTGGGCGATGAAGAAAAGATGAAGTCCGTTTTCGTCAAAAACTTCTACTTTACCGGCGACCGGGCCTCTTTTGACGAAAGAGGGTATTGGTGGTTCGTCGGCCGCGCCGACGATGTGATAAAGTCCTCGGATTACCGTGTGGGCCCCTTCGAGGTGGAAAGCGCCCTGGTGGAGCACCATGCCATTGTCGAGGCGGCCGTCGTCGGTAGTCCCGACCCCCAGAGGTGGCAGCTGGTCAAAGGCTTCGTGGTGCTGAGGCCGGGCATCGCACCTTCCCGAGAACTTGCCCTGGAAGTATTTCAACATTGCATAGAGGTTCTTGCCAAATTCAAAATCCCGCGCATTATCGAGTTCGTGCCGGAGCTTCCTAAGACCATCAGCGGCAAGATCAGGCGTGTCCAACTGAGAGCCTCGGAGCAGGAAAACAAGGGGAAACAGCAGAAAGGGCCGGAGGAATATTTCTACCAGGATTTCCCGGAACTGAGTTCCTCGGGAAAGAAAAACTGATCTGTTTGCGGCGTGTCGCCGCTGACCGATGGCCAAGCCCCGACCTGCCCGGCGGGCTGCGCCGGCGGGCAAATCGGCCGGTAGTTCGCACTGTCTGCCGGGTAAGGTGCTCTCTGAAGTTTCGTTCTCGATAAAACCCCGTCTAAAAGCGGGGCGCCGCCGCTGTTGGCTGATCACAAAACTGGATCGGG
>JARLHP010000307.1 GCA_031292195.1 Syntrophobacteraceae bacterium
GCCTGGGGGCTTCGGTCATACCGATCTCCGGGGGAAATACCAAGCGCCAGGTCCAGATTATGAGAGACTTCGGGCCAACGATCCTTACCTGCACCCCGTCCTATGCGCTGCATCTGGCCGAAGTGGCCGCCCACGCCGATATTGATTTCAGCAAGCTCAAATTCAAGTCGGGAATATTTGGCGCCGAGCCCTGGTCCGAGGAGATGCGTAAAGAAATAGAGCGAAAACTGCACATGAACGCCGTAGACATTTATGGCTTGAGTGAAGTGCTTGGCCCCGGAGTTTCCATCGAGTGCCTGGAGGCCAAGAAGGGCCTTCATATCGCCGAAGATCATTTTATCCCGGAGATCATCGATCCGCGCACCGGTGAGGTGCTGCCCGATGGGGAGGTCGGCGAACTCGTCTTCACTTCGGTTACCAAGGAAGCCTTTCCGGTCATAAGATATCGCACCCGGGACATCACCGCTCTTAACCGGGAACCGTGTATCTGCGGGCGTACTCATGTCAGAATGAACAAGGTGAGCGGCCGCTCCGACGATATGCTGATCATTCGCGGGGTCAATGTTTTCCCTTCGCAGATCGAAAGCGTGCTGATGGATATACAGGAGGTCGAACCCCATTATCAGCTGATTATCGACCGGGTCGACAATCTGGACACTCTGACTGTCATGGTGGAAGTCGGCGAGGCCGCCTTCTCGGACGAGGTGCGAAAACTTCAGGATATCGAGAAGAAAATCGCGAAGAACATCAAGGAATTTCTGGGGGTTTCGGCGGCAGTCAAGCTGGCCGAGCCCAGGTCCATTGCCCGCAGTGAGGGAAAGGCGCAAAGAATCCTCGACAGGCGCAAGATCTAAACAGTGGTCGAATCAACAGGAGGCGATTATGGAAAAGCTCGAACAGATTTCCGTCTTTCTCGAAAACCAGCCCGGCAGACTCTTTGATGTCACCCGGATCCTGGTGGAAGCCAATATCAATATCAGGGCGCTTTCGCTTGCGGACACAACGGATTTCGGAATCCTGCGCCTGATTGTAAGCGACTGTGAAAAAGCCAGGAAGGAACTGAAGGAAAACGGGTTTACGGTCGGAACCACCGATGTGGTGGCGGTCGAAGTTCAAGATCAGCCCGGAGGTCTTCACGATATCTTGAAACTGCTCAAGAACGCCAATGTCAATATCGAGTACATGTATGCCTTCGTGCAAACCAGCGGTAAGGATGCCATTATAATTTTCAGGTTCGATAATATCGGTGCGGCCCTGCAGCAATTGAAAGAAAGCGGTGTTCGTGTAATCGATGGGGAGAGCCTGTACAAGATGTAAAGAGGAGGCGACGGTGTCGAGTCGGAAGATTTGCGCGCTGCCGGGGGCTGGAGAGTTTTATTCCGGCAGGATGGGGCTGGAGTCGGGAGTCACCATCCATTACGCCCACAGGGGGCATGGTATTGAACCGCCTGTGGTCTTTTTACACGGTTATGTGGATTCCTGGAGGTCCTTTGCCGGCGTTCTGGAGGCCCTGTCCGCGACCCGCCGGGTGGTTGCTCCCGATCTGCGCGGACACGGGGATTCCGACAAACCGGAATGCTGTTACGCCATGGAGGATCATGCCCGGGACCTGTTGCTGCTGATGGACGGACTGGGGATTGATAAGGCCGACCTGGTGGGACATTCGATGGGGAGCTTTATCGCCCAGTTCTTTGCCGCCCGCTTCCCGAGTCGGGTCGGGCGGCTCGTACTCGTTAGTTCGGCGGCTTCCCTGGCCCATAAATCCGCGGTGCTGGATCTAAAGCCTCACATCGATGCGCTCCAGGACCCCGTTCCAAAGAGCTTCGCGGTCGACTTTCAGACGCCCTCCAACCCGGTTCCGGCCGGTTTTATGGAAATGATCCTCTCCGAGACCATGAAGGTTCCCGCACACGTGTGGCGCTCGGCGTTCTCGGAGCTTCTGCGGGTGAACCATGAACCGATCCTGGGGGAGATCAGCGCTCCAACGCTTCTTCTGTGGGGAAACCAGGACGGGATGTTTGTGCGGCAGGACCAGGAAGTGCTGCTCTCCGGAATAGCCGATTCAAGACTCGAGGAGTTCGAGACCGGTCATTGCCCTCACTGGGAAAAGCCGGAGGAGACCTCCCGGGTCCTGGAGGGATTTCTCGGAAGAAAATAGAGCCTCCGGTGGATGACGGCAGTTGCGGGGGGAGGCATTATGACCAATCAACCATTCTTTATTCCGGCCCTGATCATCGCGGTTGCCGCAATTCCACTCGTTTTGGGAGTAATCCCCCGGAATGGGGCGTACGGCATCCGAACGAAAAAGACTCTCTCTGAGGACCGAATCTGGTACAAGGCCAATCGTTTTGGAGGCTGGATGTTCATCTTTTCCAGCCTCGTTTATTTAATGACAGCCAAATTCGATCCCACATCCGGCCCCCGAGACCCCGATCTGTCTTTGTGGCTGCTGCATCTTACGGCTTTCGCGCTCCCGTTGCCGGCGAGCGTTTGGGCTACCTTGCGCCATATCAGAAACCTTTGACAGGTACAAACCGCTAACAGGTACAAACCGCTTATTCGGTCAAGGCGCCTTCGAACTGGCTGGCGTCCGACAGGCTTTGCCCCCTGATCCGCATGGTCGCGGCGGTGGAATTCGCCCCTTTGCGCTTACCGGATGGCGCCATATCGGCCTCTATGAGGTAGCTTGCACCGGTGTAGCCGATGTCCGTGGTGTGAGCCACGATGGAGAGCGAGTTCCCGTGTCTTATGGCCGTAAAGGGGACCTGGGTGAACCCTGAGGGAGTGAATGTCAAGGTTCCATAGAGCAGGCCCGGTTTTGCCGGATTTTCCATGAAAAAGATGCTGAGGGTATTCTGATCGGTGATCGTGCCGGCGGTCGTAACCAGGGCGATACGATTTCCGGTCCACGTAGTGCCTCCCAGGGGCGATCCCGCCGCCAGGGCAGTGGCGAACGATGTGGGAAAGAGGACCAACAGCCACACAACCGTGATGCGCAGAGCCGTTTTCATTTGAGATGGGAATCCTTTCGAATCGCTATCCAGGTCTTCTTATCCAGGCGAATAGCGTAATCTGCATCGCCCGGGATGAGAAGCCGCGCTTCTGTCAGCTCGTTCATTTTCCGAAAAGACACGGGTGCATAACTTCCTTATCTTAGAAAAAATTAAAATGGAAGGAGTTTTCCATGCATAGCGCCAGACTGAGCTTGTTCGCCTTAGTGGCCCTTTGGGGCGCGACGGTCGTATTCCCATTGCTCACAGCGGACACTGCCCGGGCTGACTGCGGCCCATCGGTAAGCAGGTACGGGCCATGTGCCTACCAGGGCCGACTGCTGGTTTGCGGCACCTGCGCTCTTCACGAAGCGGGAGGGGGCCGCTCCGCCTGCAACCCGTGCGGGGCCGGATACGCTTGCAGCTCCAAGCGGTGCGCCATCACCCCCCGCTGCGCCTATGAGTACAGCTGCGATCTGTGCGGGTGCGCGTGGGGGGCGCCCGGAGGATCCGCACACCATGGAACGGGCGGTTCCCGAACGACTTCGCCGCGGTATTGAAAGGGCGAAGGGCAAAAGAGCGGGGGAGCGTCTCCCCCGCCCCCCCGGGATTTGGCGCCTGGGCGAAGGCCGCTTCCGAAACGCCCGAGCTTCGGGCCAAACTGGATGCTCCCCGGAAACCAAAAATTTTGAAAAAAGGCAAAAGAGCAGTTTCACCCCGCTCATTTCACCCCGGAATCCTCCAAACCGCTCCGTACCATTTTTGCTTTCGGCGGGGTCTTGTGGTAGGCTCCTGAAAACTGTATCGATTGGATTTTAAAGGGTAATCATCGATTTCACAACCTCTTGAAAAAGGAGGGCGCATGCCGGGTCTGCCTAAATTTATGCGGGGAGGAAGAGTTGATTATTTCGGCAGGAAACGGATCGAAAAAGATGTGGAAATTTTTATTGAAGACCTCAATTTCTGGCTGGATAAGGTTTTCCTCTACCAGAAAACCAGGACCTCCCGGGAAGCCGAGCGGTTTATGAGGCAGCTTTCCGAAGGTGTGAATAGAGAGCTTGCCGGTATCATGGACGACAAAGTGTTCCCACTCGAAGAGGCGAAGAGGCTAAGAGGCTAAGATGCGTAGGATTGTTTTCTTTTTAACACCTACCACAGAGGCACAGAGGGGACTATTTTTTGCCCGGCCGGGAGACGGCGGCCAGGGCGGCGTGCCGCCGCAGTCGGGATTGCCAAGCCCAGACCACGGACTTTTCGCGGTTTCCGGGTGTCCCGGGGCGACATGAAAAACTGTTTTGTCGGCTCCTCTTGGCGCTTCGCGCCCCGGACACTGTGTGTCCGGGCCACCCCCTCCGGTTCAGGGTGTCCCGCCACCACCGCAGGTAGCGGCGTTCACGGCTTGGACATCCCGGCCGCAGCGGCACGCTGCCGGCACGCTGCCTGCGGAAATATCGTAAAAATTAAATCAGCGCGACAAATTGTCGAAATGCGGTAATCGATTTCCGGGTACGCAAGAGCCTCCTGATCGATTTGAGGGCGGAGCAGGCTTTCCAGAATCGAGGCCCCATGCCGCCTTACAAACCGGTGGCATGCAGTTTGCTCACTGGTTTGTACCGACCAGCGCCCCGTCAGGGGGGCGATCTGATGAGGTTACTGATCGGTATACACAGGTTCACCACCAAGAGGAGGATAATCGTGTCCAGTAGAAAAAGTTCACTATGCCGTTATGCCATGGCCTTTGTTATCATCGTCGGCGCCGCTCTGTGCTGCCTGTCGCCGGCCGCCCGGGCGGGCGGAGTCAGTGTCGGTTTTGGAGTCGACCTGGGACCGGGCTATGGGCCGCCCCCACCGGTAGCCTACCAGCCCCCGCCGATAGCGGTTGCTCCCCCCCCGATGGTGGTGGAGGCGGCGCCGGCCCCGGTGGTAGTCGAGCGGCCCCCGCAAGTCGCGGTTTACAGCGCTCCGGTCGTGGTGGAGCAAAGGTCCAGAGTGTATTACTATTACCCTTCGTACCATGCCACTTCCTCCTATTCTTACTCGCACCGGGAGGAAACGCGCAGCGATTACGGGGACGGCAGCAGCCGTTATCGTCAAGACTATTACGAATATTGATCCCACAAACCCACTTAGCGCAACCCGCCGCGCCACGGCCCCCGAGGGGGCGGTGGCGCGGCCTGATTCACCGATCGAAAAATCCTCAAGGAATCTCTCCAAATTTACGATAAGAGTTGATAAGGAGTTCATCGTGACTTAGTATTTATGGCGCGGTGCTGCTCCTTCGATGAATTCTGCTGGTTGGTCTTTCGTTTAGATTTGTTCCCGGAAAGAACATGACAAATACAGACGATCTTTTAGTTGTAACGTGCAAAACCATGATAAGGACGATCCTTTCATGCTTGGACAACGCGACGAAGGGTACGATTTACAAGATCGGCCTCATGCCCGAACTGACGGCGGTGCGCGTTCTATCGGGCATCAGGAAACCAGGCTCCGAGGAGTTGGAATGGGGCTTGCCGGCGGACTCGGAATACAATCCCCCCGGCAAAAAATGGGAGATGTACAGGGACCAGCCCGGCCGTCCCCTGGAGGCGATGGGGTGGTGCGTGGAAAAGCAGACCAGCTGGACGGCGGACGATCCGATGGAAGACCCGCGCAGCGTTAGAAAGCAGATTTCCGGAGTCCCCGAGGACGAATTCCACATGGAGCCGGTATTGGTTCGTAAAAAAAGCCTCTATGGCTACTACCAGAAGCTCCAATTCCCGGTCGACTGGCAGGGCAACCCCATCTGGCGGGACTCCGAATACGTGGTGAGCGCGGTTGTGAAGATTCATTTCCTGCCCGGCTCGCTCAAGGCCGGGGACCGCTCGACGGTGGCCGTACACAACCTGGCGCGCAGCCTGGGCTCGGAACTGCTCTCCCTGTGGTTCAGGGAAAAGCTCTACAATGCGAGCAAGGAGTTTGCCCGTCAGCGGCTGCAAAGCTGTGAAATCCTGGCTCATGAGCTTAGAAACACACTGGTCAAACTCGGGTTTGTATTTTCGGCCATAAACGCCCAGATAGGCATGCTCCGGGAAAGATGGGAAAAACTGCTCCAGGAGCATTTGCCCGAACTGGAGTGGAAAGGTCCGCTTCTGGATCGTTTGTGCGGGCTGTTGAACGAAAGTATCGAGGAGTCGCATCTTTCGTCCGAGTTGTTTGATTTGGGGCAAAAGCTGCTCGGTGAACAAAAAGAACTGGCCACATTGTATCTATCTCCTTTCCAGGAACGGGAGTGGATGAAACACAAGATTTATCCCAAGTGGAAAAAACTCCTCGCGGAGACGAACCGCCGGGATGGAACTGAAATCAGGTCGCTTCTCGAGCGCCTCGATAACGCGCTATCCACCGGAATGAGCTATGAGCCTTCCGCCACTATCGACGGCTTGCCGGTGGAACTTCTCAGCCGGTGGTCGAAACTGGCCTATGTGCAGATAACATCCGGTAATTTATCGCAATTGGACGAGGTGATCCAGTTGTTGGAAGAGCCTGTACTGCCGGTTTTTCACAAAGAACAGATGATCAGGGGTCTCAAATCATTGAGGGCCATAGTCCACACGATCCAGGAAGTCGAAGACAAAGCAAACAGCATTCTTCAGTCTCTGCGGTTTGGCAACCGGACCGAAGACGAATACAGTATTGGTCCGGATGTTCTGGGTTTGGAATACGATGAAGAATTTGGAGTGGGTGCGGTCGACCGAGCTTAGGGTGGCCTGAACGTTTTGTTGGCTCCAGTGCAAAGTGTCGAAATTATGTATAAATGCTTTTTCGATGCGGCAGGTGATCCGCGCCTGGTGTCGAGCGGATGCGGAAAGATGCTCAACGTCAACCGGGCGGGCGTGGAGCTTTTTGGTTTTTGCTCCAAGCAGGAATTGCTCGGCTTGGGGAATGTGTGCGCGCTCTTTTGCGACCCCGAAGCGGGGCGTGAGTTTCAAAGGCGCCTGGAGGTCGAGGGGGTTCTAAAAGAGTTTGAAGCGGCCTTGAGAAAAAAGGACGGGACGGTTTTCTGCGCGGCCATTACGGCAGCACTTTTGCCTTCCGAAGACGGTTCGGTTTCCTGGGAGGGCGTGCTAAGGGACATAACCGGCTTGAAGAAGCTCCAGACCGCTTACCTGGAGGTGGAAAAACAGAACAAACAGCTTTCGGAGTCCGAGCGGCGGGTGAGGGAACTCAACCGGCACGTGCTTGACATGCTGATGATAATGTCCCACGATATTCGGGGGCCTCTGGTTTCCATTGGCGCCACATTGAAGTTGCTGATGCGCGGCTCTTTCGGACGCATGGACGAATCGGTCTGGAATACGGTTGCCGATCTCATGGCGCGGGTCCGAAACCTTGTGGCCATTGCCGAGGATTGCCTGGGGAGTGCGCATTCCGTCGAAGGAGCGCTTTGTGACAAAAGGGAATTGATCGATCTGCGCCAGGATATAATAGACCCGGTGCTCGATGAGATGTCCAATGAAATCGAAGAACTGCGGATAACGATCGATAATCGGCTGGGCGCCATTCCAGCCGGGACCATTCCCATCAGTTCCGAGATGACCTGGCTTAAGGCTGTTTTTAGAAATCTTTTCAAAAACGCCATAAAATATGGTGGAAAATGTTGCACCATCGCTTTCGGTTTCGAAGATCACGGAGGTTTCTACCGGCTGAACGTTTACAACAGCGGTCTTCCGATTCCCGAAGAACACAGGGACAGACTCTTTACCAAGTATTCTCATATCGACGACGGAGTCGAGAGAAAGGACGGCTTCGGCATGGGTCTATATCTGATCAGGGAACTTGTCCGCAAACACGAAGGCGACATGTGGTACGAGCCCAGACGGAACGGATCGGATTTTATTTTCATCCTGCCCAAAAAGTCAGTGTAACCCCGGCCGAGGATTTGACATCTCATGGTTTCGCTCTCCGATATAAAAAGGGCCGCCTCCGTCCTAAAGGGGCGCGTGATCCGGACGCCTCTCATATATTCGCCTACCTTCAGCAAGATTGCGGGGTTCGAAGTTTATCTCAAGCTGGAGAATCTCCAGGAGACCGGATCGTTCAAAATTCGGGGCGCAACTTTCAAAATCGTTGACGAGTTGGACCGGATCGGCAAGGAAGGCGTCGTTGCGGCCTCGGCGGGCAATCATGCCCAGGGCGTGGCCTTGGCGGCCGGCAGGGCAGGGCTGCCCTCGACCATCGTAATGCCCGAGTGGGCTTCGATGTCCAAGCAGGAGGCGACTCGCGGCTACGGCGGAAAAGTCATTCTGGAAGGGCAGAGTCTGAGCGAGTCGATAGCAAAGGCGTTAGAGCTGGCCAAAGAGGGCATGGCCTTTATCCATCCGTACGACGATCCCGCCATCATAGCCGGTCAGGGGAGCATCGGGCTGGAAATCATGGAAGAGCTGCCCGAGGCTGATGTGATAGTCGTTCCGGTGGGCGGCGGCGGCTTGATATCGGGAATTTGCGTGGCAGCGCATGCCCTAAGGCCCGATGTCCGAATAATCGGGGTCCAGGCCCAAACGTGTCCTTCCGCCTCCAAAGCGGTTGAATCGGGCGAAAGGACCCGGGTAGAAGCGAGCACGTCGCTTGCCGACGGCATCACTGTCAAACAGATCGGGTCCATTCCTTTCGATATAATCCGAAAAGAGGTCGACCGGATTGTGCTGGTGAGCGAAGACCGTATCGCGGAAGCCCTCATCATGCTCCTGGAACGAAAGAAGGTGCTGGCCGAAGGAGCGGGGGCGGTGGGCGCGGCCGCTCTTCTGGGCGGACAGATCGAGGCGCCCGCCGGGGCAAAAGTGGTGCTGGTGGTGAGCGGGGGCAATATCGATATATCGCTGCTCGACCGGGTCATCGCCAAGGGCCTTGCATGGAACGGGCGCATAATGCGGTTTTCGGTCAAGCTCGATGATGAGCCGGGCGCCCTTGCCCGTCTGTTGCTGATTATCGCGGCGGCCAGGGCCAACGTTCTGCAAATCTATCACAAGCGGGGAGGGGCCGACCTGCCTGTTCGAAAAAGCCGGGTGGAACTTGAAATCGAGACGCGCAATTTCGCCCATATCCGGGAAATAGAGGCGGCTCTTAGCCGGGCGGGGTACAACCCTGGGTGACATGCGAAAAGTTTTCTCACGAGAAGGCGCGAGGGCTTGAAGGCGCGAAGGGATAATGGTTTTTAGGGTCTCGGGGTGTCCCGGGGGATGAAAAGTCCCTCCGTGTAGTGAGGGACCCGCCGCCGCACCGCAGGTAGCGGCGTTACCGGCCTGGCGATCCCGGCCGCGGCGGCACGCCGCCGCTATAGCCATAGGTGGCTGCCGTTTTCACGGAGCCATTTTCTTCTTTGCAGATGGTCTGGAAGAATGGTGCGGACCAGCGACCAGTATGGCGCCGAGTGGTCGTGATGGACCATGTGGCAGAGTTCGTGAACTATGAGGTAATCGACCACGCTTTCGGGCGCCATTATGATATTCCATGCTAGGCTGATTCGCCCGGAGACCGAGCAACTGCCCCAGCGCGACTTGAGCGATTTGATCGTAATCTGCCGGGGACTTACCCCGATGCGGGCGGAATAGAGCGCGATCTTTTCCCTTACTTCCGTCATGGCGCGTGAAACATACCATTCCATGAGGAGTTCTTTTACTTTCGAGGGGGCTTTGCCCGCCTGTGCGTCTTTGGCGCAAAGCCGCACGCAGATATGTTCGTCTGTGAGCACCACCTCCGGCTGATTTGCCTGTTCGACCCGAAGGCTGTATTCTTTGCCCAGGTAGAGCAGCGTTTCCCCGGTTTCAAACCTCTTTTCCCGTACCCGGCGTCCCCTCTGGAGATTGGTCTGAAGCGCTTTTCGGATCCAGTCGGATTTTTGTTCCAGGAATCGGGCGATGCTCACCCGGGGGCAAGTTGCGGGAGCATGCACTATGACGCGATTGTCAGGGTGGACGGTTATCGATAGTGTTTTCCTCCTGGCGCTCATCTTTACCTGATAGCTAAAATCGAATTCTTTCACGCTCTCATCCGTAAAGCGTTAACCTGAAGGCTCGACCGGCCACCGAGCACCATCTCTATATTTCAGACGAAATTAGCCCATTTCCGTGATAAAGGGAACCTCGAAATGTCCGGCCGGGGACGGGAGGGCCTTCGGCCGGCGCCGAGAACATCGCTCCGCACTTTGGGGGGGCGCAGGAAATCTCATGATAGTCGGCGATTCGAACCAAGTGAGGGAGGCAAGGTAGCCTGTCGTGAGGGAGGATTCTCCCATCCTCCAGGGAATGGGAGGGCGGGCGTTGCGCACTGAAACGAAGTTACGTTCAAGACGAGTCAAACAGATGGGTTTCACCCATCCTACAGCGGTTTTCGACGGGCCGGCGCAGGATGGGTGCAGCGAAGCGCATCAGGCAAATCTTGAACGTAACCTGGTATGAAACCTTCACCCCAAAACAGATCACGCCGCTTGTCGCAGTTCGTACCTTTTAACCTTGCCCGTGGCGGTCTTGGGCAATTGATGGAGGGATTCGATCCACTGCGGGAACTTGTAATGGGCGAGTTCGTTTTTGACATAACTTTTCAGTTCGGCTTCCATGGGGGCATCCGGTGAGTATCCGGGTTTGAGCACGACAAAAGCCTTGGACTTTACCAGTCCCTCCTTGTCCGTTGCTCCAACCACAGCACATTCCAGGACGGCGGGGTGACTGATCAGGCAGGCCTCGACTTCCACGGGAGATACCCAGATGCCTCCCACCTTGAGCATGTCGTTGCTGCGCCCCACGTAAAAATAGTAGCCTTCTTCATCCCCGTGGTATTTGTCGTCCGTGTTTAACCAGTTGCCGAGAAAGGTCGATTTTGATTTCTCGTGCTTGTTCCAGTACGCCGCGCAAATGCTGTCGCCCTTGATCAGCAGGGTCCCGATCTCTCCCTCGGCCACATCCTGGAAGTTTTCACCCACGATCCTGGCTTCATAACCGGGAACCAACTTGCCCGAACTGCCCGGCCTGATGTTGTCGGGGCGGTTGGATATGAAGATGTGAGAGATTTCCGTCGATCCGATCCCGTCGATAATCTGGACCTGGTGACGCTCCACCCAGCGACGAAGTATGTCGGCCGGGAGAGCTTCGCCCGCCGACACGCAGAGCCTGACTCCCTGGAGGCTTCCTTCCGCCTGCAGCATCGACCCGTAAAGGGTTGGAACGCCGAAATAGATGGTTGGCCTGTGGCGCCGGATGGTGTCATAGACCGAAGCGGGGGTTGGCCGGTCGGGCATATAGGCAACGGTTGCCCCGACGCTGAAAGGAAAATAGAGCCCGTTGCCAAGTCCATAGGCGAAAAAGAGCTTTGCGGCCGAAAAGCAGATGTCGTCTTCTCGAACGCCCAGGACCTGCGCGCCGTAGGTTTGGGCGCAGTAGACCATGTCGTGCTGCAGATGGATGGCGCCTTTGGGAACGCCCGTCGATCCCGAGCTGTAGAGCCAGAAACACGAATCGTCGGGACCGGTCGGCGCGGCCTCCAGTTGGGTCGAACGGTCTTCGATCAGTTGCTCGAGCGACATGGCCCACTCGGGGACGCTCCCGCGCACCACGACCGTATGTTCGAGGAACCGGAGGTCATGTCTTATCGGTTCAAAGACTTCGAGCAGGGCTGCGTCTATGATCAGCACTCTCGCCCGGCTGTCGTTCAGAAAGTACAAATAGTCCTTCGAGCGCATCAGGGTGTTGAGGCAGACCGGTACGGCGCCCGCCTTTATGGCGCCGAAAAAAGCCTGCGGATAGATTTCGGTATCGAGAAGCAGCAGCGCCACCCGATCCTCCATCCTGACGCCCAGGCCCTTGAGTCCGTTGCCGATCCGGTTCATGCCGGCCTGCACCCCGGCATAGGTCAAAGACCTGTCCTCGCACAATACCGCCACTTTATCGCCGCGGCCCTCCCGGATATTTCGATCTACGAAATAATCAGCTGCGTTAAAGTGCGCGGGAAGCTCCAGTTCAATTCCCATTGATCCTCTCCTTGCAGCAAAAAAATGTTCTGTCGGCAACCCCCCCGGTTATCGTGCCGGCGCGGGCCCCCCCTGGTAGAGCTGCTAGTAGAACTTCGACGACTTCAACGTTTTGGCAAACTCCGCGCCATTTCGTTAAGTCTCTTTTCTTCCTCCGAGTCCGGTTCCAGGGTTATGCCATGGGCAATGGGTTTGCCGTCCGCATTCACATGAACAAATGTCAGAAAACCGTCGACCAGAAATTCGCCGCTCACCGCATTGGTGGCCTTGACGTAAGAGACAAGACTTACGCGACGGGCCAGCACCACCTTGCTTTCAAAACAGATGATCGAGCCGGTGGGCACCGGAGTTTTGAAAAGCATGCCGTGTATGTTCAGGCAGACGATGTTGTGGGGCGATGTAGTACTGGCCGCCGCAATGAACCCGGACTCGACGAACCATTTGGCCGCCTGACCGGCAAACAACGTCCTGTGGCTATTGAGATCCTCACTTCTTACGAAATGATGGATTTGGTAAGCTTTCATAGGCGAGTCCCGAAATCCGGCTTGTGTCTTTCCGGTTTCAATAGGAGTAGAATCCCTTGCCCACTTTTTTACCCAATCGACCCTGGTCGATCATGCTGTCGATGAGGTCGGGGTGTTTGTAACGTGGATCGTTCAGGACGGTGGCCAGGGTTTGCATTTTGGCGCGATGCACATCGAGGCCAATGAGATCGAGCAGTTGGAAGGGCCCCATGGGATGGTTGGCGCCAAGCTTCATGGCCTTATCCACATCTTCCGGAGTCGCCACTCCGGAGGCCACGAGCCAGGTGGCTTCGTTCAAGAGTTGCCCCAGAACCCGGCTGACGATCCCCGCGGGAGCTTCGTTTCCGCAAACCACCGGGTCCTTGCCCAATTGCTTCGCCAGTTCTTCGGCCGCGCTCAGGGTTTCGGCCGAGGTTTGCCGGCCCGGCATGATTTCCACCAGCTTCATTATGGTGGGCGGATTGAAAAAGTGCATCTGTACAACTTTATCCGGGCGGCCGGTCGCTTCGGCCAGGGCGCTTATGGAAAGCGAAGTGGTGTTGGTGGCGAAGATCACTCCCGGAGGCGCGAGCCGGTCCAGTTCGGCGAATATCTTCCTCTTTATGGCTAAATCTTCCAGCGCGCTTTCTATTACAAAATCACACTCGGTGACCGGGCTGAGGTCCCCCGCCGCCGAGATGCGCGAGAGAACGGAGTTTTTCTGCTCTTCGGTCAGCTTACCCTGTTCCACCCTCTTCTGGAGACCTGCTTCCATGCGGGCCAGGGCGGCCTTTGAAAAGTCGAGGGAGATGTCGCTGAGCACCACATCGAAACCCTGCTGGCCGCAAAGCTGCGCTATCCCCGCTCCCATGTTGCCGGCGCCGACAACGAGAATTTTTTTGACTGGCATGCCTAACTCCTTTCGCGCCCCCTGAACGGCTAAACGGAGCGCTGCTCACCGATTGGCGTTGGATATCCTGGATATTGTCTGGAAATTGTTCGGTTAATAGCTATGGTAAAGCTATATCGTAGCTTCGGCCTGGGAGCCTGTCAACCAAATTCTATGGGGGGGAGATCAATTCGTTGCGTGCTCGCAGCGAGTCGCGATTGAGATGAGAGTCTTAGCCCAAGGGCATACCTCAAGGGGGAATGGAAACCGGGGGGTGACCCGGGAAAACCTTTTCTTGCCCGGGTCCAAAGGACAAGAGGAGGGCGATTCCAACAGTAGCATGGAAACCCTCTTGCCTTCGGCACAGGCAATGCTTGCCCGTGCCACCCGCGTCCACGATCCGGCATTGATGGTTCTGATCTGCGACCCCACACGGGGTCGTCTCTTTCTTTTTCGTTTCTTTCCGGGGGTATCGGCCTTACGGCCTCAACCACCCGGCTAATGGCTTTGATCCCTCCGGGATCACGATCGTCGCCGGGGGTATCGGTAGCGATCTTACGACGAGATTGGGTTGGAACAGAATACCCCTGGTAAAGCGGCCAATATCTGTGGCCAAATGTGCTTCATTGGAGTATATTTGAAGTTTGTCGCGCCGCTCCGCTACGTCCCGGGCGAGAAGGGTTCCGGCCGGAAGATCATTGTGGGTATTCGATTTCAGAAGGATGAACAATGTCGTACTTGCAGCAGATCGATCCTGAGATAGCAAAAATCATCGAACAAGAGGAAAAGCGCCAGAAGAGTCGCCTGGAACTGATCGCATCGGAAAATTTTGTCAGCAAGGCCGTGCTGGAAGCACAGGGTTCGGTGTTGACCAACAAATACGCGGAAGGCTATCCCGGGAGGAGATATTACGGCGGGTGCGAATTTGTCGATGTGGCCGAGAAACTGGCGCAGGAGCGGGCGCGCAAGCTTTTTGACGCCTCCTATGTAAACGTGCAGCCCCATTCGGGTTCTCAGGCCAACATGGGTGTTCTGTTCTCGGTGCTTCAGCCGGGCGATACCATTTTGGGGATGGATTTGCGGCAGGGAGGCCACCTCACACACGGAAGTCCGGTGAGTTTTTCGGGCAAGCTCTTCCACGTGGTTTCCTACGGAGTGAGCCGCGAAACCGAGCGAATCGATTACGACGAACTGGAGCGCATAGCCGTCGAACATCGGCCAAAGCTGATAATCGCAGGGGCCAGCGCCTATCCCAGGATCATCGATTTCGAACGGTTCGCCGCCATAGCAAAAATGATCAGCGCCTATCTCATGGTGGATATGGCCCACATCGCGGGGTTGGTGGCCACCGGTCTTCATCCCAACCCGGTGCCCCTTGCCGACTTTGTAACCTCCACAACGCACAAAACGCTGCGGGGGCCACGGGGAGGTTTGATCCTGTCTCACGAGGCTTACAGCAAGAGGCTCGACAGCCAGATATTCCCGGGAATCCAGGGCGGACCGCTCATGCATGTGATAGCGGCCAAGGCGGTTGCCTTCCAGGAGGCCCTGCAGCCCGGGTTCAGGCAATACCAGGAACGTGTGGTGGCCAACAGCAGGCGGCTTGCCGAGGTCCTGGCCGGCCATGGCTACCGGCTGGTCTCCGGGGGAACGGACAACCACCTGATGCTTGTGGACCTGATGCCGGGGGGGCTGACCGGAAAAATCGCCGAGGAAACCCTGGACAAGGCGGGCATCACCGTCAATAAGAACTCCATCCCTTACGACACGCTCAAAGCTACCGTTACGAGCGGCATAAGGATCGGGACTCCGGCGCTCACCACGCGTGGAATGGGCCCGGAACATATGGAAATAATTGGGGGGCTGATGCATCGAGCCCTCTGTTCGGTCCAAGACGATGCCAAACTGCAATCCCTGGCCGGCGAAGTCGCTGACTTCTGTTCCGGTTTCTGCCTGCATGCGGATAATTTGGCATGTTGAGTCGGACAAGTTGAGATGGCTCCAAGCGATCCTGACGTCTTTTTCATGAAAAAAGCTCTGCGCCTGGCGGTCCTGGGCGCCGGCATGACCAGCCCCAACCCCCAGGTTGGGGCGGTTGTCGTAAGTGGGGACTCCATTGTCGGAAAGGGTTATCATAAAGAGTTCGGCGGCCCGCACGCGGAGGTAAACGCCCTTGCGGAGGCGGGCCCGGCGGCGCGGGGCTCGGTCCTGTACGTGACGCTCGAACCGTGCAACCATTACGGGCAAACCCCTCCCTGCACCAGGGCGATCCTGGAGGCCGGGGTGGCGCGGGTGGTCTTCGGCATGGGCGACCCGAACCCGGATGTGGCGGGCGGAGGGGGCCAAACTTTGAGACAGGCCGGGGTGGAAGTGCGGGGGGGTGTTTTCGAGCAGGAATGCCGGCAGATCAATCAGCCGTTCATCAAACATGTGACCACCGGGCTTCCGTACGTAATACTCAAGTCCGCAGCCACACTTGACGGCTTTATCGCCACATCGACCGGCGAATCCAAGTGGATCACCGGGGAGTCCGCCCGCCGGTTTGGCCACCTGATCCGCTCGCGGGTGGACGGGATAGTGGTGGGCATCGGAACGGTGCTGGCCGATGACCCCCAATTGACCGCCCGGCTGCCCGGAAAGAAAAAATGCCGGCAACCGGTGCGAATCGTTTTGGACAGTGATTTGAGAATTCCGCCCGATTGCCTGCTGGTTTCCACGATGTCTTCTTCTCCGGTGTGGGTGGTGTGCGGCCTGGAAGCCCCCGCGGCCCGGGAAGAAGTTCTCAAGCGGGCGGGGGCGCGGGTGATACGACTTCCGGCCGGGAAAAATGGGGGCGTCGAGGTGGTCGGTCTTCTCCAGGAACTGGGGCAAAACCGGATGTCCAGTCTCCTGGTGGAAGGCGGCGGGCATGTGCTGGGGTCTTTTATGGACAGCGGCCAGGCGGACGAATTCTATTTTTTCTATGCGCCAAAGATTCTGGGCGATCCGGGCGGGGTCTCGATGGTTGCAGGCGCTCCCAAGCCGAAGATGATCGATTGCGTCAAGGCGCATGGACTGAATGTCCGCAAATTGGGAGAGGACCTGCTGGTTAACGGCAGACTCCGGGAGCGGCTGCATTGATGTTCGACCTGGGTTGGTCCGGCAAGAGGAGTTAGAGGGTCATGTTTACCGGTCTTATAGAGGGGACTGGGACGCTGCTGCGTACGGAGCGTCACGGGCCGGATTCGCGCATGGTGATAAGCCCCGCTTTCCGGATGGGCGAACCGGTCCTGGGGGAAAGCATAGCGGTTGACGGGGCGTGCCTTACGGTGGTCGATTTCGACTCCAGTTCTTTCGGGGCCGATGTCTCGGCTGAAACGCTGGCCAGAACGACACTCGGGGCTAAAGTCTCCGGGAGCCGGGTAAACCTGGAGAGGGCCCTGAGGCTGGGTGATCGCCTGGGCGGGCACCTGGTGAGCGGTCATGTTGACGGGATCGGGGTCTTGAGGGAGCGAAAGATCGAGGGGAGATCCTTGCGGCTGGCCTTCGAGGTGTCGAGCGAAATTGCCAGGTTCGTGATCGAGAAAGGCTCGATCGCGGTAAACGGGATCAGCCTGACGGTCAACGGCGTCTCCCGCACCGGTTTCGATGTGAACGTGGTTCCTCACACGGCCTCCATGACCACCTTGGCGGATCTGCGGATCGGTGCGGAAGTTAATATCGAGACCGACCTGATCGGTAAATACGTCCAGAGGCTGGTGAGCCTGCGGGAAGACCCAGCTACGGAAAACGAGGGTGCAAAAGGGGTAGACCTCGATTTGCTCAGGCGCCACGGATTTGCGTAAAGAGTCGGGCCGCCTTGAAGTGATTGTTCCTTTTATGTTATAGGTCAGCGGCTTTGTGGAGCCGGTGTTTACGATATAAAAACAACTATTATCTCCGCGTCTTTGGCGTCAGAAAATTGTTTTGGGGGCATCGCGCGGGAAAATTATTCACCACGGTTTTTTTGGGGAAGGAGAAAACGAAGATGCCTTTGGCGACGATTCCCGAGGCTCTCGAGGATATTCGACTGGGTAAGCCGATCATACTGGTCGATGATGAAGATCGTGAGAACGAGGGCGATTTGTGCATCGCCGCGGAAACGGTTACGCCTGAAGCGGTTAACTTCATGGCCAGGTTCGGGCGCGGTCTGATCTGCCTTGCTCTTTCGCCCGAAATGGTCGATCGGCTTGACCTCCCGATGATGGTCACCAAGAACAAGTCGCCATTCCAAACGGCGTTCACCGTCTCCATCGAGGCGCGCAAAGGGGTAACGACGGGCATCAGCGCCGCGGACAGGTCTCACACCATCCTCACCGCCATCGGCGACGATGTGAAGCCTGAGGACCTGGTGAGCCCGGGTCACATTTTTCCGCTTCGCGCCAAAAAAGGCGGGGTCCTGGTAAGGACCGGCCAGACCGAGGGGTCGGTCGATCTGGCCAGGATCGCCGGAATGAAGCCCGCCGGGGTCATTTGCGAGATCATGAACGAAGACGGGACCATGGCGCGGATGCCCGACCTGGATGGCTTTGCGAGAGAACATGACCTGAAAATCGTAACCATCGCCAGCCTCATCAACTACCGGATGCAAACCGAGCTGTTCGTCCACCGGGCGGCCACGGCCACGCTGCCCAGTTCGTTTGGAGGCGAATTCAAGATAATTGCCTACACCAACGATATCGACGAATACTGCCACCTGGCGCTGGTAAAAGGGGACATCACCCCGGAAGACGACGTGCTGGTGCGGGTCCATTCGGAATGCCTCACGGGAGATGTTTTGGGTTCTCTTCGCTGCGATTGCGGCGCGCAACTCCGTGCGGCCCTCACCCAGATCGGGCGGGTCGGAAAAGGCGTTCTTCTCTACATGCGCAATCATGAGGGGCGTGGGATAGGCATAGTGAACAAGATCAAGGCCTACGCTCTGCAGGAACAGGGCTACGATACGGTGGAGGCCAACGAGGCGCTGGGGTTCGAAGCCGATTTGCGCGATTATGGAATCGGCGCGCAAATGCTGGTCGATCTTGGCATCAAGAAAATGAAGCTGATGACCAACAATCCCACCAAAATCGTGGGGCTTACGGGCTACGGCATAACCGTAACGGCCAGAGTGCCGCTCGAAATTTCGCCAAACGAGTGCAATCGCGAGTACCTTAGCACCAAGTGCCTTAAAATGGGTCATATATTGAGCTGCATATCCGGGGAGGAGAAATCTTCATGAGGGTTTTCGAAGGAAAACTGCTGGCTAAGGGCCTGAGGTTCGGAATCGTGGTCAGCCGATTTAACGATTTTATCGGTGACCGGCTTCTGGGCGGGGCGGTCGACGCCCTCAAAAGGAGCGGGGCCGATGAGCAAAGTATAGACGTCTTCAAGGTCCCAGGGGCCTTTGAAATCCCCATGGTGGCCAAAAAAGCGGTGGAAAGCGGCAAATACGACGCGATAATCTGCCTGGGGGCTGTAATCCGGGGAGCGACTCCTCATTTCGATTACGTGGCGGCGGAAGTGTCCAAGGGGATCGCCTCCGTGGCCATGGAAGCGGGCGTTCCGATCAGTTTTGGCGTGCTCACCACCGACACCATCGAGCAGGCGATCGAACGGGCCGGGAGCAAGTCGGGCAACAAGGGCTGGGATGCGGCCTACGCGGCCATCGAGATGGCCAACCTGATGAAGCAGATGTCGGCCTGAGCGCTGTAGGGCGGGCTACGCGCGGCGAAGCCCGCCAAAAGTTTTTTCAGATTGAATTGGGTTTTTTTAGAATGGGCCAACGGCGTAAATCCAGAGAGATCGCATTGCAGATGCTCTACCAGATGGAGGTGACTTCACAGTCTCCGGAGGAGGGCATCGATTCCTATATTGAACTGGCTTCGGACGGCGAGGACGGCAATCCCGAACTCTCCGAGGCAGTCCGTCCGTTTGCCGAGCACCTCCTAAACGGCGTTCATTTCCACCGCGACGAACTGGACAACATGATCATCACAGCGTCCGCGAACTGGCGTCTGGAGAGGATGTCCATAATCGACAGGAACGTGCTTCGGATAGCCCTTTTCGAGATGCTGCACTGCCCGGAAATCCCGCCAAAAGTGTCCATAAACGAAGCCATCGACCTTGGAAAAACTTTTGGCAACCCCGATTCCGGCGCTTTCATAAACGGGATACTCGACAACCTTCTTCAGTTGGTGAATCGGGTTCGTGCGGAAAAAACCGCAGGCGCCTAAGTTTTCTCACGCGAAGAGCGAAAATTTTCTCACGCGAAGACGCGAAGACGCGAAGAGAAAATGGTTTTGCATCGTTTCCGGGGCGGGGCACGGGGAGCTGCTTTGAAATTTGGTCATTTTCACTATTTTTCCCGGGGCGTCGGCCGGTCTGAGCCCGATGGAGAAAGATATTACAGGAGGCGAAATTGAGTTTTGCCATTGCACTGGGGGGAAAAGGCGGGACAGGGAAGACCACCATAGCCGGTCTTCTGATCCGGTACATGCTCAATCATGGTATGAAGCCCTTGCTGGCCATAGACGCCGATTGCAATTCGAATCTGAACGAAGTCCTGGGCGTGGTTCTGGAGGAGACTCTTTCCGATGCCCGCGAAGACATGAGGACAAAAGTGCCTACGGGCATGACCAAGGACATATACATGGAGATGAAGGTCGAACAGGCCCTCATCGAGACCGCGGAATTCGACCTGATCGCCATGGGCCGTCCCGAAGGCCCGGGCTGCTATTGCGCGGCGAACAATCTTCTCACTACCCTGATCGAGCGTCTCATAGGAAACTACCAGTACATCGTGATCGACAACGAGGCTGGTATGGAGCATTTCAGCCGCCTCAACCAGAAAGACATAGATCTGCTGGTGCTGGTGTCCGACCCCAGCAGAAGAGGGCTTTCGGCCGCATGCCGCATCGCCGAACTGGTGAAGACGCTGCCCATGAAGGTCGCCCGGACCGTGCTGGTGGTAAACCAGATCCGGGAGGCGATCTCGGAGTGGCCCGAGGAGGTCCTTCGCATTTTCGGCTGCGAAGGGATCGCCTGCCTGCCCGCCGACCCGATGATTTCCCGGTTCGACATGGAGGGTAAACCCACCGTTAAGCTTCCCGACGACGCGGTCGTGGTTATAGAGGCTAACAAGCTTTTTGAAAAATTATTAAGGCCGTGACTCGTGATAAGAGCCGTGACTCGTGATTCGTGATTCGTGACTGGTTAAAAACGGTGATTAGTGACTGGTGATTCGAGTCACGGCTCTTATCACTGCTTTTAACTAATCACGAGTCACGAGTCACTAGTCACTAGTCACTAGTCACTAGTCACCAAATGAGGGTGATTAGTGACTGGTGATTCGAGTCACGGCTCTTATCACTGCTTTTAACTAATCACGAGTCACGAGTCACTAGTCACCAAATAAGGAGGGGAGAATGTTTTTTATTCGCCGCGCGTTGTTGAGCGTGACCGATAAGAGCGGGCTGGCTGGTTTCGGCAGGGCGCTTCGAGGGTTTGACGTGCAGTTGCTCTCGACCGGGGGCACGGCCAAAGGGCTTCGGGAGGCCGGGATCGAGATTGCCGAGGTATCGGATTACACCGGATTTCCGGAAATGCTCGACGGCCGGGTGAAGACGCTTCACCCCAAAATCCATGGCGGTATTCTGGGCATCCGGGATAACGAGGCGCATGCTTCGACCATGGCAAAGCACGGCATCGAGCCGATCGACATGGTGGTAGTGAACCTGTATGCCTTCGCAAAAACCGTCGCCCGTCCGGGATGTACGCTGGAAGAGGCCATAGAAAACATCGATATCGGCGGGCCGACCCTTATCCGTGCGGCGGCCAAAAACAACCGGTTCGTCGCGGTGGTGACAGACCCGTCCGATTATCCCGAAATCATCCGGGAAATGGAGTCGCTTAAAGGCGCCATATCGGAAGAGACCAGTCTGCGTCTGGCCTGCAAAGCCTTTTGCTCAACGAGCAGCTATGATGCCAACATCTGCGAATATCTGAGGGCCAAGACCGGCGAAGGTAAATAGCGGGAAGGCAAAAGTTAACAAAATCGACAGGCTTACAGATGAAAGTATTAGTAATTGGCTCGGGTGGCAGAGACCACGCAATCGCCTGGAAATTTAGAAACAGTCCGCGGGTTAGCCGGGTCTACGTCGCTCATGGTAATGGGGGGATAGCCCGAACAGCCGAGTGCGTAAACCTCAAAACCATTGAGGAGATGGCCGATTTCGCCCGGAAAGAGCGCATAGATCTCACTTTCGTCGGGCCGGAAAAGCCGCTTTCCGCCGGAATAGCCGACCTTTTTCAAGCGCGCGGCCTTCCGATCATAGGCCCGGACAGCAAGGCGAGCAGGCTCGAGTCCAGTAAATGCGACGCCAAGACGATGATGCGCGAACTGGGGATTCCTGTTCCGGAATTTGAAAATTTCAGCGATCCGGACAAGGCCCGCGATTACATTCGAAGCGTGGGATACCCGGTGGTGGTGAAGGCTGACGGGCTTGCGGCGGGCAAAGGCTCACTGGTGTGCGATTCGGTCGGGGAAGCCGAGGAAGCGGTCCGCCAGATCATGGAAGAGCGCGTCTTCGGTGATGCGGGACAAAGGGTCGATATCGAAAAACGGCTCTACGGCCGGGAGCTTTCCTTTTTTTGTTTCACCGACGGTTATACGATCGTGCCGATGGTCGCGGCGCAGGACTACAAGCGCGCCCGGGAAAACGACGAGGGAAAAAACACCGGGGGTATGGGCTCCTATTCGCCTCATCCCTGGCTGGACGACTCCCTGGTTAAAACCATCATGTCCAAGGTTGCCGAGCCGCTCATAAACGGGGTGCGGGAAAAATACGGCATTGTCTACCGAGGGGTCCTCTACCTGGGGCTGATGCTGGTCGAAGAGGAAAAGGAAGTCATCCCCTACGTTCTGGAGATCAACATTCGCCTTGGAGACCCGGAAGCCCAGGTGATACTTCCGAGGCTTCGAACCGACCTGGTGGACATCAGCGAAGCCATCCTGACCGGCCGTCTGAGTGAGATCAAACCCGAGTGGGACCCGGCCTACCGGCTGTGCCTCATTGCCACCAGCGGCAAGACCAAAGGCAAGAAGGGCTGGTACAAGGGCTATCCGGATCGCTACAAGATCGGCCTGCCCATAGAGGGTGTCGAAAATATCGATCCAAGCTGCCTCGTTTTCCATTCCGGCACCGAAGTCGACTCTTCCGGCCGCCTGGTAACCACCGGGGGAAGAGTGCTGTGCATAGTCAGTTCGGGAAGCACCCTGGGGGAGGCAAGGCAAAAGGGTCTGGCGGAGATGGAAAAAGTCGGTTTCGAAGGAATTTACTACAGGAAAGACATCGGCCTGGAATAGCAGGCCCCGGGGAGTTCGAGTTGACAATGGTAAAAGCGCTCGTCATGACGGGGTTCGGCCTCAATTGCGATCTTGAAACCTCCCATGCCCTTCAGGTTGCGGGGGCGGAAGTGGAAAGAGTGCACTTAAACAGCCTGATTGGAGGCGAGAAGTCCCTTGGCGCCTACCGGATTTTCGTGGTGGGAGGGGGATTTTCCTGGGGTGACGACCACGGGGCGGGCGTAATCATGGCCATGCGGTTGAAGCATCGTCTCCAGGACCAGATTTCGGCCTTCGTGGAGAGCGGCGGCATTGTGATAGGCATATGCAACGGGTTCCAGGTGCTGGTGAACCTGGGGATTCTGCCCGGCTTCCAGGCAGGCGTATTGAACCGGGAAGTGGCGCTCATCGCCAACGACTGCGGGGGATTTCGCGACCAGTGGGTAACCCTCGCGGTCAACTCCGCGTCCCACTGCGTTTTATCCTCCGGCATAGAGACGATCGAACTGCCCATCCGCCACGGCGAGGGAAAGTTTTTCGCCGAACCGGCCGTTATCGAAAAGCTCAACTCGGGCGGGCAGGTTTTTCTGCGTTACGCCAGGCCAGAGGGCAGCCTCGCCGCAGGCGAATTTCCCCATAACCCCAACGGTTCGGTGGAAGATATCGCCGGGATTTGCGACCACTCGGGAAGGGTGGCCGGTCTCATGCCTCATCCCGAGGCCTTCAACCATTTCACCAACCACCCGGACTGGACTTTTCTAAGAGAAAAATACAGGCGCGAGCATAAGCCGATTCCCGAAGAAGGCGAGGGGATCAAGCTCTTTCGGAATGCGGTGAACTACTTTTGTTGAGGTCGTGGAAGCGATGAATTCATCCGATCCCCGAAAACCGCGATTGGCCGTGCTCATCTCCGGCGGCGGTACGAACCTGCAGGCGATGCTGGACCGGTCCGCCGCGGGGACGCTCGATGCCGAAATCGCCGTGGTGCTTAGCGATAATCCCGAAGCTTTCGGTTTGAAGAGGGCCGAGAGGGCCGGTATTCCCGCATTGCACATCGATTACAAGATTTCCGCGCAGTCCCCCGTAAAACAGGCTGAACGATTTGTCGATCTGGCCGATCTGGACCGCAGGCAGAAAATAATCAAAAATCCCGATCCGTCCGAGCGGTTGGCCCGGTTGGCGAGGCTGGTCCTGGCAGAACGCGAACTCGCCCTCCGAATCGAAGCCTTCCGGCCCGATTATGTCTGCCTGGCGGGGTTTATGCGGTTGCTAAGTCCTTACTTCATCGGTCACATGAACCATGAGGGCCCGAAGATCATAAATATTCACCCCGCGCTCCTCCCGGCTTTTCCCGGCCGGAGCGGCTACGAAGACACCTTCCAATACGGCTGTAAATGGGGCGGGGTAACCGTGCACTTCGTAGACGAAGGCGAAGACACCGGCCCCATCATCGCCCAGGCCGTCTACCCGGTATGGCCCGGTGAGGATATCGAAAAGATCCGAAACCGTGGCCTGTCGCTCGAGTATGAAGTCTACTCCCAGGTCATCAACTGGCTGGCCGCCGGCCACGTGGCTATAAAAAGAGGGCCCGGGGGCAGGCCGCGCGTGGAGATAACCGACCCGGATTACGCTGCGATTGTGGCCGGCTGGGTGCGTAAAGCCCTGTAGGACCGCCGGATGGTTGGAGCGCGGCGCCAAAAGCCGCATTTCGCGGACATTGCCTCATGAATCGCCCCGGTTTACAGATCTATTTGACCCACGACCAGATGTCTTGTTTCCCGGTCTGATACCAGGTTGCGTTCAAGATTTGTCTGATGGGTTGCGCTCCCGTGCCCGGGCATGGCAATCCCGGCGGCGGCACGCCGCGGGGTGGCACGGGCAGGCATTGCCTGTGCCGAAGGCGAGAGGGTTTGCATGCTATTGTTGGAATCGCCCAATAGCCCTCTTGTCCTTTGGGCCCGGAATTCCTCGAAAAGACGGGGATTTAATAGGATTAGAGATATCTGGATTGATGGTTCTGATCTGCGCCCCCTCACGGGGTCTCTGATCTGCGCCCCCTCACGGGGTCTCTGATCTGCGACCCCTCACGGGGTCTCTGATCTGCGACCCCTCACGGGGTCGTCTTCTTCTTTTTCGTTCCTTTCCGGGGGTATCGGCCTCACGGCCTCAACCCCCGGCTAATGGCTTTGATCCCTCCGGGATCGGGATCGTCGCTCTAAAAGAGCAGCACCGCTCCAAGGCCTGTCCAAAATTGCTGCGATAATCATAGAAACCCTCTTGCCTTGGGCACAGGCAATGCTTGCCTGTGCCACCCGCTTTCAGGACGCGTCAAACAGATGGGTTTCACTGCGTTGCACCCATCCTACAGCGGCTCTCAGAGATATCTTGATTGATGGTTCTGATCTGCGACCCCTCACGGGGTCGTCTCCTTCTTTATCGTTCCTTTCCGGGGGTATCGGCCTCACGGCCTCAACCCCCGGCTAATGGCTTTGATCCCTCCGGGATCACGAGGGTCGCTCTAAAAGAGCAGCACCGATTCCAGTTGAGTCGCTTGTTGCCATCCTACGCCAGCTACATTAGTGTTATTATTCATAGTTCTTCCCTTTCAGCTCTGTCCCTCGTGACCATAATGGGGTAATCCAGCAGGGCCAGCTTTGCTGGACTTCCTATGAACATTGATACTCTATGAGGATGTACCGGGTCTTTGCGGTCCCGACCTTCTTGATTAAGGCCGAGAAAGTCGCCTGGCGGTCCACTTCGTCTTCTCCGGACTTCTTATAGGAGGCCGGATTGGCGTGAGCATCCACTGTGCTGCCGGAACCCGTCACGTAAATCACCCCGGTCGCCCGGAAGAGATCCGTGCCGACCCGTGTCAATTTTGAGATTTGCGAAAACCAGTGGGCCTCTCCCGAAGCGGCGGGAATCTGGTACTGTGGCTTGCGATCCTTTTCGACCTTCCGGCCGAAGTATCTCTGTGTCACCCTGTCCACCATGGCCAGGGGAATGATCACTGCGTTTCCGTGATCGCAAGTTTTGAGCGACTTGTAGTCGTTATACAAAATATGATCCAGTGCGAATTTCAATAAAGTGTCCCGGCTCAAGGAATTTTGCTTGAAACTCTCCATGGCCACTTCTGAAAAGTTACTGAAGAAGGTGTCCAGCTTATTCTTTTCGGCCGCGGTCAACTTTATGTCTGTTTGATCGCCGGCTCGGGAAGGCAACGATAGACAGATGCCTAAAAGCAAGATGCCGGCGCAACTTGCCGCCTTTCCCCAAATGTGACTGTTGCCGCCTGTCCCTGAATTTTTCCAAATGTTCACTGCGCTTCCTCCATCACGATCCGTATTAAACTTTTCCATACCGAGTATCCTACGAGTATTCGGAGGGCTTCAGCCCGGGGTCTGCCTATCAATAATTGTGCCGGTAGGGAAGATGAGCGAAAAAGAGCTGAAAAACCAGGGTGTTAAAGTTTGGTGGCAGAAAAAAAGGCTGAGCGTCAAACTGTAACATTGGATACTGTGTGACGTGACACCGTGTCAAGTCGGCTTTCGTCAACTGACTGGTTAAGCATCCGCGGATGCATTTGCCTCGAGGGAGAATTATCATGTTCGAAGGTGAATTGAGCAAACCTCCTTACAAACGGGATCTCGCCCATGAAAGTCCTTCTTGTCCACCCGAGCGCCTTGATGTACTCGGAAATCTTTCTGCGACTGGAGCCGCTTGGATTGGAGTCGATCGCCCGCTCCATCCGCCTGGAGGGCCACGAGGTAAGACTGCTGGACCTGCAGGTATTTTCCCATAAAGAGTACTTACAGGAACTGCCGCACTTCGGCCCGCAGGCAATAGGGTTTTCTCTAAACTATTTCGCAAACGTTCCTGAAGTAATCGACCTGGCTAAGGTCACGCGCCAAATTCTTCCGAAATCTTTTATCTTTGTCGGCGGCCACAGCGCGTCCTTCATCCCGGAAAGCATATTGGAACATGCGCAGGAAGCCATCGACTGTGTCGTGGTGGGAGAAGGAGAGCTGACCACCGTTCGATTGCTTGAATCTCTGCCCGCCACAACCTTTCATAAAATCCCCGGCGTGGTGGCGCACGACGGCAGGGGGCCCAAGCCGGAACTGATCTCCGATATCAATCAGTTGAAACCTGCCCGGGATTTGACCCGCAAAAGGCGCAAGTACTTTATCGGGGGTCTTGATCCTTGCGCCTCCATTGAGTTTGCCCGCGGTTGCCAATGGGATTGTTCCTTCTGCAGCGCTTGGACCTTTTACGGTCAAAAATATCGGACGGTCGACCCGCGGATTGCGGCCCAAAATTTGGCGGCCATCTCGGAGCCCAATGTTTTTATCACCGACGATGTGGCCTTTGTCGATCCGGATCAAGGGCTGGCGATCGGCCGGGAAATTGAGAGGCGAAACATACGGAAACGCTATTACCTGGAAACCAGAGCCGATGTGTTGCTGCGCAACCTCGATCTTTTCGCCTACTGGAAAAGGCTGGGACTGACCAACATATTTCTGGGGATTGAAGCCATCGATGAGGAGACGCTCAGGCGGCTGCGCAAAAGAACCGATACGGGCGGAAATTTCAAGGCGCTGGAAGCGGCGAGAAAAATCGGGCTGGTAGTGGCGCTCAATATAATTGCCGATCCCGACTGGGATGAAAAGCGTTTCGAGGTGGTGCGCAACTGGGCGATAAGCGTTCCGGAGATTGTTCACCTGACGATCAATACACCTTACCCCGGTACGGAAGTCTGGCACAAGGAAGCCCCCGAGCTTACCACGCTGGATTATCGTCTCTACGACATCCAGCATGCGGTAAAGCCCACCAGGCTACCCTTGAAGAAGTTTTACGAAGAGCTGGTAAGCACTCAGGGTGTTCTCAACCGGAAACATCTTGGATTGAAAGGACTTTGGGATGTTTTCGGAATGGCGGCTTCACTCTGTCTTCGCGGCCACACCAATTTTGTTAAAATGTTGTGGAAATTTAGCGACGTGTATAACCCGGAACGCCAACTGGCGGACCATCACCGGGAAATACGGTATAGACTGACGCCACCAGTGAAAAGCGACTCTCCGCCCTGCCGTAAGGCTCTCTATGTGCATGAGACGAAGGCTGCGTGCCGCCGCAGCCGGGATTGCCAAGCGTAAACCAGGGATTTTTCACGGTCTGCGGGTGTCCCGGGGCGACATTAGAAACTCTGAAAGGTTCTTGTTGGGCTGCGCTACCGCTTAGCCCAACCTACAGCCTTAGCCCAACCTTGTATCTTAAAAGAGCAAGGTATGGGATTTACCGGGGCGCCAGTTGCAGCGCAATCCTGTTGGGGTTCGCGCATGCTCACCCCAACCTGCAGGGCTTGGCCATACATACGGGACTTTCCGGTGGGCAACGCTTCGCTTTTGCCCACCCTACCCCCAACGCTCCGCTTAGCCCGACCTTGTATCTTAAAAAAAATATAAGGCATAGGACGTTATAGGACGTATGGGACGAATAAAAAGCACCGACCGAACCCTCTCCCGGCGCATCGCGCCCCGGACGCTGTGTGTCCGGGCCACCCGGGAACGTGGGGAGCTTTTAAAAGAATAAATAGCGCGGGGACAGTGGCCCCCACACCCCCTCGCCGCTTCGCGGCTCAGTTTGGCCTTTCGGCGGCGGCCTGCGGCCAGGCGCCGAATCCCGGGGGGCGCGGAGGAGACGCTCCCCCGCTCTGAAAAGTTCTTGTTCGCTTAGCCCAATCTTATATCTGTCTGTAAGGAGTTGTGTCGAAAAGTCTTCCCGGGCGAAGTCGCGAAGGGAATAATCAGAATTTCGTGAAATTGCCCTGTTCCCTTCTCGCATCGTGTTTGACACACCTGGTCTCAACTAATACAATGCCTCTTTGTCCGAGAAGGCACTATCCCCGAGGATAAATCCCTCAGCTGCGGACGACCTGTCCGAAATAAAGACTCAATGAACCATTGTCGCAAACGAGGGGGAGAAACCCGCGCGATGCGTCTTTTCTCCTTACGGCTCAAGGCATCGCACAAAGTTGCCGATTCAGAAGTTTGAGCACACGCGCCATTTCGGGGCAGACGGTTCGTCTGCAAAAGGTATTTGGAATTCACAAGCCGCTTTGGGGGAGAAATGAACTGGCGTTCATTGAAATTGGTGAAATCTGATCCGGCCAATACCGGGTCGGCGATTGCCGCTACGGGTGGTGAATCTCCGGAGGCGATTCTTCGGGGCAGTAAGGCAAAAGACAAACGGTTGGGAGCTTGGACCGCCACCGCTATTTGTGGCAACGATATCACATCCTCTTGTCTTTATGTTTCGAGCATCGCCATTGTATACGCGGGGATCCTGGCGCCCGTGGCTTTGCTGCTGGCCGCGGGAGTCCTCTATCTCTACAAAAAGATCTACACCGAGGTGGTGGAAGCCCTGCCTCTGGATGGGGGAGTCTACAATGCGCTTTTGAACTCCACGCGGAAGTTCGACGCTTCTCTTGCCTCCTGCCTCACCATGCTCTCTTACCTGGCTACGGCGGTAATTTCGGCCAAAACCGCGGCGGAATACCTGAGAGGTCTTTTTCCCGTGCTTCCGCCGATGGAGGTGACCACGCTCATCCTGGTAGCCTTCGCCGTGCTGACCATTATGGGCATTACGGAATCTTCGAAAGTGGCCCTCGCTATTTTTCTGCTTCACCTTGGGACCCTTAGCTTTTTTGTGCTCTGGATTCTGGTCTCGGTGCCCCTGCCGCATATGTGGTCGCTCAACTGGCACCAGTTCGGCCACCTTGACAATTGGGCCAAGTCGCTTTTTCTCGGTTTTTCGGCCGCAATGCTGGGAGTCACCGGATTTGAAAGCTCGGCCAATTATGTGGAACATCAGAAACCGGGCGTGTTTCGCCTTACTCTCCAAAACATGTGGATCGCGGTGACCATCTTTAATCCCCTCATAGCCCTGCTGGCCCTGGGGGTTTTGCCGATCCCGGAAATCGTCTCCCACCAGGGAGACCTGATATCGGTGCTGGGGCTCAAGGTGGGAGGCCACACACTGCACACTCTTATCGTCTGGGATGCCTTCCTGGTGCTCTCGGGTTCGGTTCTGACCAGCTATATCGGATTTGGGGGCCTCATACACCGGATGACCCTCGACCAGTGCTTCCCCCAAATTCTATTGAAGAAGACCAGACGAAACAGCTATCCGGTGATTGTCCTGAGCTTCCTGACGCTGTGCATTTCCATATTGTATCTTACCCACGGGGAGTTGCTTTCCCTGGCCGGGGTCTACACCATTTCCTTTCTGGGTGTAATGACTTTTTTTGCCATCGCCAACATTTTGCTAAGGGTCAATCGCCGCGAGCTCAAAAGAACCTACAACGCGGGCTGGATTACGGTGGTGCTGGGTGCTTTGGCCACGACGGCGGGAATCGTAGGCAACCTGTTCATCGATTTCCGTTTTCTGGAGTATTTTGCCATCTATTTCGTGCCGGCGGTCATCGGGTACCTCTTCATGTATTTTCGAATCCCCATTTTGAAGATGGTGCTGACCATGATAGACCACGCGCTGGGAAGGGTTTCCCGGTGGCGCCTGGGTGTACACGAGCACATAGAGGCTATCACAAATGTGCGGGTGGTGGTCTTTGTGGGATGGGGAACTCTGCCTCGGATGTTCAAGGCATTCGATTACATAAACAGAAACGAGGACTGCCGGAACATCCTGGTGTGCAGGTTGTTTACGGAAGATAACCCGGAAGACGACCTGAGACTTCACCGAAACATCGGGATTATCCGGGAACTGTTTCCTCACATGACCATTGAATACATGGCGCGCAAGAATGCCTTTTCCCCGGAAACGGTGGAGGGGCTGTCCCGGGAGCTGGAAATTCCAAAGAACATGATGTTCATGGGGTCGCTCACACACACGCTCGATTTTTCTCTGCAAGATCTCGGGGGCGTTCGGGTGATCTGGTAACCTGGTGGACGGCCGGGTTTCATCGGGCCGGAAGGCCCAGAGTAGGTTTTTTTAAGGAGGCGGCAATGGAGAGGTCGCTTTCGGGTTCGGTTCCGGAAGCAGTAGCCCGTCAGATGGAATCGATCTATTCGAAAGTGTCGCTGCGGCTTATTCCGTTTCTGTTTCTCTGTTATATTTTCTCCTTTCTGGATCGGGTCAATGTCGGTTTTGCCAAGCTTCAGATGCAAAAGGATCTGGCTCTAAGCGATACGGTCTACGGGCTGGGGGCGGGCATCTTTTTTCTGGGCTACTTCCTGTTCGAGGTCCCAAGCAACCTGCTACTCGAAAAGTTCGGCCCCCGCAAATGGATCGGCCGCATCATGATAACCTGGGGCCTGGTGTGCTCCGCCGCCATGTTCTCCCGGTCTTCCTCCAGCTTCTATGCTTGCCGCTTTCTGCTGGGAGTAATGGAAGCGGGATTTTTCCCCGGCATCATACTCTACCTGACCTACTGGTATCCCGAAGAAAGGCGCGCGCATATAACCGCCATGTTCCTGACGGCCATTCCGGTGGCCGGACTGGTGGGCAGCCCCATTTCCGGGTGGATCATGCAGACCTTTACGGGTACGGCCGGTCTGGCCGGATGGAAGTGGCTCTTTTTGCTGGAAGGCATACCCTCCGTCGTGCTGGGTGTCGCCACGCTTTTCTACCTCGATGACTCCATAGAGTCCGCCGGGTGGCTTGAGCGGGACGAAAAAAAGCTCCTGGCAAACAATATCGCCGCGGAAAAGGAGGCCAAGACCCACCATTCGCTGAAGGACGGACTGGTGGAGTGGAGGGTGTGGTTTTTCGGGGTGGTCTACTTCTGTTTCGTATCGGGGCTCTACGGTTTCAGTTTCTGGCTTCCCCAGATGATCAAGAGCAGCGGGGTGGGGAGCGAGTTGCGTATCGGCCTGCTTACCGCGGTCCCTAACGGTCTGGCCATAGCAGGGATGCTGTGGGCCGGGCGAAGTTCGGATCTGATGCTGGAGCGGCGTTGGCATACGCTTGTCTGCGGGCTGGTGGCCGGACTGGGGCTCATGCTGAGCGCCGGTTTCGCGGCGGACACCTGCATAGCGGTCTTTTCCGCCACCCTGGGGCTGGCCGGCGTAATGGCCTGCCTGTCGATCTTCTGGTCCTTTCCCACCGCCA
>JARLHP010000308.1 GCA_031292195.1 Syntrophobacteraceae bacterium
CTGGAAAGAGTGGAGCAGGTTTTTTCGTTTGCCAAATTATGGGCATATGCTCATAATGGAGAAAACGAGGTGAAAGTATGGCCCGCCCGAAATGTTGCCGCAGGATCGCTTGGGAGTTGGATTGCAGGATTTTCAAGCCCTGTGGGGTCCGCATCTCCTCCCTTGAGGAGGTGGTTTTGTCCATGGACGAGTTCGAAGCCATTCGGCTGGCCGACCTCGAGCGGCTTTATCACGAACAGGCCGCCGAAAAGATGGGGATTTCCCGCCAGACATTCGGAAGGATCCTGGAAGCGGCCAGGAGCAAAGTGGCGAAGGTCCTGGCCGGGGGGCTTGCCCTTCGTATCGAGGGCGGAGTGGATAAGGAAATGGACCAGGAGAGTTTCTTTCCCGGCTGAATTGCAGCGCTACAAAGGAGGTGGAGATGAAGGAATATGTCATTTACCCTCTGGTGATAGGGGCCAATGAAACCGATCAGGGGATCATGACCTACCTGCGGGGATACGGCAAACGCATCTGGATACCCATTTATGCTTTCCTGATAAAGGGGGCTAAAGAGGTTATTCTGGTCGATACCGGCCTCGAACAATTTGTGGTGCCCGAGCATGTGGGGCGTGAATACGGCCTGAAGATCCAGGAATTCGAGGAGGCCCTTGGCGACCACGGGTTGCGGCCCGAGGACGTGGATATCATCATTCACACCCATTTGCACAACGATCACTGCGAAAACGATCCGAAATGCACGGGGGCGAAAATAATCGTGCAAAAGGCGGAGTATGACTTTTTTCTGAACCCCCATCCCCTGGACCACCGATACTATTCGGACATTCTGGACGGTTTGAATGTCGAACTGGTGGAAGGGGATGTAAACCTGATGGATGGAATCGATCTGATCTTCTCCCCGGGGCACACTCCCGGAGGTCAGTCGGTAGCTGTGAACACGGCGGGCGGGAAAGCGATTATCACCGGATTTTGCTGCAATGGACTGAACTTTCCGGCCGATGGACCCAGTGTGCCTTCCGGGGTCCACACCGATGCACTCGCAGCTTATGACAGCGCCAAAAAGATCCGGGAGATGGCCGACATTATCGTCCCGCTGCACGAAATTGCCGTGGGAAAAGCGGGCAGAATTCCCGCGGCCTAGGCTATTAAACGATGTTCATACCCGATGAGGGCCGGGGTGAAACGGAAAGTGTGTTATGGCCAGGAAGACGGATGTGGTGCAATCGGCTATATCGCCTGAAACCGAAATAATTTTGAACAGCATCGCGGACGGGGTGTTTACCGTGGACGCCGATTGGCGGATCACCTTTTTCAACCGGGCGGCGCGGCAGATCACCGGCGTTTCGGCCGAAGAAGCGATAGGGCGTCCCTGCTGCGAAGTCTTCCGGGCCAACATCTGTGAATCGGGTTGCGCGCTCAAATCCACCATGGAGACCAGAAAGCCGGTCGTAAATCGTCCGGTTTTAATTCTTCGCGCCGACGGCAAAGAAGTTCCGATCAGCGTGAGCAGTGCTTTGCTAAAAGACCAATCGGGCAAGGTAATCGGCGGGGTGGAGACCTTCCGCGATTTGAGCGTCGTTGAAACATTGCGCAAGGAAATCGGCCGCCAATATAGTTTCAAGGACATTATTTCAAAATCCCCGGCTATGATTCGCCTATTTTCCATTCTTCCCGAAGTGGCCCAAAGCGAGAGTACCGTGTTGATTCAAGGGGAGAGCGGCACGGGAAAGGAACTGGTGAGTCGGGCCATTCACAGCCTGAGCCCCAGGGCTTCCAAACCCTTTGTGGCCGTAAACTGCGGCGCGCTTCCCGACACACTTTTGGAATCCGAACTCTTCGGTCATGTGGCCGGGGCGTTTACCGACGCAAAGCGCACCCGCATCGGGCGGTTCGCCATGGCCGAGGGGGGAACGCTTTTTCTCGATGAAATCGGCGACATTTCCCTTGCCATGCAGGTGCGGCTCTTGAGGGTCCTGGAAGAGCGCACCTATGAGCCGCTAGGCTCTTCAAAAACGGTAAAGACCGATGCCAGGATCGTAACCGCATCGAACAGGGACCTGTCCCGGCTGGTCGAGGAAGGTCTTTTTAGAAAAGACCTCTATTACCGCGTAAATGTCGTAAAACTGGAATTGCCGCCTCTTTCGCAGCGCAAGGAAGACATACCGCTTCTGGCCGCCCATTTCATCGAACGGCTCAACCGGCTGAGGAACAAAGAAGTTGCCGGACTCAGCCAGGAAGTCCTGGCCATCTTCATGCGCCATGACTGGCCGGGAAACATCCGCGAGCTGGAAAATGCGATTGAATATGCTTTCATCCTGTGCCGGCAAGGGCTTATTCAACCCCAATGTCTGCCCGAGTTTCTGCACGGTCCATCTTGCCCGCCTGTACACACCGAAGGTCTCACCCTGGTGGATTTCGAGCGCAACACGATTCTTAACGCCCTGGACCGAAACGGTTGGCGGCGAATGGCCACGGCGCGCGAACTGGGGATAGACAAAAA
>JARLHP010000309.1 GCA_031292195.1 Syntrophobacteraceae bacterium
CTCATGATATCCATAGACCCCGCGCTCGCCGGCAGACCTTTACAAGCCCTCGGATAGCTGATTTGTTAATCCATTGCCGCCGGGACGGCAGTGATTACCGTTTATTTAGATAAAAAATCCGGACGGTCCCGGAATCATCTTCACTGTCGCGCACTGCACAGGGTGGAGTAAACCGCCCAGAGAGGGGAGAACCGTGGCGCACCGCCTCGCTATCGAAAAGCCAAAGAAAATGACGGGAGGCGCCTGATGGCGGTTCCAAATTCGGATACACTGGTTTTTTTCGGCGCCACCGGAGACTTGGCCCACAAACAGATATTTCCCGCGCTTCAGGGCCTGGTCCGGCAGGAAGGCTTCGACTTGCCCATTATCGGGGTGTCCCGGGACGGTTCCCTGGACAGGCGCAAGGAACGGGCCGGGGATAGCCTGGAGCACTACGGTCCCATGGACCGGGAGGGGTTTCAGAAGCTGATGGGACTGTTGCGGGCCGCTCAGGGAGACTACAACGATCCGGCTACGTTTGAAAAACTGCGCCGGGAATTGGGAAAGGCCGAGAGGCCGTTGCATTACCTGGCCATCCACCCGACCATGTTTGCCAAGGTGGTCGAGGGGCTGGCCAAGTCGGGCTGCGCCGCCAACGCCAGGGTGGTGCTCGAAAAACCATTCGGTCGGGACCTTGCTTCCGCCCGGGAGTTGAGCAAAATCCTCCACCAGTATTTCCCGGAAAAGGCCATCTACCGAATAGACCACTATCTGGGTAAAGAGCCGGTCCAGAATATCCTCTATGCCCGCTTCGCCAATCCCCTGTTTGAGACCGTCTGGAATCGCGACAAGGTGCGCAGCATTCAGATAACCATGGCGGAAGATTTTGGCGTGGAGGGTCGGGGCAAGTTCTACGAGGAGGCCGGCGCCATTCGAGACGTCCTTCAAAATCACATGCTGCAGGTCCTGGTCAGCCTCACCATGGATCCTCATACCGGCAGCGATCACGAATTGGTAAGAGATGAGAAGGCGCGCCTGTTTAAAGCCATTACCCCGCTTATGCCCGGGGACGTGGTGCGCGGCCAGTTCGAGGGCTACCTTTCCGTGCCGGGGGTAAGCTCCCGTTCCACGGTGGAAACGTTTGTGGCGGTGAAGGTCGCCATTGACAACCGGCGTTGGGCCGGAGTTCCCATCTACATACGGTGCGGTAAAAAGCTGCCCCTCACCTCCACGGAGGTGTTCGTCGAATTCAAACGTCCGCCCCGTGAGACCTTCGGGGAAATCGTACCGGTCCTCTCCAGTCACATGCGAATGCGTATCAGTCCGGATATCACCATCTCCATCGGACTGCGAGTGAAAAAACCGGGAGAACGAATGGCCGGTCAGGACGTGGAATTAACCTTCGTCCGGCAGGCTGCCGACGACATGCCGCCCTATCAGTGCCTGCTGAGCGATGCAATGCGAGGCTCCGCCGAGCTTTTTGCCCGGGAGCGAGGCCCAGTGGCGGATTGTAGACGGAGTTCTGGGCGACGTGACGCCACTCTACACTTACGGGCCGGGGCCCCGGGAGGCCTACCAGCTCATCGGCAAACACGGCCCATGGCTCAATCCGCGGCCTCCGGAAAGCAAGCCGTGATGAGAACATAGATGGGGAGAAAATCATGAAAGCCACCAAAGAGTTGCACGACCTGGGGCAAAGCCTCTGGCTCGATAACATAACCCGGGAGCTGCTCACCACCGGCACACTGAAACGCTATATCGATAGGTTCTCGGTGACCGGCCTCACTTCGAACCCCACCATCTTCGATCAGGCCATTACCCACAGCTCGGCTTATGATGAAGACATTCGCCGCCTGGTCAAACTGGGAGGTTCGGATGAGGACTTGTTTTTCGAGCTGGCCCTGGAAGACCTCAGGAAGGCTGCGAACCTGTTTTCCTCTGTTCACGAGCGCACCGCCGGAGTGGACGGCTGGGTGTCTTTGGAGGTATCACCGCTGCTGGCCCACGATACAAAAAAGACCGTGGCCGAAGCCAGGGCGCTTCACAGGAAAGCCGGGCTGGCCAACCTGTTTGTCAAGATTCCCGGCACCAAAGAAGGCGCTCCGGCCATCGAGGAATCCATCTTCTCCGGTGTGCCGATCAACGTGACGCTGCTCTTTTCCCGCAAACACTACCTGGATGCCGCGGACGCCTATATGCGCGGCCTGGAGCACCGCCTGGCCGCAGGGCTTAGTCCGGATGTACGCTCGGTCGCCTCGCTCTTTATCAGCCGCTGGGACAAAGCAACCATGGAAAAAGCGCCCGCCGGCCTGCGTAATAAGCTGGGCATTGCCATCGGCAAGCAAGCTTACCAGGCCTACCGGGACCTGATGGTTTCCGATCGCTGGCAGCGGCTGGAAAACCAGGGCGCCCGTCCCCAGCGTCTTCTGTTTGCCAGCACCGGCACAAAGGATCCACAAGCCCCCGACGTACTTTATATCAACGCCCTGGCCGCCCCCCACACGGTGAACACAATGCCCGAAAACACCCTTCTGGCCTTTGTCGATCATGGCCGGGTGAGCACCGCTCCGGCGTCGGATGGCGGCGATGCCCAACAGGTGCTGGCCGACTTCGCAAGAACCGGGATCGATTTGGACCAACTCGCCGCCGACCTGCAGGAAGAGGGCGCCCAGTCTTTCGATGCCTCGTGGCAGCATCTTCTGAACTCGATCGAATCGAAAAGCAGGAGTTTGAAAGCGGCATAGGTCTGAGCAGGTACCGCTCCCGGGTCAAATTCGATCCGGGAGGAAAACAATGGCAACAGGATACAACAAATCTCTATGCTGAAGTGTGCCTTGAAAATCCCTCGCCATGGTTTCGATTGTGCGGGGTAGAGGAAGAAGCCCCTCCAGCTGAACCGCAAACGGTTCTTTCGGCAGGTCCGCGCAACATATCAATACCGCCTGCTCAAAAATCCTGAGGGATTCCTCCAGGTTCTCTTTTCGCCCCGTTTCCTTTCCCTCCATCCTGCCTGCCATACCCTCCAATCCGTCGGCTACGCGGTTGTCAAACTCCAGTTGCGCCAGGCACACCTTTGGTCCGGAAGGCTCTACCTTTTTTCCATCCTGGCCATGCTCCTCCTGAGTCTCGTGATGGCCATAGACCCTGCGCTCGCCGGCTGACCTTTACTGTGCTCCTTGTATTGGTATGCATGCACCACTGTATGCACGAGCCAACTAAACCGGACCTGAAGGACCGGTCATTCCCGGTTGGAAACATGCTGCAAAGATACTGCGTGTGCTGCTTTACACTTCATTCCTGTTCCGCAATTCCAAGTTGCATGCTTTTTGCGTGCGGCACGGTCATTGGCGTGGTTGATGTTCTTCATAGTGGCTGTGAAGAAGACGGAATGCGGCTTGTAGGCCCCTCGGGGCATGGCCTGTAAAATGAATCGGGTCTCTCGTCGGTTTCACTTGAAAAGCATCGATTTAGACAACTGTCCGAAAAGGAGGAAAGAATGCGAAAAAAAATCGGAATCTTCTTGGGGCTGGCCGGAATTTGGGCATTGGCTCTGTGTGGCATGAGCCATGCCGCAAACGTTTCTGTCAACCTGGGAAGCACGACGGGCGTTGATGTTTATGGGCCGTCAGCAACCGATTTTGCCGGTGTGGCGCCTACAGGCGTAACCGCGGGCGCGGCTACCGCGCTGAGTCCAGTGCCGACGGGTTGGCCTACCGCCGCAACCAATACCGTTCTTGGGAGCGCAATATGGATCACCAACCCTGCGCTGCCTTCGGATACCAACTCAACCAGCTATTCACTTTTCGAGGATACCTTTACCCCTCCGTGTACCGCCTCGAGCATGACCGGGACCCTGTATACCTCAACCAACAATTCGGGAACGGTTTACTTGAACGGAACCGCGGAAGGCGTCGGGGGCAGCGCGCCAATAGTTGGCACTTTCACCTTCACCCCTGTCCAGGGCATAAACACCCTCGGCTTTGATGTCGCAACCAACGGGGTTACCGGGACCAATCCGGTCGGCTTGCTCTACAATGCCGTCCTGACTTACACCGTTCCGAATGTCCTTTGGCGTCCGCCCCTCGGAACAGGACGAAAGATACTCAAGAATGGCTCCACCCTGCCGATAAAATTCGTCCTCCTGAAAGACTCCGGGAGAGTTCTTAAAACTCAGCAGGAAGTCAATGTCACAATTACAAGCCCAACCGGAGAGATTGTCGGCTTTTCATCCGGACAGGGTTTGAAGTTTGCCAAAGGCAACGGCCAGTATAATGCCGTTTTCCACCCGAAGGATTTCGGCCTGCAGAAAGGAGTCCAGTACTCTATCAACGTTGTCGATTCATGCTCGGGCGCCGTCCTGGGGTCTTTTTTATTTCAGCTCACCAAGGCTCCCGGCCGCCACGGGAACCAACTGTAGGGAATACGCCGCATGGTTTTTAAAAGGCCATAAGAGGGAGGTCTGTCCAGTCAGGACGGTCCTCCCCCTTAACTCGCGGGGTACTGCGCGGTGACCAGCAGTATCCATAGACCGGGCACCCGCCGGTTGCCCTTTGCACCAAATACTGTTGGGCGATCACAATAAACACTCACCTGGACTATTCTCTTCGGCTGTTTAACCGCCAGCCTTCACTGAAGTTCGCCCCTGGCCCGTCGGGCTCCAAGAGTCTGCTGAAACCGTTGGCCATGCCATAGAGTTTTGCGTACTTCACGCTCAGCCGGCGACCCGCCTCAAGCGGGTTCGTCCAATCTCCATCCATCATTTCGTAGTCGTGGAAAGTGCGCATGATGGATTCTCCAGGGGAGACGATTTCGGCGTCGATCCCTCGAAGGGTCTCCATGACCGCTGAGCCGCCTTGTTCCGGCAACAGCCCCGCCTGGCCGGCGAGCGCGGCTTCGTGCAGCACGCCAAGGCCGTCCCGGTAGCGGGAGGCAAGGAGCGCGTACTTGCTGCGCAAGGCCTCGAGTTTCGATCTAAATGGCGCCAGGGGGAGTAATTTTGCGCCGATCTCGCCTGAGAACTCCTGATCGAGGTCCAACCCCAGAGCGCTCTCCCAGAGTGTCCGGTGGATAAAACCCGTCTGGTATCGTTCCGAAATCGTTTCGCCCACCGGGGCGTAGATCAGTGTACCGTTGGAAAGAAACCTGGACCGATAGATAGAGAGGTTAGGGAAATCCGGGACCGGCTCCTTGGCCCCAAACAGCATCATCTCCGCAGCCGCTTTGACCGCTTCGACATCCAGGCAGTCCCGGCACCAGGTCTTTTCGCACCTGTCGTTCCGGCAGGGCGAGCAGGGAGTTTCGACCTGCAGGACCACATGCCCGGCGCCAAACGGGGCGGTTTCCGCGAAATAGGCGGTGGAAAAGTAGAGGCCCAGGACCCTGGTTCCAACCGCGGCCGCTATGTGAGTGGTCCCCGTGTCGTTGCTTATGAGAAGATCGCATTTTTTGAGGAGGGCGGGCAGATCGGCGATGCGGGTTTTTCCGATCAGATTGATTGCCGGCACACCCGACTGAAAGAGGAAATCTTGGCCGAGTCCCGCTTCCCCGGGGCTGCCCAGTAGAACCAGTTCCACCCCGGCGCGGCGCCTCAGGTGCTCCCCCAGCGATACGAAGCCGCTCACCGGCCAGGCCCGGTGAAGCTGGTTTGCGCCCAACTGCAGGGCAATGAGCTTGCCGCCGCGCTTCCATCCATGGCTGACCAGGAGCGGTTCCGCCCCTTTCTCTTCACTTGCCCCCACAGCCAGCCAGCTGTCCATGGCCGCATGGGGAAGACCTCCCATTCCGATATGGATATCCACCAGGTTTATCAGGTTTTCCGTCCTGTTTGTCCTGTTGGTCACGGCACAAAAGAGGTACTTGCCCCAGTCGCCCAGCACCGAAACCCGGTCCTCGGCCATGAAGACCCGGCCCGATTTCTTCTTGCCCCGCACGGCCCGGCAGATAAGGGCGGATGAATATCCATGGGTGAGATTGACAACCAGGTCGTAGCTCTCCCGAAGCTCCGGGAGACTGAGAAGAAAGTTTAGCTTCGGCGATGGGCTCTTGAGCCCGTGGATGGTTTTGTAATAGGCGTAAGGGACCGCGACAAACCGGTCTACCAACGGCAAATCACGAATGAGTTCAATGGATTCCCTGATACAGAGCAATGTGACTTCACAGCGGTTCGCTTCTTTTAGCCGTTTCAGAAGCGGCAAGCTCTGCACCACATCCCCCATCCGGCACATCTGAATGATCAAAATCTTTTCGTATCGGTTTTCTAAAGCCAAAGGCATGGTACCTCCGCGCAAACCGGAATGCGCAATTCGATCCAGGTGCTCTAGGCATACGCAATCACCGTACCAAAAAATTGTACATGCATCAAATCCGGCGGATAGCCCTGAAAAAAGAAAGAAGACCTATTATAGGTAGCTGAATCAACCCCGAAACAAGATACGGGAAGCTTTCGAATACGCTTCTTTTAAAAAGACTGGCGCTATTGAAATAAAAATAATTTGTCAAACTTTTGGCAAGTCACACCGGGATTGGGTGTTAAGGCAGGCCGGGATTTTCAAACTTCGTCGTCTGGTTATGGGAAAAACAGGAAGGCTCTGGAGCAAAGTCTGCTATATTAGCATATACGCGTCTCTGCTCCCTGCTCCCTGCTCCCTGCTCCATGCTCCCTGCTCCATGCTCCCTGCTCCATGCTCCCCGCTCCCCGCTCCCTGCTCCATGCTCCATGGAAATAAGTCCAGTAACCACTACATTATGCGAAGCTCATCGGCTCTAACTTTTCGCAAGGAGGAAGAACATGGGGGTTCAAGTAATCAGCGGTTTTCCGGCCACGACCGGGGATGATTACCAGCTTAATACCATCTCCGTTTTACGGCATGCTTGCGCCGTGTATCCCGAAGTGGAAGTGGCCTCGCGGCGCGATGACGGCTCCATTTTCAGGTACACTTATCTCGAAGCCTATCAGCGGGTCTGCCGGCTGGCCAACGCGCTGGAAAAGCTCGGAGTAAGACCCGGCGACCGCGTGGGCGTCATGGACTGGAACACCTACAGACATTTCGAACTCTACATGGCCGTTTCGGGCATAGGGGCCGTGATGCTGCAGATGAACCCCCGACTGGCGCCCGACGACATCGCCTACGTCGTCGGCCACAGCGAGGCGAGGTTCATTTTTGTGGCCGAATCGCTCCTTCCCGTGATCGAGGCCGTAGCCCCGAAGGTCAAAACGGTCGAAGGCTTTATCGTCATTACGGACAAGGCCCCCGGGACGGTCGGGACCACCCTGTCCCCCCTTTCGAGCTATGAAGAACTCCTGGGCCTCGAACCGCCCGACTACCCGTGGCGGATGATAGACGAAAAGTCCGCCTACAGCGCCTGCTACACTTCAGGCACGACCGGAAAGCCAAAGGGGGTCTATTATTCCCACCGTTCGGTTTATCTTCACACCTCGGCACTGGTGATGGCATTTAACATATGCGCTTCGGACGTGCTGCTCCAGATGGTCCCCATGTTCCATGCCCAGGGTTGGGGCTTTTGGCTCTCGGGCCCCATGACCGGGGCAAAACTGGTTTTCAGCGGCAGATACACTCTGGATTCAACCGGGGGGCTGGTGGATTTGATCGTCTCGGAAAAAGCCACCGTGACCGCGGGAGCACCCGCCCTGTTCATGCCCATGCTCCACTATGTCCGAACCATGCCCCAAAAACCCGACTTCAGCGGGTTGCGCATCGCCTCCGGGGCAACCGAGCCTCCCCTGGCCATGATGAGAGAATTCTACGAGCTTTGTAAAGCCGAATTCATCCATGCCTACGGCGCCACGGAAACCTCTCCGGTGGTTACCGTAAACCGGTTGAAACCTTCATTACAATCCTGGCCCAAGGAAAAGCAGTGGGAAAACCAGAAAAAACAGGGGTTGCCCGTGGCGGGGGCCGAAATCAGGATTTGCAACCCGGACGGCACGGAAACGGTCCATGACGGGCAGACCGTGGGTGAGGTGCTGATCAGGGGGCCGTGGATAGCCTCGAGCTACTACAACGATTCGCGCACCGCGGATTGCTTCCGGGACGGATACTGGGTAAGCGGGGATGCCGGCACTATTGACCAGCATGGCTATATAAAGATAACCGACAGGGTCAAGGATATGATCAAAAGCGGCGGCGAGTGGATATCTTCCATCGACCTGGAAAACGCCATAATGGCCCACCCCGGCGTTCTGGAGGCCAGCGTGGTCGGCCTGCCCCACCCCAAATGGCAGGAGAGGCCCGTTGCCCTGGTGGTTCTCAGGGAGCAGGCCAAAGACAAGACCACAAGGGAAGACATCCTGGAATTCATCGGTTCAAAATTCGCCCGTTGGCAGCTGCCCGATGACGTGCTCTTTGTCGATTCCATCCCCAAAACGAGCGTCGGCAAATTCAGCAAAAAAACGATGCGAGAAATGTACGCCGATTTTTTCAAGTCCAAGGGACTCGTGACTCGTGACTCGTGACTCGTGATTGGTGGTTAGTGACTCGTGATTGGTGATTGGTTTTTTCAGTCACTAGTCACTAACCATACAACGCAGGACAAGACGAAGGCCGGCTACAAATCTATTGCATGCGCTAAAAGACTTCCCCGGTTGTTCCTATAAACCCCAAAGGGTGAGATTGACGGTCTTACAACCGATCTCGTCGCCCTTAGCATTCCAGCCCGGTCCTGCCTTGAGGCCATTAAAGAAGCGGCCGAAATTGGGGCACGCGCGGCAATGATATGTGAGTTTCCGGCAAGCCAGCATGAAAGGAGATAAAAAAGGGTCTATGATCGGCTGAAAATTCCAGGAGAAAGGAAAAAGGCCGATGAAAGCCGAGCAAAATTCCCACCCAGATGCCAAGATGCAGGCGGTAGCCGTCTTA
>JARLHP010000036.1 GCA_031292195.1 Syntrophobacteraceae bacterium
GATCAAACAGGCAGAGACCTTGGCCTTGTTGTCTTCCCATTGGGTAAGCTCGGGGGCTTTGATTTTAAACCGGGTTTCCACGGGCCGGGGACGATGGTTGTACCAGTAGGCCCCCCCGCCAAGTTCCGCCATGATAATTAGCAGCGCCATGCCCAGCACCGTCGCCGCAAACCGATTGGTCCGCGCCCAGCCCCCCGCCGAGCTCCCCTTTTCTCCCAGATAGCGCACCCAAACCGGAGGCTCCCAGGAAAAGCTGCCCAAAAGCGCGCGGAGTAGAGAAACAATACCCGCCACCAGCATCCTGAAAGGCCACACGACTTTCTTTAAAAGCTCCATGGGAACCCCCCTGTTCTTAAGAGAAGCGCGATCCACTGCCAATTGCCGAATTCAGTGTAGGGTGGGCAAAAGCGGAGCGTTGCCCACCAACCGTTGGTGGGCACAAAAACGGTGCCCACCCTACGAAAATCAATGTCGGTCAAACAAAGGGAATTACGCCATAACCACCTGGTCGCGTCCCTGGTTTTTGGCCTGATAGAGAGCCATGTCCGCCGCCTTAAGGACAGCATCGGGCGAGGTCCCATGCTCATCGTAGAATGCGACTCCAAGCGAAATCGACACCGGCTCCAGCTCTTGGTTCTGGTAATGAAGCCTTATTTTCTTAACCTGATTACGAATGCTTTCCGCACGATCCAGGGCGATGCTTTTGGAGACAGCGGGCAAAATCATGACGAATTCCTCTCCGCCGTAGCGACAGACAACGTCTTCACCACGCACGTGGTTTTTCAAAAGAGAGCCCAGTTCGGACAACAGGGTGTCTCCGGCATCATGCCCGTAGGTGTCGTTGTAGACCTTGAAATGGTCGATATCCATCATAAAGACGGCCACGGCAAGACCCTGTCGCTTCGCGCGATGGAACTCGCGATCGAGGCTTTCCTCCATGAAACGCCGGTTGAAAAGCCCGGTCAGCGGATCTCGAATGGACTGACTGCGCAATGTTTCCCTGAGGTTCAAATTGGCCATGGCCAGCGCAATGTGGTCGGCGACGGCCACAGCGAGGCGTTGTTTGGAATCCATGACACGCCGCAAGACCTCGGGAGAATGGACCCCATCGGGCGAAAGGAAGCACAAATGAAACAGCCCCAGGACCTCGCCCTGGGCAACCAGCGGAACGCAAAGATAATTCATGGACGGCGCAGCGTGGATATGGCGACAACAAACTCCCCCGCCGGATTGGGCGGAGGCATGTGCTTTGCCTTGTCTCAACCCCCAGCAATCGTCATAGCAAATCGTCTCCTCCCCGGGTGTATATCCACCCCAGCTCAAAGCTACATCCATGATGGCGCGGGGCTCCTTGAACAAGCCCAGAAAACCGGAATCGGAGGGAAACAGTTTTTCCAGGAAATGGCTGATGATGTAGTAGGTTTCCTCACGAGCATGGCATATCTGCAGCAGGTCGAGCATCTCATTTAGCTGAGAGATTTCATAGCTGCGCTGTTCAAGCTCTATATGCGACTGCCGCAACCTCTCCTCGGCGCGTTTGCGCTCCGTGATGTCGAGCAGGGATATTACACTCTTATTGGTGTTGGGTACCGCGGCGACGGTCATATACACGTCCCTGAACCGCCCCTGGCTATTTCTGAAAGATGCTTCGTAGTTTCTGGGAGCGGCGTTGGGGTCAACCCGTCTCAGACGATGGTACTCCTTCATCCAGGTCAGGTTTTCGTCCACAAAGAACTCGGTCCAGCTCTTCTTGCCTTCGATTTCCTCCCTGGAACAGCCGGAGAGCCTGGCGAACTCGGCGTTGGCAAGAGATATGGTGGTATCCTCTTCCACAATCACCGTGGCATTACCCGTGTTTTCGAAGATGGTGCTGTACTCCACCTGCGACTTCTTCAGTGCCTCCCATGTTCGCTGACGCTCCGCGGCTTCTTTCTGGAGTTCGCTATTGGCGGTGGCAAGAGCACTCAAGGTCGTCTTGATTTCACTCAGGTTCCTCGCCACACACACGCTGCCGACCACGGCCCGGTCCTTATTCCTGAGCAGGCTGAGAGAAATGTCAAAGGGAAGGATGGCCCCGTCTTTTCTTTTCATGTCGATTTCGTAGTTTCTAACCGAGCCTTCACCGCGGAGTCTGGCCAACATTTCTTTCAGTTTGTCCTGGTCGGCATAGAGAACGAAAGCGGCATTGCCCCGAAGCTCTTCGAGAGTGTAGCCGTAGAGCTTTTCCGCCATGCGGTTCCATTGGACGAACCTGCCCTGACTGTCAACGATGCCGATGGCATCGGGGGAATTTTCGAGCACATTTTCCAGGTATTCTTTGGTTTGCAAAAGCTCTTCGTCACTGCTCCGCCTCTCGGTGACATCGACTCCTATGCATAAAATGGCCCTGGTCATGTCATTTGAGTCCCGCACGGCGCGACCATGCCATTCCACGGACATGCGACGGCCGCTCCCGGTGATCAGCCCGGTTTCAACCGTTTGCTTTGCAAAACCGATCGCGGTCATTCCGAACAGTTTTGAGAGCGCTTCATGATCCGTTTCGGGAATCAGGGAGGTCAAAGACCCGATCGAGGCAGTCTCATCACCCGAGAAGCAAACAGCATTCAAAAAAGCATTGTTGGCCAGCATGATTTTGCCATCGAGCCCGACGGCCATCAGAAGAATCGGAGAATCCTCGATAAGTGATTTATATAACTCTTTTTCCATTCCCGACTCCTCACCCGAAGCGGCTTCCAAGGGCCAATGAGAACACGGCTGTGTTTTCGGCATTACCCTACCCCTTACATCTTATACCAGGTTGCGTTCAAGATTTGCCTGATGGGTTGCGCTTCGCTCCACCCATCCTACGCTCGTCGAGAGCCGCCGCAGGATGCGTGAAATGCAGTGAAACCCACCTGTTTGACGCGTCTTGAACGTAACTTAGTATTATCCCTGATTTGGCTGACTTTGACTCATTGCGATTCTACCACACCCTCCTCAAATTGTGCGGAAACATGCGGTCGAGATCTACAGCCAAGACCTTCTCTTCAGCGTCCACGAAAAGCAGATACGCTTCGACCGCCCTTTCGGGGTAGAGGGATTTGATTATGTCGGCGTATCTTCCGAGCTGTTCCAGGTAGGAATCGAGAAGGTCTGCGGGGTCCCCCGTTTTGTAGTCGATCAGGGTCACCCGGCTCTTCTCGATGATCATCCTGTCCACCACACCGTAGCGTTCCCGGTTGGAAATGGCCTGTTCGGTGTATAACTTGCCGGGCCGAAACAGGATATCCGCAACCTTTTGGTCTTCGAGAAACGACGAGACCGTCTCCAGTTCGGCGGCCGAAAGCCCGTGTCCGGGGGGAAGCTCCGGCGAGTCCCCGAGTGTTGCCAGAAGACCGTGGATTCTTTCGCCCCTCTCGATTCCGGCCCGGATGTCCCGGGCCAGAAAAGAGCGGTCAAGCTCCGCGACATCATCGACAAGGTCTTCGGCTTCCGGGAAACCGACGGGGGCGATTTCCACGATCTGCGCGGAATCCTCCACCTTCCGGGGACCGTAATCCTTTCGCCAGGATATGTTGTCCCCATCCCGATGGCATTCGGCATCAAATACGCCCTTTTCTATTACGGAAACGAGCTTCTTCGTCAGTTCGTCTTTCTTGTTGTCGCAATCGTTTTTCTTTTTGGCCGGCCTGCCGTTTGCTTCCTCGTCCTGTCCTTTTTTGATGAAGATGGTGAGAGTATGTGTCGCTCTTGTCATGGCCACATAGAGAAGGTTGGCCTTCTCGTTTTCGATCTTTTCTTTTTCCGTGTCCCTGGCCTGTACGATCTTCGAACCATCCGGGGAATCACAGCTCCTCCAGAAGGTCGTTTCCTCCTTGGTAAACGACATATGACACTTGAAATCGGGCACATAAAAGGGAAAAGGCATGTTTTGCTCCATCCAGAGCAGGAACACGTGCGGGAACTCGAGCCCCTTGGCCCCGTGTATGGTGGCGAGCTTTACCCTCTCCGAGTGGGCCGGTTCCGGAACGCTCACTTTGTCTCTTACCTTGAAAATGTAGGCGAGAAAATCTTTTACGGACTTTCCCCCCGTTCGGAAAAAGGCTTCCGATTCCTCCCGGAAGGCCTCGAGGACGGGATTGGCCAGGAGCCCCCGGCACATCCCCAGGACATCGGCCAGCGGCTGGAGACCGTAGGGCGGGGCATAGCGCGAGAGGATCCCATCTTTTTTTCGTCCGATTTCCAGGAGTCCCCGGCGATAAGAGGACGCCTCCAGCGCCCGGTTCATAAAGTCGGTCCCCTCTTCCACGAACAGGTAGGAGAGCAGGGAGAAAATGGCCACGCCCTCCTCGGAGGCCAGGATCTGCCGGCCTCTTACTTCGGAAAAACCGATGCCGGCCTCCGCCAGCTTCTGAGCCATCGACTCCTTGTCGGTATTTGTCCGGAAAATGAGCGTCATGTCCGAGTAATCGCATCCCCACTCGTCCCTTTTTGCCGTGAGCGTTTCGACCATGCGCTCAAACAAGGGGGCCTTCTGATTCTTTACCATTTCGACTTTGCACAGGTTGATCTCGGATAGGGACCCGTAGACTTTATCGGGAGGCGTAAGCTGCTGTTCGTCGGCATCGCTTTCCGGAAATATTTCGGCTACGGTTTTATTGAAAAGCTCGATCAATAGAGGGGTGCTGCGCCAGTTGCAGCGCAGGAAGTTCAATTGCAGCTGCCCGCCCCGGTAAGGTGCGAGACGCTTTTCAATGGTCTGCCTGTCCGCCCCTCTCCAGCCATAGATCATTTGTTTCCAATCGCCCACGATAAAGAGCGAGCGCTCTCCCTCTCCATTTTGGCCGACTTCGGAGAGGATTTCTTCCATCAGGGGGAAAATGAGCTCCAGGTTGTCCCTGCTCGTATCCTGAAACTCATCGATCATCAGGTGGCGCACCCGGTCGAGGCCCAGTTCGAAATAGAGGCCCATCACCTCCGACCTCTGCCCGGCATCTCTACCATCCAGTGCGATCAACCGGGAGAGAATATCTTCGAAGAAAATCCTGCGCTCTTTTCGTTTGATCTTTTGGGCCGCCGATTCGTAGACCCCGTGCATCTCGGTGAGAGTCAGCTCCCGAAGTATGGCCCGGTTGCGCAGGTAATCGGCCAGTTTCTCCCTGAGGGTCATAAAGATCCGGTTTATGTCCGAGTAGGGCGCCGAGGACCAGGGGATTTTAGCACCCAGCCAGCTCCAGTCGGAAAGATCGGAATTAGTGAGCGCGGCCCTGGACGTAAGGGCCTGGATATCGACAGCGCCAAGGCCAATAACGTATTGTCGCACGCGCTGGGTGACTTTTTCCGAGTCCGCCCTCTTCAGCGCATCGAGGACCCGCCGGATTTCTTCCTTCAGCCTGGCCGTTTGGGCCACGATCCGCGCGAATCTATCGCTTGAAACGTCGTTATCCGCAAACCTTCCGGCCCTCACATCGGAGAGTTCTCCGGCCAGATTTTCGATGGAAGCGCCCAGCAGCCGGCAGGCGATGATGATTTCTTCGATTTTGTCGGCTCTTTGGATTTCCGCGAAGAAACTCTTTACGATCTTTTCCCTGATGATCTCGGTTTCCTTCTCGTCGGCTAGCTCCACCGGTTCGCCGCCGGCGGAAAGAAGCTGGTAGAAAAAGGAGTCGAAGGTGGAAAAATACACGCCGCCGGCCCTCATTACCTGCCGGAGCTTATCGTCATAGCCCGCCTCGGAGATATCCACCCGGTCCAGGATCCGTTTTCGCATCTCGGCGGTGGCCGCCCGGGTGAAAGTGACGGCTATTACCAGGGGGTTTTCGGTTCGGATCGACTCGTAGGTCCTCTCGGTCAACCGGTAAGTCTTGCCCGAACCGGCGGAAGCTCCCAGGATTTCGCTTTTGATCATGTGGATTACCTCGCGGATTTTCTAAAGAAGTTCTCCGGCTTGCAAAGCGATTTGAGCAGGCAGGTCCGGCAGTTAAAAGCCCTGTGATTTGGCTCGAGCCTTTCCCGGGACAGTATCTGTTCCAGTCTCTCGGATAGGGCGTTCATGGTTTCGGGAACGCTTTCGATGTCCGCTCTCTCCAGTCTATAAATTCGTTTCCCGGGGTCTTCCTCCCGGATATAGACGAAGCACCCGTTAATATTACCCAGGGGAACGGCCATCGCTTCCGCCAGCAGGTACGAGTAGAGTCCGATCTGCAGTCTGGGATCAACGCTCCTGGAACCTGAGAGGGACTCGGCCAGCGGCCGGCTGCTGAGATCGGGCCTGCTCTTATATTTATAGTCCAGGATAGTGTGCGTTCCCAGGCGTTCCACAAAAGCGTCGAGCCGCCCGTTCAGCTTGAATTGGCCGGCGCCTCCGAAGGTGGCCTTGAACTTCTTTTCAGTCACCCTGGCCGAGTTGTCGAAAACCAGCAGATTCTCCTCTGCAACTTCCTGTTCGGCAAGGGCACCGATCTGGCTAAGAAGAACGAGCCTGAATATGGCGTTTCCCTCAAGACCGGCCACATCCGGGCTCTTCGCCCACAACTCCTCGAAGAGCGCCTTCCAGGTTTCCAGGGGCTTTGGTTGCCCCGCCAACCGATTAAAAAACTCGTGGACGAAGCTGCCCAGGATCTGGTTGGTGTTATCCTCTTCGCGCATGAAATCCGGAATGGCCACTTTTTCTATATGGGTGAGGTAAAAACCGAAGGGACAAGTCAGGATATGGCTGAGGGAAGTAAAGGAGAAGCTGTGCGCCAGAATTTTTTCTCTCACCGCCGGATCGTTTTCTATGAACGGCGCCGGGTCTTTGGAGCGCGCCGAAACGGTGGGCACGGATCGGTTGGTAACGCTCTCGGTAAATTCGTTTTTCAGAAAGGTGAAGAAAAAACTGGGCGTCATGTCCTTTGCTTCGTCCAGCACCGACACGATATCCAGGTGCTTCCCGAAGCTCATGAACTGGCGGAGCGCCAGGTCTTCCATCTCCAGGTGCGCATTTTTGATCTGTGGGGTGTGAATGAAATTCAAAAAGGGTCCGTTGTAGACCCTGGAGGGAAAAACGTCACTGTTGAGGGGAACAATTATGCCGCGCGCAAAAGGGGCCCCGGTCGTTTCGCCCAGGCCGACAATCTGCACCGGCGCGGTTCTTTCACCTTGAAGGAAAAACTGTTTTTGTTGCAGTAGAAGGCCGGCGACCTGCCTGAAAGCCGGTCCGAGAGGTTCGGCATACTTTTCGAGACGGGCCGCAAAATCGATGGCCGCTTCCATGGCCCATTTTTCTTCCCTCACGTAATCACTTCTGTGGCTGTATAGCTCGGAGGCAAGACCCACCCTGAACCGGGAAAAATCCTGGGCGCCCGGCCTTCTGCCCACCTGTTCGATGAATTGACACACCCGGGCGCCGGCCGAGGTGATGGAAAGCGGAATTCCAGGGGAAAAATTCACCCGGCGCCCCAACTCCTTGAAAACGGTCTGCCACAGGTAGAAAGAAAGCGTTTCATCCAGGAGAAGTATGAAAATCTGGTCGTCACTCTCACCTTCAGCCAGAAAATCGGCGATACTTCTTCGAAGATAGGCGGGGATGGAAGCCTTGCCCCGAAGTTCGTGGAAGGACAGGCCGGGCTTGAACCTCCCGTCTACGGGGATGCCGGCCTCTGAAACCAGATTTAGAGATGATGGATAATCGGGCCGGGAACTCTTGAAGGCATCGGCGTAGACCGGTATATCGACCAGTTTGCGTTCCGGGGGAATCTTTCGGTAAAAAGTCCGGTTAACCGGTGTAAGCAGCGGCAGGTTGACGAAAAAGTCCTTTTCCGTCGGCAAGTGATCGAGAAACTCCTGTTCGCGAAGAACCGGCATGAACATTCCAAGGCCTTCCAGAAACCGATCGAACTCGATCATCGTATCGAAGAGTTCGTCTATCTTGTCTTCCTGCTCCTTCCTGATGCCCTTGAGATTTTTCAGGTTTTCCCGCTCCAGTGAAAACAGGCGCGCATATCTCATTGCCGGAAGCATATTGAAAGCCGCGACTCCCGCATTTTCCGCCCCCCCGGGTTTTTTGCGCAGAAGGAAAAGAACCAGGTAAACCAGCTCCTCCGAGCGTTCCAAGCGCTTAAGCCCCAATTTTTGAGAGAGGACTTCCGCTTTGTATTCCTCGTAGCTCTGGAAGGAAGGCAGTATTCCGCCCACGGACCTGTGGGCGAAATTTTGAACGAACCCCCGCCCCCTTTCGGCGGACACTATGAAGTTAAGGTCCGAACAGTCGGGATATCCCCTCTCCATGAGGTCCTTTATGGCCTGTAGCGAAGAATCCAAATCCTGCTCCTTTGGAACTGGTCACCCAAAACAACGCCCGAGGATTCGCGGGCAGACGTTTTATTTTTCATACGAAATTGCGTTCAAGACGCGTCAAACAGGCAAATCTTGAACGCAACCTGGTATCATTCGGCCAGGGTGGCGTGCGATATCTACGGATTGAGTAGAACGATCTGCTGTGAGTGAGGAGGCCGATCGACATCGCCCGGTTCCGGCCCGGGGCCCCAAATCAGCAAAAAGACCATGGCGGAACGGACCGTGATGGCGGCTACCCCGTTGGCCGTCCCCTGTTCATGCCGCGTTTCGCTATCGTCCGGGATGCGGACCATCAGGCATATCATGTTCCAGGTGAGGGCTCAACATCTCTTTTGCCACAGCTCCTCACGGGATATTGCCCCCCCCGCACCCCCGCGGGATCCGGATCGCGGCGGCTGTGCCGCACACGACGAACCCTCGACCGGAACGTCGGCGCAGGTGGCGCAACTCGTGGTCCCGCTTTTACTTCGCGCCAACGGCGCGATGCATCAGGGCGGCGCAGGGAACGTGCGCCGGCCGCAAATGGCGGGTGCAGGGCGGACACCGCCCTGCGCTTTTAGTTCTTTGCATCACGGGTGACGGACAATAAAAATTCCCTAATCAAACCGCCGCACAAACTGGGACAGGTTTAACTTTAGCTCTGCCGTTTGGAGACAAAATAGGCTAAATTCGATTTTTTTAACGGGAAAAAGTGTCGGACGGTTCATCCTTTCTTCTGAGGAATACGAAATGCTGACTTGCCCCAAGTGTGGATATCTTCGCCAGCCCGGGGATGACGAATTTTTTTCTATGCTGGAATGCCCGAGGTGCGGGATCGTTTACCAAAAATTCGAAAAAGAGCAGCAAGAACTCGAAGCCGCCAAACTGGTAGTCTACGTGGAGAAACCCAATACAAACCGGGCTTATTTGTGGGGCGCGGTGGTATTGCTCTTTGTCATCGGCATTTTCATGGTCGCATCCAAAGGCGTGAAGTATCCGGTTGGAGACCATGCGTACGTAAATGGGATCCAACCCCGGCAGAACCCGCAAGCAGGCCTCCCGCGGCCAGAGCCCGCGTACAGTCCCCCTGTGACTTACACCCCTCCGCCCCCACAGAACCACCAGACCGGCCGGGGGCTACAAACGCCGGGGTATAATCTCCCGGTGATCCGCACCACTCCGCCGGCGTTAAAGGACAGCTCGCGGGAAATATCCAACGCGGCACAGCCACTCACAGAGGCCTTTAACCAGCCCATGGACAGTTCCTGTTACTATAAAAACGAACTGGACGAATCCGAATGGGACCGCATAAAGTCTCTGCCAGATTATGCCAAAATCCGCTCCATCGCCTTGTACTATCATCGCCAGCATACTTATGTCGGAAACGATTGGTTCGTTTGCCTCGATATGGCGATGGAGGTATGGGATTTACTGGGTACCGCGGGAATAAGGTCCCGGTTGATGGTTGGAAACGTCCAGACCGATATCACGCAATCCGAAACAATCGTAAAATACCTGGCTGCCATGAATCATGCGTGGGTCCTGGCCGAGGTGGCGCCCTCCACCTGGATTGCGGTGGAGACCACCGGCGGCTTCATCGCGCAACCATCGATGTGGAACTACGGGCTCTACAACACGGGCGCAATGTTCGACAATCCCGGCCAACTCAAGGATTTCAACGAATCCAGAAAATCAATGTTCCAGACTTGCAGTCAAATCGTACCGATGCAGTCTGATTTCAACCGATCGTATGCCGGAAGACCGGTCTCCACGAAGGGCGCCCAATACACGGGCAGGATAATACAAAAGATCTATGACTGTAAAAACCTGGTGGGAAGGGTAACGACACATTTACGGCGAAATTAAACAGCCTTATCGTCCACTTTCCTGAGTCGCCAACCCCCGGGACCCCATCGGGGCGAGAGGATTTCAACCAGGTTGCGTTCAAGATTTGATTTGCCTGATGGGTTGGGCTTCGCTCCACCCATCCTTGTATCTTGAAAGAGCAGGAGCATGGGATCAAGCGGAGTGGCGAAAGTTTTTGTTGGGCTGCGCTGCGCTTAGCCCAACCTACAGCGCTTAGCCCAACCTACAGCCCCATCCTACGCCAGCCCGTCGAGAGCCGCTGCAGGATGGGTGAAACGCAGTGGGAACCCATCTGTTTTACGCGTCTTGAACGCAGCTTCGTATCAACCTCCGGCCCCGATCAATATTCTTAAAGTATGGTTCCCGGCTATCTGCCGCTGCGAGCATGCCAAAGACGTGCTCGACGGCAAGCCGTCACTAATTGTCTCGTCGCACTAGAGTATGAACTCCTTTGCAGCCTCGGCGTTCAGCCTTTGGATCAGAGCAATCAGGAGCTGAAGCGTTCTTTCAAAATCATCCCTGCGAATTATGCCCGAGTGACTGTGGATGTGTCGAGTGGGGACTGCCAGAACAACAGTCGGAACACCTATTCCGTGCAGATGAATCTGCCCTCCATCGGTTGAACCTCCAAGCCCCGCCGAATACTGCAAAGGAATACCCAACTCCCGGGCAATGTCAATTATGAGGTTGCGCAATTTGAGATTGGGAATCAGCCTTGCTTCCAGCAGGACCAGGGATGGTCCGCCTCCGAGTTTGACGTTGGACTCTTCGGGTTTGATTCCCGGGACGTCCCCACAAATGTCAGATTCCAAAATGATGGCGATATCAGGCCGAACAAGTTCGGAACTCGTTTTCGCTCCTCGTAGACCCACTTCCTCCATAACCGTACACACCCCAAAAAGAATATTGGGATGTGGCTGGCTGGAGAAATGACGCATTGTCTCGATTACGAGTCCCACACCTACCCTGTCATCGAAAGCTTTAGCCATGAAAACATTTCCGTCCATTAAAAGCTTGAACGAACTTTCCGGTACTACAGGGTCTCCCAGACGAACTCCAGCCTCTTCGACCTCGGATTTTGAGGTGGCGCCGATGTCGATGTACATGTCTTTCTTATCGACGACCTTGCTTCGTTCCTCTCCGGGAATCAAGTGCGGAGGTTTGGCTCCGATGACACCACACAAATCCCCTTTGTGCGTCTTTATTATTACGCGCTGGCCGAGAATCACCTGATCGAACCAACCACCCAGAGGAAGAAATCTGAGAACCCCCCCTTCGGAAATATAGGTTACCATAAAACCTATTTCATCCATGTGGGCAGCCAGCATCACACGGGGTCCAGCACTTCCGTTAACGCAAACCAGGCTCCCGATACGATCCAGCTCTATCTTCCCAAAGGGCTCCATATAGCGACGCACCAGCGAACGGATCTCGGTTTCGTGGCCTGGAACTCCATGAGCTTCAGTCAGTTCTTTCAACAGTTCCGAAATGTTAAACATTAAATCCTCCACTTTTTCTCTTTGCTGTAAGACGAAAATAAAAATTTCGCAACCTTTTTAAATCGGAAGGTTTTGACAGTGACAACAAGGTTTTCTGATTCTCGTTACCCTTCTGCGTTTTTTCCGCTATTCTGCCTCCAAAAGGAGGCGCGAGTTGAACAAGCCATAGTGGTCCCCCCCCCTTATCGGTTCTTCGCATTTCAGGCCGGCTTTGAATTTTGTGGCCCTGTCGCCAACCTTTGCGTGATTTAATGCCGGCATCCCTTCTTTTATTTCTTGCATCCTCATCCCGTTTATGTTTACAAGATCACCTGCCAACAAAATAAGGAAGGATTAAACGAGCATGGAACAAGGTACGGTAAAGTGGTTCAACGACCAAAAGGGTTACGGCTTCATCTCGGTTGAAGGCGGGAAGGACGTTTTCGTTCACCACAGCGGCATTGAGGGGCAAGGATTTAAGTCTCTGGCAGAGGGAGACCTTGTCAGTTTCGAAGTTGAACAGGGCGCCAAAGGACCCTCAGCGGTCAGGGTGAAGAAACTTTAGCCCTGTCGGCTCTTATCGGAAATTCCTAGAACCGGGGCCCTTGTTTTCCGGCCCCCGTGTTTTTCACCAGGGCAAATTCGGACGATCTACCAACAAATTCAATGGAGTACGCTTTATGGCCATGACCGTGGAAATCAGAGACAACAAGCTTTTCATAGAGATCGATCTGGAAGAACCTACACCATCCTCATCAGGCAAGACCCTGGTCGTCGCAAGCACCCACGGCAATACCGTCACTACGGCCCTGGTGAACGGCAAACCGGTGACCATTGGTTTGAACGCCTACATCAAAAAATGATCAGGGCTGCTTTTTACCCAGCTACTCCAGACCTTTCGACGGGAGTTTGGCGACGATCAGAATTGCTCACCGCCGGCCATTCTTGCTCACTGAAAGGGACTTCCTGGGGTTTAAGGTCTTCCCGGAAACAGCGATTTTTTTGAGTCGAAGGCATCGCATTTGTGGCGCTCCGCTTCGTCAATCTTAATTGGCTCTGCGCACACCAGATCGTCATAATTGGGATTGGAGAACGGAGGCCCATGGAAGGCGTAAAAAAAATTCAGGCGGCTCTGATATCGGACTTTCCGCCCAA
>JARLHP010000310.1 GCA_031292195.1 Syntrophobacteraceae bacterium
CTTACCGCCCCGATGGAAAATTCAATTAAAGCCCTTCGCCGGCCTGTTTTTGAATGCTCATCCTGCTGATCAAATCGTTGAAAGTATGCGATCTGAGAAAGGTGGAAAAAGAACTCTTGTACGTATCGACTATTCCCACCCCGTCGATCAGTACATCTCTTATCTTCCACTGGCCGCCGCTTTGCTCCATGATATAATCGACCGGTATGTGTTCATCGGTTCGCATTATGACGGTTTTGACCTTGGTGAATTTCCCCTCGGGGGTCTGCCCGGGATATTGGATTTTTTCCTGCTTCAGGAAGTCGACCACCTGCCGGGTGTAAGAATCGATGAAAATGGCGGTGAGAAGCGTCCGGTATCGTTCTTTCTGGCTCGCCGTAATCCTTCCCCAATACTCCTGCAGCGACTCTTTGGCCATTTCCGAGGACAGGAAGTTTTGAGCGATCAGCTTGCGAACCTGGGCCGCGCGTTCCTTGCGGTGCTCAGCCCCCTCCAGTTTGGGGTCTGTCTGGATAGCCATGGCCTTGTCCAGAACGGAGCGCACCTTGGCGCCGGCGCCGGAGTCCGCTCTTACCGGACCCGCGGCCCATAGAACCGTCAAAAGAGATGCGAAAAGCACAAACTTCCATTGTCTAACTACGAGCATCGTTTACCTCCTTGTCTGAAACCGGGGCAGGGTTCTTCATAAAAGACAAAATTGAAGGCAGGATGAGCAGCGCGGCCAGAAGAACACAAATGCTTCCCGACCAGGCCACAAATCCCAGGCTGAAAATCCCCGGGTTTTGAGATATCATCAAGGCGCCAAAACCTATGGTGGTGGTCAGGGCCGCCAGGATGAGCCCCTTGCCGGTGCTTAAGGGAAGCCGTCCGTAGCCTTCCCGGCCCTCTCGCCACCTGTAGAGTATGATTACCCCGTATTCGACGCCCGCCCCCAGAACCAGCGGCATGAATATACTGTTGGCAAGGTTGAAGTCAAAGCCGACCGCTCCCATCAATCCCACCGTCCAGATCGAGCCCACAATCAGCGGAACCAGGGATATGAGCATAAGTCGCCAGCTTTTGAATGTAAACAGGAGGAGCAGCGAGATGGCGATCAGGGCGAAAACCGAGGCCTCGATCGACGCCTTTTTGAAGGCCGAAGAAAATACGTACAGGTTTATGGGGTCACCCAGGACGTTGGGGTTCACCGACTTGAGGCTATTTACGAAGTGTGTCAGTGCTCCTTCCTCCCAGATCGATCCTTTGGGGTAAATCCTTATGACATACTGCCCGTTCTGGTAGAACTGGTCCCTGATCTGGGCCGGGATATCCCGAATGGTCATCGGGGAGGCCAGGGAACCGCAGCTGATGATGCTCCACTGTTTTACGATGTCTTTACTCAGACGTTCGCGGAATTCAAACATCCGATCGGATTCAACGGGCGAACTGCTGTGCAGGGCTTTGAGGATCCGGCCTATCAATGTTCTGACGGCGTTCATCTGCTGGACCTGGGGCTTTGATGCCCCCCATTTGGTGGCCTGTTCGGGCTGCATCTTGAAGTTGATTCTTTCCAGAACCTCGATCAGGGAGGACTTGTAACCGGTATCCTCGGCCGGCGGAGGGTCCAAAGCATTGGTGCTGACCCGGGCAATGGTGGATTTGAGCCCGGGAACGATGCCGGCGATCGATCTCAAAATCGGGACCTTGGCCTCCTGGTCTTCGGGGAGGAGTGAAAAGACATTGTCGACTTCGGAAACGGTGGGTAGCGCCTTGAATTTTTCAGTCTGCGTTCTGACTTCATGGACCGAGTTGGTCATGACGGCCGCGGAGATAATCGAGCGGTCGGCATTTTCCACCATCACTTTTTCCCAGTGAACCGATTCCGAGTTTTTGGCCTGGAGGCGTATGGGATCCAGATCGAAATGCACACGGGAAGCACCGATGCCCCCGGCGATGCTGAGCAGCAGGGCGGCGGCCAGAATGCTTCGTATGCCCTTGGGACCCAGCCGGAGAAGATAGCGTTTTTTCTTTTCACCGGCCAATTTGCCGTGTCCGGGGTCTAGGACGGCCAGATAGCAGCTGAGGGCGGGCAAAACCGTGAAATCGGCCAGTATGATGAATAAAATCCCCATCCCGGTTATCATCCCCAGTTCCATCAGACCCCGGAACCCGGTAAGGATAAAAGGGAGGAAAGAAAATGCGGTGCTCAGGCCCGCCAGCATGATCCCGGGTCCCGACTTGTCCATGACATTCTTTACAATTTCCAACCGGGAGCCGTCCGAGAGGCTTCTTTCTTCTTCGAACCTGGCAAACCAGTGAATGGCGTAATCGACTCCCAGGCCGCAGAGCATCGGGGCAAAAACAATGGAAAGTATATTGAGATGACCTATGAAAAGGGCGGTCCACCCGAAGGTCCAGCACAGACCGACCAGCAGGGAAACCGCGATTATAGCCGGGTGGCGAAAACCTCGCAGAAAAATCGCCATGATCAATACCACGCCCAGAAGCGATAGCCAGGTCGCTTCGGTCATGTCGGACATCGCGCTGGTCATCTGATCGTTATTGAGCGCCTCCTGTCCGGTGACGCCCGCTTCCACGTCTCTAAAGCCCGAGGCCTGGAGTTCTCCTATGTCGGAGCGCAGCTGTTCGAGAGAACCAATGGTTTTGCTGACCTCGCCCAAAACCTTGCTGGGTATGACTTCGGCCACCAGCAGTTTCTTTTTGCCATGCCATAGATAGCCTTCTTTTTGGAGGTCCCACGAACCGCTTTTGAAAAACGAAGACCACGGAGACACATACTGGGGAGTGCCTGAAAGGTAGAGCGAAAAACCCTGCAGGACCTTTATGATGAAATCCAGGTCCATGGGCTTGTTTTGGGGCGTGGTCGGGCTCTTTTCGTCCAGAAAGCCGGTGAAAAGCTGTCCGACCATCTTCGAGGCCATATCCTGGTTCACAAGCTTGAAAAAATTGAGCAGGTCCGGGTTTTCGGCCAGATTTTGAACCAGCGTGGAGTTGTCCCGGATGGTGTTTCTGACATCGATCAGATCGGCTTTATCCAGGTAAAAGAGGAGCCAACTTTTGAATTCTTCGGGATTTACCCTGTAGAACACGCCTTGAAAATGCTTCGGGTCACCGTCTATTTTTGCCACGATGGCCTTCATGAACTGGATGGCCCTGTCCTGCGAGGAGGCTTTTACAACGAGCGTGAAGGTGGTTTTGCCGTGGAACTCGAATTGGTCGAGCTGCTCGGACTTGGTTATGAGAGGGAGCCGGGGGGAGATGAGTTCGAGCTGCTCGGTTTGCACTCCCAGACGGGTGGTCGCCAGCCACAGTGAGGCCGCAACGCTCACCAAGGCAGCTATCAGAACCAAACGTGGCCTGGGGAGGACCCAGGCCACGAGTTTATTCGTAAACCTTGTTAAGAGCTTCATCCTAATCCTGACAGAAGAGGTTCAACCCGGTTATAGGCAGTTTAAGCGTCCTGCAAAGAAGTGGGTCAATTCGTCTCGCTCATCTGACCGACGGCATATTCCAGGTTCGCCATGGCAATGTTATAATTATAGAGCGATTCCAGGTAGTTTCCCTGGTTTTTGCCGTAACGGTCTATGGCATCGAACATGTCTCTGGCCGTGCCGATTCCCAGGTCAAAATTGGAGAAGGACGCCACCACCCACTTGCGCGAGCCGACCACGGCCTGAGCATAATCGGTGGAAGCCTTTCCCGATTCAACGGCGTCCTGGTAATCTTTCATTACCTCTACGGGAATATTTTTTCGGGCGTAATCTTGTGTATTGAGCATCTTCTGGTATTCCGCCCTGGCCTGGTCCACCTTCCCGGTTCCGATGCCGAAGTCCCAGTGCCAATGGGCGCCGGCAAAAAATCCGGCGTATGTATGATTGAAATCGTCTGCTATGTAGGAATTGTTCCATTGTTCGCGGCCGGGAGCGCCGGCCACCGAGGCCACCGCAGCGGCGAAAAAGGTGGGATAGAGGTCGGCTTCCGCCGCCTGGGCCATCTTTTCCTTGGCGGCTACGCCCTTTTTGACCTGCGCCAGTTCGGGCCTGGTGGAAAGGGCTCGCTGTATATATAATTCCACCGGCGCAAGTCTTGCCGTGGTCTGGGACAGTTCGGTTTCTTTCAGCCTGAACTCCTCGTTTCGGGACAATCCTATCGCAGCTTTCAACGCGGCATAGGCCACCTTTGAGCCGGACTCCGCCTTGGCGGCAAAAGCTTTCACTTCCCCCTGGTAGGCTTCCACCCGGTAAAGGTCGCTTGGTTGCACATTGGGAGATTTGAGTTCGATCAATCTGCTGATGCGCCTTGCCGCATTGTCTATGTAAGCGGAGGCGTCTCCGGCGGCATGCTTGCCCTGTTGGGCTATCAGATAGGCGTAATAAAGCTGCTTCACCTCGAGAATCGTCTTGTTACGTTGCGCCGTTCTGGCGTCCTTGCTGGCGCCCACTCCCAGTTCGGCGGCTTCCCTGAGGTCGGTTATCTTGCCGAAAGTGTAGATGGGTTGTGTGATGACCAGGTCCAGTCTGCCGAATACCCCGATGTCCCACGTTCCCCCGTCATGAGAGATAATTTGTCCCGTTTTAAGGCTTGCGGTCGGCAAGTCGGCGTTCTGCGAGGGGCCGGTGGCTCCGATTACGTCCACCTGCGGCAACCGGCCGCCTCTTGCCTGTTTGTATTCGCTTTCCGCCGCCAGAATGTCTTGTTCGGCCATTCTTAATTTGGGACTGGTGGTGAGGGCCATCTGGATCATTTGGTCGAGTGTCAAGACGCGGGGTTCTTGCGCCGCTCCGGTCGCTCCCCAGTTAAAAAGCGCCCCCAAAAGACAGAAAGTCAGCGATAAGAAAAAGGTACGGGTAAAGCCTGTGAGCCTCATAAACACCTTCGTAGACCGAGTTCAATGTAAAACATGGTAAATGGCGAACTGCCCCTACACACTCCAGCTTTCCCCTATTAATAGAATTTGGTTCAGGGCGCAACTTCTTTTCCGTCTCAGCGAATAAATTGACTTTTTCCGCGATGTTTGGTAGCAAGGTTGCCTCATGTGCAGGAATGAACGCTGTGTTGCCTCAAAATGAAATGAATCATGCGCCGCAGGTTGATTATTAATGCCGACGACCTCGGATTGACCTGCGGGATCAATCTGGCCATATCCCAATGCGCGGAGGTCGGGATGCTCCGCAGCGCCACTCTTATGGCCAATGGGGCCGCTTTCGACCATGCGGTGAAGACGTTCGGGGGCCGAGACGGGTTCGGGACGGGGATTCATTTCGTGCTCACCGGATTAAAACCGGTCGCGCCGGCGGTAAAGCTTTCCGGGCTGCTCGGTCCCGAGGGAGGGTTGCCTGCCGGGCCCCTTGAGTTGTTGATGAAAATCGAGGCCGGTAAATCGGGTCGAGATGCTCTCAGATACGAACTTTTCGCCCAGGCGGAAAAAGTCTTCGATGCGGGGATTACACCCACTCATTTCGACAGCCATAAGCATGTTCATATCATTCCGGCGGTCCTGGACATTATGTTGGAAATAGCGGCCCGCTTTTCGGTTAAATGGATCCGCGAGCCTTTCGAACCGGAGGGGTCGTGGAAATTTTTGCGCGACCTGGAAAAGGGCGCCAGGGTGAAGTTTTTGAAACAATTGGCCCATGCGCGCGCGAGCACCCTTTTTCGACCGGCTTTCCGATCGTTGGTGCGCCGGGCCGGAATGCAAACACCGGCCGGAGTATATGGAATTTCCTTCACGGGGCTGATGAATGAGGCTATGCTGGAGCGTCTGTGCGGGATGTTAAAGCCCGGTCCAAACGAGCTGATGACTCATCCCGGCATTGTGGACCCAGAGCTTCTAAGCCTGAAGGGCCGGCTTGTGGACTCGCGGGCGAAGGAAAAAGAACTGCTCGTTTCTGGTCGAACAAAAAGGTGTTTTGAGCAAAACGGCATTGCATTGAGCCAATTTGGAGAGGTTGACAGTGAGTAATCGTAAATTGGAAAGATTGAGAATTCAGGGCCGCGCCGAACAGGAACCTCAGTTGTCCGTGGTGATTCCTCTTCATAATGAAGCCCCCACTTTGGAGGAACTCTATGACAGGGTGTGCGCGACTGTCGATACTCTTGACTATACTTGGGAATTCGTTCTGGTAAACGATGGGAGCACCGACGCCACGCCCCGCATCCTTGACTCGCTTTTCGCAAAGGATCCCAGGCTCACCGTGGTGCACCTGAGAAGAAATTACGGACAGACAGCGGCGTTGGCGGCCGGGTTTGATCATGCCCGGGGCCAAATTGTGGTGTCTTTGGATGGCGACCTTCAGCACGCCCCGGAGGAAATCCCGGAGTTCATAAAAAAGATCGAGGAAGGCTACGAAATGGTTTCGGGGTGGAGGACCGTCAGGTCCGATGCCTATTGGACCCGCACTTTTCCTTCACGCATCGCAAACTGGCTCATGAGCAAGGTATCCGGAGTCGACGTGCATGATTTCGGGACCACTTTCAAGGCCTACCGTCGTGAAGTCCTGGCGGACCTGCACCTCTACGGCGACCTGCACCGTTTCGTTCCCGCCCTGATAGCCCTCAACGGCGCCCGGATAATCGAGATCCCCATCACGGACATGGGCAGAAACAACGGTAAGTCCCACTATGGGTTGGGGCGGACTTTCAGGGTGGCTTTCGACCTTTTGACCGTCGGTTTTTTGAAGCGCTACCTGACGCGCCCGCTTCACTTTTTCGGCCAGGCGTTCCTGGGGTGCTGGGGAATATCTTTCCTGGTCGGCCTCTTTTTGGGCTACCGGAAATTTATCAACGGGATCGCCATCCTCGAAGTCCATGGACTGCTGGCCATGTTTGCCTCGGTCCTGGTGGTGGTGGGAGTCGAGTTCCTGGCGATAGGACTGATGAGCGAGATGCTGATGCGAATATATTTCGAATCGCAGGATAAAAAGATCTATTCGGTTCGAAGTATCCTGCGCATGGAATAAACTAAGAGCACTACAAAAGATATCCACTAAGAGCACTA
>JARLHP010000311.1 GCA_031292195.1 Syntrophobacteraceae bacterium
AATGATGCATGCAAAACCATGTCCCACTCCTCACAAACCTGCGGCAGTGCAGGGCGCTATCGCCGAACCCCTCGGAAAAGCCACCGGCGCGGCCGGCTACTACCCCGGCTACGACCCGGCTAAGAAAGCGGACCAGTCCGCGGATAACACCGTCAACGACAGGGTCGGCTCTTTTGTCTCAGCGGGGGTGTCCAGCGGATACGATTACCCTCCGCCCCAGGAGACTTTTTTCGTCATGACTTCCCTTTACGGGGAAACTTCAACGCACTATCCCTACAAAACCATCGGGAAAGTGTTCTTCGTTGATGAGAAAGGCGATGATTCGGAGTGCTCGGCCGCCTCGATCGGAGGGCGGGCGGTTTTGACGGCCGCTCATTGTGTGTGTGACGGGAATGGAACGTACTACACCAAATGGGTTTTTGTGCCCGCCTACCACGATGGAAAGGCGCCATTCGGTAAATGGACGGCGTCGTCATTTTTGACTTTCCCGGACTACCTGCAGGGCGAGGATATGGGCCGCGATGTTGCTTTTAGCATAGTCAGGGACAGAGGTGGGAAGAAGCTGTCCCGGGAGGTGGGAAATCTGGGATTCGCTTATAACCAATCGCGGATACTACACTGGAGCATGTTTGGATACCCGGCCATCTCCCCATGGACCGGGAAGGTCATGGTAGACACGGAAGCATCCTATGCGGCGGTTGATTCAACGAAGGACCCCAACACCACGGGGATCGGCACCACTCAGCTTGGGGGCTGCAGCGGCGGGCCCTGGATCATGAATTTTGCTCCGGGCTCGAGCGGTTCCAAAATCAACCTGGCCAACGGCGTGAACAGCTACAGTCCGGCCAACCAGGACGATTGGATATTTTCGCCCTATTTCGACGGCGGAGATACGGGAGTGCAGGGGCTCTATGAACAGGCCATCGCGAAATAGCGCATTGACAGGTTAGGCGTCCGGGGTCCGGGTTGGGGCCGCCCGACCCGGATCTTGAACGTAACGCGCACAGACGCCAAGGCGGTTTGAGCGCAAATAACAATGGGCGCCAGTAAGAGTAGACATTGCAATCGTCGGGATTCTCAGGGTGTTAGTCCTTAAGAGTAGTCGTCTTCGAAAAGTGGACATTATCGTATACAACCGGTGACATACGGCCATTGCCGTCCTTGACCTGAAAGTAGACGATTTTGGCGCCGCTTCCCGAAGGCCGGCCCAGATCAAAGCTCGGAGGAGGCTCATCCGGGCCGGGATAGAATTGCCAATCGGCGCCTCTAAAGTTTGGGGATTCGCAAACCCTGTATTCAGTCGGAATACTGCCCAGCACGCTGCTGTTCAAAGTAACGATTGGGCTGGTAACGGCGTTGGTTCCGCCGTTGACCTTGAAGTACCCCACAATCGGCCCAAGCTCTTGGAGCTTGCTCTGCAGCCCCGGACTGAGTTGAGCGAGCGGTATGACAAGCTCGGCATTGTAGACGCAGGTGTGGGGGTCCATGCCCGGTCCCTGCTGATAGTTGTTCAAGGGGTTGGATGCCAGATAGGTTGATTGGAATATCTCCATGGCCCCGATGGCATACGAACGCGACTTGTAGGCGGACGTTCCGGATTGGACCGCCAAGTCGTGGTCAAGCGCAAGGATTGAAATGCTTGGTTCGCCTCCGATACTCGGATCGCTATTGTTGTAGATGATCCGGTAGCTGCGGAACTGATGGGGGAAGTCCCTGGTGGAGGCGGTTTCGGCAACCCAGAAGCCGTGGTTGGCAGGAGCACCGGGAATATACGCGGACGCCGACTGCGGCGTGATGGTGTTGCGGTGTTCATGTCCCGCGGCCCACAAGACTAGGTTTGAGTTGTTGTGACAGGCGGCCAGAATTTCGTCCACAGGGACCTCGGAGCACTGCCAACGGGACGTATAATAAGGATTCTCAACCGGAGCATCACCCATGGCTTTCATCGCGTACGGCTTGAGCGGGACATGGGCACATACGATCATAAGTTCATCGGCTTTCTGACCGGCGGCGAGCTGACTCTTGAACCACTGAAAACGCTCTGGGGCAAGGGATCCCCCGCCGTCGTGGTGGCTCTTGTCCGTATCGTCAAGGGCGATGACCTTGATTGGAATACCGGGCACCGGATTAAATGAATAACAGGCAAACCCATTGAGCGCCATTTGCCGGGTGAAGCCGTGGCCGACCGGCTTGGATTCTGTGTTGAAGAATTCGTTCATCCATTGATTTATGGAAAGCGACCGGCGATTGAGATCGGCGGCGACTGTGACCGGCGAGGTGGACGTTGTCGGCCCTGCCCCGATGATCGTGCCGTATTGGGTGGCGCCGTTGACCACGCCCATATACCAGCGTTGGTCAAAAGGGGCGTTGAAGGCCAGTTGCCAAAACTGCGCCTCCGTGTCGGGAGTGTTCAACATCTGTAATTGCTCGAGTGTTTGTGGCACCCCGATGGTAAGGATCTGTGAACCTACATGGGCATTTCGGATCAAATGGCTTACCTCGGCCATTCCCATCCAGAACTGATCGTGATTGCCGATTACCTGGTACCAGGGGATTGACCTGTCCAGCCCCGCCGCCTGGAAAGGCTTCTGGTAGTCGATGGTCCTCGCCCCGAGGTGGGCGCGCCCGAACTGGGCGTGATCAGCTTACCGTCCAGAACGTCGATATGCCATCGTAGTTCATTGTACTGGGTATTATCCACAGCGTCGCCAAGGTGGATTCCGAAATTAAAGGGCGTCAATTGATGCTGGGCGTTGATTGTCTGAACGGCGGCATCCAGTCTCTGGGTGGTGGAAAGAAGGATGCCCCAATAATTCGGACCGCCCATAGGTATGGAGATCTGAGCGCCGGATACCAGGCCCGTGACTGTGGGTGCCGGATATTTGTAACCAAACCCCATATTCCTGGCCGGGCTTTCTTTGTCGCTGACATGGGTATCGGTAAGGCAAAAGAAATTCAAAAGCAGCGGTGAGGATGAATTGGGGGTTCTTGTATTGGAGGTGTTCCCGTCGGACATGTTCGGAAGGACATAGACGCCGGCCCCATTGGCCGGGGTCGTCAAACTCCACACGCCGAAGTTGTTGCCGTTTGTATCGTACTCGGAAAGATCGCTGGGACATATGGAATAATATTTATAGGGAAGAATAGAATGAGTGGGCGGGGGCGCCGTTGCGGGGAAGACCACTTTTTCGAGGCTCGAGGTGATCGAGCCGATCGGGTAGGTCGGCCGCGAGGGGATGCCTCCGGCGGCAAAGAGCTTTTTTAGCATTCCGAGAGGGGAAAGTTCCAGCCCGAGGGCTGCCGTTGCTCCGGCGCAGTACTTCAAAAAATCTCTTCGTAATATTTCCATCACTACTCCTCTGCAACTGGTCCAATGGCGCCGCGTAATCGACAAAAGCCCACCCGCAGGGGAGGCTCTTTCCTAAATCACGCCCCTCTCGGCTTGTTGACCCGTATTTTGGCTAATCGAAATCGCCTCCCGACAACGCACCGGACAACCGCTGTTCGCTGCGCTAATCGGAAGAATTATGATTTCTGATAAATTCTTTTTCATGGTGGGGGTATGCACGGTATGCACATGGATCGGAGTGGGCGTGGTTGAACTGCAAGCCCTTGGCGTATTCGGGAGCCGCGCTTCACTCCGACGGGTCTACTGCAGGTATTCCACCGATCTGGGGATACTGTTGGGGACGATTTTTGAAAGGCAAAAAAAAGGGCTCGGAATTTCTTCCAAGCCCTGATCTCTCGTCGATAGCGGGGCCTGGATTTGAACCAGGGACCTTCGGGTTATGAGCCCGACGAGCTACCTGACTGCTCCACCCCGCGCCAACAAAAATCACTATATCCTTTCCGCCTGTCGATGTCAACATAAGAACTCACCGTAAAAATGGACTGCCACGAACGCCCGTGTGTAAAGAATCTCCGGGAAGCGGTTTTGGGTTGCCGTTTCTGGTTGCCGTTTCTGTTGCCGCCTCAATTTGCCGTTTCTGGTCGCCGCTTTGCTCCGCAAAAATCCTCGTGGTATAAGCCTCGTGGATTCGAGCGTAATCGATTGGCAGGCATATCGCCCGCTAATCGATTGCGCTGCTCTTTGAAAACCGAATGGAATCACTCCGCCACGGGCCAATTCACCCCGCACACCTCAACTCCTCACCCTATGCTGTTCCTGGCTGTTCCTGGCTGTTCCTGGCTGTTATTTCTGGCTGTTCCTGGCTGTTTTCCT
>JARLHP010000037.1 GCA_031292195.1 Syntrophobacteraceae bacterium
AGAGAACCACGGAAGACCAATGCGCTCCATTTGCAGGGCTCTTACAGAAATCGTGGACCGCCGTGCGGATACCGCGGTGGTCTTTCCGGTACACTATAGCCCGCAGGTAAGAGCGGAGGTATTTCCGGCATTGTCGCACGTCGAACGCATTTGGCTATGCGATCCCCTGGATTATAGTGACACGGCGCAAATGCTCAAAAGAGCCGCCCTGATACTTACCGACTCGGGGGGGCTCCAGGAAGAAGCCCCTTCGCTCGGAAAGCCGGTACTTGTGCTTCGCAATAAAACCGAGCGGATGGAAGGCATTCTTGCCGGCACTGCCAGGCTGGTAGGAACCCAAACGGACCGCATCGTCCGGGAAGCCTGTGATCTCCTGTCCAGACCCGACCTCTATGAGGCCATGGCTAATGCCACCAATCCGTACGGGGATGGTGGAGCCGCGAAGAGAATCGCGGAATTCATGCTCTACACCTTCGGACGCTGCTCTGTTAAGCCCAGCCCTTTTGGCTCTCCGGTCAAGGCTCTGTGAAGCGGCCAGCGCCGGTGGATGCGCCCCATCCGGGCTTGAGGAGGGAAAAACTTGAGTATCTGTTTAGTGTTTCAGCTCCAGTATCCTTGGGATATTAGAGTTGAAAAAATGATAAATAGTCTGAACAAAGCGAAATACAAGGTAGACCTCGTTTGCCGGAATGAAGATGGGCTTCCTGTCCGGGAGCAGGTTAATGACTATTTCGCTATCCATCGATTACCCGGGGGCGCCGGCAACGTTTCGAGGAAGATTTTGAACTTTCCGGCCTTCTTCTCGCCTGTGTGGATCGGCAAAATCCTTTCCACCATCAGGAAGAGCAATTCCAAGCTCGTGATAGTCAGAGACTTGCCCTTGGGGCCCGCGGCGCTGATTGCCGCCAAATTGACCAAACTGCCCGTGGTCCTGGACATGGCCGAGAATTATCCGGCGATGATCAAAGATACCTGGAAATACCGGGGCCCCCGCTGGAGCGATTACGCTATTCGAAATCCCTATCTTTTGAAGAAGCTCGAAGAGTGGTTGCTGCCTCGCCTGGATGCCATATGGGTTGTCTCCGAGGCTAGCAGGAAACGGGTGGCCGGTCTGCTCGGGGACGCCTCCCAGCCGGTCCGGGTGATCGGCAACACCCCCCGATTGGACGAGATGCAGAAGCTTCTACCTCATCCGCTGGCTGCAAAGATGAGCGAACACTCCGGCCTGGTGATTCTTTATACCGGTGGCCTGGAGGAGTGCAGGGGCCTCGAAACCGTGATCAAAGCCATGTCCGCGGTCGCTCGGGGTTCAATAGACCCGATGCTGGTCATTGTAGGTGAAGGAAGCTCCCAAGAAAGACTGCGCTCGCTCAGCCGGGAACTCGGTGTGGCGAGCAGGGTCCTCATGCCCGGGTGGATTGACCACGCATTTCTGCCTGCACTCATATCCGAGGCTGACGTGTGCGTCGTTCCCCATTATGTTACCGAACACACCGATACCACCCTGCCTAATAAAATCTTCGACTATATGGCTCTTTCCAAACCGGTGATCGCCAGCCATGCGGCCAGCCTCTCGGATATTGTCAATTCGTATAAGTGCGGCCTCACATATCACGACACGGATCAACAGGAGCTGGCCTGTGCCCTCCGCAAGATCAATAACGCGGATTTGAGAGCCTCTCTCGGACTGTCCGGACGAGCGGCGGTTTGGAGTGAGTTCAATTGGGCGCAGGATGAAAAGACTCTCCTGGAGGCGGTTGGGCAACTGATAACATCGAATAAATTCACCGTATCAAGAAGGCGGTGCTGATGGATATTCACGGCAAATTCGTTCATCATCTTGGCTTCAGGCTCATCGCCGGACGCGATGGGCTCCCCGGCGTGCAACCCTTTCTGCGGCAGCTCGAAGAAAGTCAATACTGGGCGCCGGCCAAGCTCCTCGAATACCAGTACCGCAAGATTAAAGCCCTGCTGTTGCATGCCTGCCGGAATACCTCCTTTTACCGGGAGCGCTTTGATTCCATCGGCTTCAATCCGGAAAAGTTCGGGGCGCTGAGCGAGCTTGAGAAAATCCCCCCTTTGACCCGAAACGACATACTGGAGCACATGGACTCCATGGTTGCGGCCAATTTATTACCGAATCAGCTTCATCGCGATGCCACCGGGGGCTCCAGCGGAATTCATACTCCCTTCTACAGAGATAATGGTTGTCTTGGTTTCAAAAAGGCTGTCGAATACAGGTGCAACAAATGGGCAGGGTGGGATATCGGCGATAAAATCGCCTACTACTGGCCCGCCGTGCAGGATTTGGCAAAGACCGTTCCGCTCGGAAGCCGTGTGAAAAACGAGCTGGCTTACAGGGCGCTGATGCTCTACTCCGGGCGGCTGGACGAGGCCACACTCGAACTGCATCGCAGGCGGCTGGGGGAGTTCGCCCCCGGTCTCATGAGAGTGTTTCCCAATCCACTGTCCATTCTGGCGGGCTATCTGAGACAAGCCGGCAAGCAGCCCATTGGTATTCCCTCTATCATCTCGGTGGGGGAGCCCCTGCTGGAGAGCCACAGGCAGATTTTCAGGGATGTTTTCGGCAGCAGGGTCTTTAACTGCTATGTCTCGCGGGAATGCGGAAACATGGCCTGCGAGTGCGGCGCGGAAGAAAACCTCCTCCACATCAATTCGGAAATGGTCTATGTCGAGTTCGAACAGATTGCGGGTCGCGACCCCCGGGGACCAAAGAGTCTGTTGATCACCGACCTGTTTAATTACGGAATGCCCTTCATTCGGTACCGCATCTCCGATCTGGCCTGGCCGGCGGAGGAGGCGTGCAAATGCGGGCGAACCTTGCCGCTTCTGAGAATGGACGGCGGGCGCCTATCCGATTTCCTGATCTCACCGGTGGACGGGTCCCTGATTTCGGGGTGCAGTTTCCTCCACCACCTGATCGCTGAAGGTCCGGAGGTCGGGCAGGTGCAAGTGGTACAGGACCAGGTCGATCATCTGAGAATTAACCTGGTTAAAAGCATGGGGTTCTCTGAAAGCAAAATCAACCATTTTCACCAAACCATAAACAAGATATTCAAAGGCGCCATGACATATGACATTCAATATGTCGAACGCCTTGACAATGAAAAATCGGGAAAATACATGTTTACAAAATGTTTGGTCAATGGCAAACGCTAATGAGATATTCGGAATGAGAGAATCCCAGCTCTGTTTCGTAGGCGACATCTCGCTCAACGGGATGTATGGCGAGCATTGTTCGATCAATGACTCCTCATATCCGTTCACCCTCATCAAATCGCAATGGAAAGATTGCGACCTGGTCGTGGGCAATCTCGAAAGCCCCCTGGTGCCGGATCGAAGGATCGAACCGGAATTTGAATACAAAACGCCGCTCAGGGCCGACATCCGACATGCGGCCGGTCTCAGGCAGGCCGGCTTCAATCTCTTCTGTCTATCCAATAATCATATTTTGGACTACGGGGAATTGGGAGCAGACTCTACGCAGGCTCTGCTCGACGAGCAGGGCCTCCTGCATTTCGGGTATGGCGGCAACCTCGATGCGGCCAAGGCGCTAAAGACCCTGTCTGTAAATTCGCTTACTGTCGGGTTTGCGGGCTACACGGACATGGTTATCGATTCGCCCTTCTGGGCCGGCCCGACAACTCGCGGGATCGCAAAACTCGACATCGACGCCGCGCGGGATGAGACGGCAAAACAAAAGGCCTCTGTGGACATTTTGGTGGTAAGTCTCCACTGGGGTATCGAACACTTTCACTTGCCCTCTCCCGAACAGCTTCGCAACGCCAGAACGCTGGTCGACTCGGGGGCAGACCTGGTGATCGGCCATCACCCCCATGTCCTCCAGGGGATCGAACGATATAAAAACGGGCTGATCGCCTACAGCCTCGGCAACTTTGTTTTCTCCGACATCCTGTGGAAATGGCAGACGCCGGAAGGCGAAAATAGACTCTGCTTATTTCCGGTCAGCGGGCGGAAGAGATATGGCGCCATACTAAAAGTGAAAATTGGGAGCACTGGTATAAGCAGTCATGAAGTTATCGGGACATTTATTAATAAACGCGGTCAGATCCAGGTCAACTCCTATGCCGCCGGCCAGATCCATGCTTTGTCCTCCAATCTTGCGCGAAGTGATTACCAAAGGTATTTCCGAATCGAACTCGGCAGATTCAACCGCAGCGAGAAGCTGAAGGATATGCTGAAGCGGCTTCCACGATTCTATAAGATCAGGCCAAAACACCTGCGCGAACTCTCCATTCTGATTAGAGGAGATAAAGAGCCTCCATGATCGAGTGGCTGTACTGGTCCGATCTTCCCCCCTCCTCAAAGCTTTGTAATCGACCGCGATTGAACCTGACAGTCCGTTTTTACGATACTCAAATGTTCGGTATCGACGGCCTTGATACGACGCGGTTGCACGCAATCAGATGATCCCGCCATAGAAATAAAAGTCAAAAGAGGAGGGTCTCTGTTGTCTACCGAATCCAGCCCCCCGTTAGAGAATCCAAAAATGACACCGCCCTTGACACGCATAGTAAATGACGAGGCTGAATTTTGTGAACTGCGCGATCCCTGGAACCATCTGCTGAAAACCTCAACGGCGGATACTGTTTATCTGACCTGGGAATGGTCGCATACCTGGTGGGAAATCTTCAAGGAAGAAAAAGAGCTTTTCATTATTTTAGTCGAAGAGGGCGGCCGCCTGATCGGAATTGCTCCATTTTACTTGAGCAAATCGCGCTTCTTCGGATTGCGTAATCTGCGGCACGTGGAGTTGCTGGGCTCAACCGACGTTTGCTCCGAATATCTTGACCTCATAATTCTCAAGGGAAGAGAACCCGAGGTGGTCTGTGCCGTTCTGAACTGCTTGTATCGTAAGCAATACCGGAAATGGGACGTGCTGAATATAGTCTCAATGCTGGAGGACTCTCCTAATTGGCAGTGGATCAAAGGCTATTTGCGATTACATGGTCATGACTATGGGGTGTATGATTCAAGGGAGCATTTGTATATTCAACTGCCGGACACCATGGATGAATATATGCAGATGTTGGATGGAAAGATGCGTGAGGGGCTCCGGCGAAAGCAAAAAAAGTTGATGCGGAAATATTCCATAAATTTGACAAAGCAAGCCATCTGTGAAGATATAGTAAGCCATTTTGTAACCTTTCTGGACCTTCATGCTAAAAGGTGGAGTGTAAAGGAAGGTGTGATCCACGCCAAAAACCGCTCCAAGCATCTAGCATTTCACAAGAAAATTGTTAACCTCTTTTGTGACAACGGTTGGCTTTGTCTGGTTTTCCTGAAAGCCAACGAACAAACCCTCGCTGGTCAGTACGACTTTGTATATGGTGGAACTCTCTACTACCACAGTGTCGCTTTCGATCCCGATTGGGCGCATTACAGTCCGGGAAGTGTTTTGCTGCTAATGGTTCTGGAAAATGCAATCGAAAAGAAATTCTCCAAATTTGATTTTCTGCGAGGGATGGAAGATTACAAGGCCCATTGGGCGAAAACGAGTTGCAGGTTAGTCGATGCGGTGGTCTGGAGGTCTTCGGCTACTCGCAGCGTGACAAACATGGAACGAAAGATTCGCAAATCGGTGAAATCGTTTGTGCCTGTGGAGATGGGCCATAAGCTTTACAACCGATTCTTTGCAGGGAGTTCATGATGAAACATTTGCTCAGGGTGGCCTACTTCTGCAGCGCGAACGCCGGCCTTCCTCTGTTGGTCAGAACCATGCACAAGCGCAGGTACGGACAATTTCCAAGGGTATTATTCGCCCACCGTGTCATAGATTTCACACAGCCACTTTTCTCCTTCTTTATGGGACTGGATTTTCTGACCGTGCCCGATTTTTGCCGGCGGCTGGAATACCTCCGTAAAAATTTCAAAATTATATCCATCGATGAATATGCCCGGTATGTGCAAACAGGAGAGGAGCCGCAATCGAACACCATCGTCCTTACATTTGACGACGGTTATCGCTGTTTCTACACCAGGATTTTCCCCCTGTTGAAGAAATTCAATATTCCAGCAACCATGTTTCTGTGTACCGAATGTCTTGAAAAAGGAGCAATTCTTTTGCATGACCGGCTGGGATACATTGTCGCCACCTCTCTGGTAACTAAATTCAGTCTGCCCGAGCTTGATTCACGGACCTATTCCCTGGGTTCCGAAGGCGAACGGGTCCAGGTATTCCGGGATGTGGGCGCCAAGATACATACGATGTCTCACGATGATAAAGTACGAACCGTTGATAGACTGTCCGAAGTCCTGAAGGTCGATGAAAGCGGCATCCCTCGGCATGTCCCCATGCTTTCGTGGTCGGAGGTTCGTGAAATGCTTTGTTCCGGGCTCGTTACCTTCGGCGCCCACACGGTTTCGCACCCCATTCTGACCAGCATTGGGATGCGGGAAGCAAGATATGAAATTAGTCATTCCAAGGCGGTCATGGAAAAAGAGCTCGATGTCCCGGTGCGGTTCATGGCCTACCCCAATGGAGCGGATGAGGATTTTAACGAGTCTATCAAGGCAGCTGTCAAGGAAGCGGGCTATGATCTCGCTTTTACAACGATTAGCAGGTTTGGAAGCCAAATCGATCCCTATGAATTACCCCGCGACGGCTTTAGCAGCAGCGAGTCTATTTCTCGCTTCAAGTTGCGGGTGTCCGGGTTTTTCGATTTTTGCGGGCCACCCGTGATCGGGAAATTGTGGAGAGAAAGATGAACGTCAGGATCATTAGCTGTTGGTTTGCAACGTCCTACGGAGCAAGTTGCGCCGGTCTCAGGAGCGCGCTGGAAAAGAAACTCGGCCGTGAGGTGGGGATCATTACATCCAATTGCGGCTGCGGTGATCCGGTGGAAAAAAATCGTGTCTTTTACAACATGCGGTGTGATTATTTCGAGTTCCCTCATATCACCTATTACAAATCTTCCAATCTGATCAAGTACGAACTTCGAAATGCCGCCCGCCGACTGCTGTATCGGGAGCGCGCCAGGAGGTATTTGCGACTCGGGTGTGGGGCCGACTTGCTCCATTTTCAGCAGATTCTGAATGCATTTGGATCGGTAGCCGTATTCAACTGGCTCTCTTTGCCTTCAAAAGCGGCCCGGGTGGTAACGGTCCATGAACTCGATCCCTATCAGGTGGACCGTCCAAAAAACAATCTGAACTACAACAAGGCGGACAGGGTGATTGTTCATTCCGGGGAGATAAAAGACCGGTTGGTAGCCTATGGAGTCCATGAGGATATCATAGACATCGTGGGGCACGGTGTGGAGGTAAGAGAGTTGCCCGACGGCCCTCGGGAAGGCATCATCTATTATGCCGGCCACAAGATGGCCAGCGGAAAAGGATTTGAGACCCTGCTGAAAGCCTTGGCCTTGGTGAAGTCACGCATCGGTCCGCAAACGCCTCGACTTCGTATTCATGGCCATTATGGCACGGCGATTCCGGAATACGGTCTTCGGCTCGTGGAAGAAAACGGACTTAAAGAAAACGTGCAGTGGCTTAATCAAATTTCTGTGGAGCAGATCATCGAAGAGTACCAAAAGGCAATGATTTGCACGCTGCCCTATACGGCCAGTTTTGCAGGTATGCCGGCGGTGACTGCCATGGCAAACGGCGTTCCGGTGATCGCCACGCGACGTGCCGGATTGCCCGAACATCTGGGGGATGCTGGAGTGTGGATGGAAGATAATGATGTCCAGGGGTTGGCTGACTCCCTGCTGCATCTTTTGGGCAACGAATCTTTGCGGCGACGGCTGGCTATGGCTGGCCGGCAGAGGGCCGAGCGAATGTTTAGCTGGGACATTATTGCCGAAAGCACTCTCAAATCTTATCAACTGGCCTGCCAAAGAAAATGCTTGTGATCTTTGTTGGGCAAAAGGGGCGGAAGTGCGAACCCACAAGGAAATAAGCTATGCAGGTAGCGGTTATTAGAGATTTTGACTCCTTGGCCTCATTGCGGGAAGCCTGGAACCTGGCAGTGGAGGCTTCCCACAATGACTCTGTGTTCCTGACCCACGAGTGGTTTTACTCCTGGGCAAAAGCGTTCTCGTCGCCTGATGAGCTCTATGTTCTGGTTGCTTATGACCACGGGAGGGTGCTGGGAATCATGCCTCTTAAGATTGAAAGAGCTCGCCGCGGCATGTGGACAGGGACGGTATTGAAGTCGATGTCAAACCCGCATACCTGCAAATACGATATCATCGTTCACCGTGAGCGCAGAGTTGACGTTCTGGCCGCGATGTTCCGCTATATTGGCGAACACATCCCGTGGGCCGTGATGGAACTCAATTATGTACCCGTATCCTCGCCCAGCGTTGATTTGCTCAGGGGCTTTCAAGGCTCGGGTTTCTACCGGATGCGCATTTTGCCCTGGATGGAGAGTCCTTACGTTGCCATAGAAGGCTCGTGGGATTCGTACTTCTCCGGCCGAGACAAAAGGGTCCGGAAGAACTGGCAAAACTTTGAACGCAGAGCTAATAGGGAAGGCTCATCGGAAGTCGTTTCCATCCATGGTGGCAAAGACCTGGAAAAAGGAGTCCGGGCAGCCTTCGAGATCGAGAAAACGAGTTGGAAGGGTGCGGTCGGGTCTGCAATGGCGATGTCCGACGCAATATCTGGTTTCTATCTGGACCTGGCCGAAAGAATGAGCTGCCATGGGCGGTTTCAGCTCCACTTTTTGAATTTCAACGGCCAGAAGATAGCTTTTGATTACTGCTTGAAATATAAGGACCATTTCAATGTTCTGAAAACCGGTTACAATCCGGCATTTTCCGTGCACTCGCCCGGGAGGGTCCTGCATGTTAAGGTCCTTCGTAGTCTTTATGATCAGGGAACATTTAAGAAATGCGATCTTCTGGGCACTCGCGATGTGTGGAAAGAGGAGTTTACGAACCTGGCCGAGCCACTGATCCAGGTGCGGCTCTATAATAGAAGATTCGATGCGATGTTAGCCTATGGAGTGCTGCGGTTCCTCGAAAGGACCAAAAAAAAATTGCGTCAGTATCCACAAATTTACAAGTCGGCCAAATCAGTATACATCGGTCTAAAACATGCTCGATAAAAAGTTGTTGTTCAAATAAGATTAAAGCAAATAAACATGAAAAAAGCACTCCATCTTTGTCTGATATTAGGCAACTGCGCTTTCATTTTTTTTGCGTTATATGTTTTTATCTCGTATATCGCAAAATCGTCCGGTTATAAAGTATTCTGTTTGGCCGGTTTCATATTGTGGCTAAGCGTTTTTAATATGGCCTACATTTGTCGTGAAGCAATAGTCAATATAACCGGCCGCGTACGCAATGGGCTCAAGCAGCCTGTCTGTTGGCCGCGATTCGGGGAAATTGCCGGGAAGACGGTCATCGTAACGGGAGCCTCATCCGGGATAGGTCATGCCATTTGCCTGGAATTAGCTCGGGAAGGTGTAAACCTTGTGCTCAATGCGCGCGACCGGGGGCCACTTGTCGAGGTGGAAAACCTTTGCCGGGAGTTGGGAGTGAAGGTCGAGTCGGTGGCGGGATCGGCCGCCTCCCGGGATATATCGGCGCACCTCGTGAAAACCGCCCTCCAGTCGGGGCAATTTTTCGGAGTGATACATGCCGCCGGGGTGCTCAATCCCGGGCCGCTGGTATGGGAGTTATCCGAGGGCGAATTCCAGGAGGTCTTCGATGCCAGCGTCAACGGGGCTTTCCAGTTGGCCAGGGCTGCCATACCGCACATCGAGAAGGGAGGCTTTGTGGTCTTTTTCGGCTCCGGCGCCGCACAAATGGCGTTTCCCGGAATAGGAGCCTATTGCGCCGCCAAGGCCGCCGAGGAGCACCTGGCCAGACAATTGGCCGCCGAAGCGCCTTGGATAACTACCTTCGCTTTCCGACCGGGCGTTGTCGACACCCCGATGATGAAGGCCGGAGGGTTGGGCAAAGGCAGCGCCGCCGAAAGCGTAAAAATGATCTTCGAGGGCTATGCTAAACGAGGGGAACTTATCGCCCCGGAAGTCCCCGCACATGCCTTGGTTTCAATTATCAAGAACAGTCCCGGGCGGTTTCACGGAAAAATTGCCAATTGGCAGGACGCGGTTGGCTGAAACGTCCCCGGATCACACACGCAGAAAAAAACCGGTTCGTGGCCCTTTCTTCCTGTATCCCGGGATTATGCGGCTGATTTACTTCTGTCCTCAAGCATTCGGGAAAACAATTCGGCTTTGAACTCGGAGAACATCCCGCGCACGTTTGCTTCCTAGGCCCGCATAGTGTCTTCCAGGCGGGAAACCCGCTGCTCCAAATCACCCATGCGCACCTCGAGTTTGTCCATCCGGTTTTCCAGTTTCTCGAAGTCCGGCCTCACGGCTTCGCGAACTGCGAGTTGAAAAGCCTCCTTGCTTAATGTCTCGATCCAGCCCACGATATGTCTCCCTCCTAATAATATTGTAACCTTCCGCAGTTAAGAGCGAAAGCGATTGTCAGTCAACCAAAATATTTGGGTATAAATTTCTCCTCACACGCAGTCCATTGATGCCTTTATCTTCGATTCCTCCGTAGGTTGGGCTGTAGGTTGGGCTAAGCGCAGCGCAGCCCAACAAGAGCTTTTCAGAGCAGTTCTTCACGCCGCCCCGGGACACCTGGAGAGCGCGAAAAGTCCGTGGTCCGGGCTTGGCAATCCCGACCGCGGCGGCACGCCGCCGGGCTTGGCAATCCTGGCCGCGGCGGCACGCCGCCGGGCTTGGCAATCCCGGCTGCGGCGGCACGCCGCTCGGAGCCAAGCAGGGAAATGGGAAACTCGGAGAGCGCAATACCCACACTCAACTCGTTCTTTGCCCTGACCTCCCGGTTGGTGATTGCGTCTATCCAGTTTTGCGGCGCTCCCTCGGGCAGTTTGATGGAGGTGTCCCCCCAGACTTCCGCGCCCAGCGGGAATTGACCTTCCGGGCTAAGAGCCGTGAAAAACCGGGGCGCAATCACTATGGCCCATTCAGAATGTTCTTCCCTGGCAAAGGCGACGACATTTTCCGCAAACTTTCCTTCGACACAAAGCGCCATGTAGTTGCCGTCCCGGAAAATATTGCGGTGCATTTTCAGAAAATTAAGACATCTCCAGGTAACGAACAGCTTTATGCGCCCATCACCGGCCGAAGCCATTAAGTCCTGGAGAAACCCGGGGGTTTCATGCCCAAGCTTTATCTGTTCCAAAATGGAGATGCGCCGGCCGTAATCCACCGGCCGACGATTATCCGGATCGACCAGGTTTAGAGCCCACAACTCGGCGCCCTGGTAAAAATCGGGAATGCCGGGCGAACAGAGCTTCAAAAGGGTCTGGGAGAGGGAGTTAAGTACTCCGAAATGGGCCACTTTTCTCTGGAACGACACAAAGTCGGACAGGAAATCGTTTTCTCCCGAGTCGTCCAGGATCTTTTCAATAAAGTCTTCACAGGCCTCTTCGTAGTCGGCATGGGGCTTGATCCAGTCGGTGTATACCTTGGCTTCGCGGATCGCCTTTATCATGAACTCCTTGATGCGGCCCACGTATTCAGGCAATTCCGACTCATCGCCGGGCCAGCTCCCTATCAGGTTTTGATACAGGAAGTACTCGTCGTTGGCCGCGGGCACGCCCAGACCGTTTATTTTGGTCTTTCGTTTACTGTTGAGTCGACTCCAGGTCCCAAGGTGCTCCTCCCACTCGCCGGGGATCTCCGAGAGAACGTTTATTCTTGCCCTGGCATCCTCGCCCCTTTTGGTATCGTGAGTGGAAGTGGTGTTCATCGAATGGGGCCAGTTTTCCGACCGGGTCCGGTTGAAGTCGTGGAACTGCGGAATCGAGACCCCGAAACGAAACGGGTCCCCTCCCACTTCATTTAGCGACGCCAACCGGTTGTAGACATAGAAAAGGGTGTCCTCGAACCCTTTGGCCATCAGTGGTCCGCTAAATTGCTGAAAACGCATCACGAATCCAAGCCGCGCCTTCCTTTCTTCCTCTCCCAGGTAGTCCTCGTATTTAAGAAGCAGGAATTTGGCCAGGTAGTTGATTTCGTTTGTCAGATCCGGGTTCTTTCTTTTCGCAATTTGAATCGCCTCTGTAATGAATCTTCGGTCCTGCCCCGTAAACGAATCCGGGCTGGCATAGGTCCGGTAAACAGGAAAAAAGGAGAGCACCTCGAAGATTGCCCGCCTCAGCCCGTGCAGTGTGATGTCTCCCCCGCCGCGGTCCTTGCTGGAAATTCTTTTCATCATGTTTGCCAGATTGTCCACATCACCCGTCATGAAATGTTCGACGATCAGCGCCTTTTTGTCATGTAAAAGATTTTGGCGATCGAAGGGAATTCCTGTAAAGGAGCAATAGATCCGGTTGAATTCACTTTCATTGGCTTGCACGCAGTACACACCGTTCAGGTAGTTGAGGTGGTCGTATCCGGTTGTACCCTGTGCGGGCCAGTTGGAGGACAAGCTTTCATCGAAGGCCAGGATCTTTTCGACCAGGACAAAGGTCCCGCCGGTTCGATTCTTTAACCGTTGCAGGTATTGAAGCGGGTCGTAGAGGCCGTCCACGTGATCGACCCGCAGGCCGGTAAAGGCTTCCTGCGAAACCATCTCGACAATCAGCCGGTGACAGTGTTCGAAGACTTCGATATCTTCCGCCCTTACAGAAATCAATTCGTTTATGCTGAAAAAACGCCGGTAGTTAATTTCCTCGCTGGCCACTTTCCAATAGGAGAGCCTGAAAAACTGTTGGTACAGGAGCTGATCGAGCGAGTTAAAGTCCGGAGTTCCCGCCTCACCGTTTAGCAGGAGCAGGTTTCGGTCGATAAATTCCTTGACCGGCGGGCTGTTGTCGTAGAGTTCCCGGATCATCCCCTTTATGAAACGAATCTGGTCCGGTCTTTCTTCGCCCAGTAGTCCCTGGCAAAGAAATCCGTTGAGGGCGAAAATAGTCCCGATGAGCTTTATATAGTCCGGATGATCCGGGCCGAGCTGTTCTCGAAGCACGCTAAGGTTTGCGGAAAGAATGGACGGATAGGACTCGATCCTTAGCGGGTACCGCAGCGAGTAATAGTTTACCGTAAATCCGTTTTCCCCGTAGCCTATCCGGATTTCGCCCGACTCCAGGCTTTCCCCGTAAGGCTTGCCCAAAAAGGGCGCCAGTAACCGCCCCTTCATGCTGGTGTAGGCATGGTCCCATTCCACGTCGAAAAAGGAATAAAAACGTGAGAGCGTTCCGTTTTCAAACACTCCGCTCAGCATGGGATTGTGACCGTCGTAGGCCATATGGTTGGGAACGATGTCCTGGAGCCATCCCATCTTCTTAGCCCTCAGGGCTTGGGTCAGCTCCAGGAATTCCTCTTCCGTGCCGATTCCGGGGTTTAGGCGCGTCGGGTCCAAAACGTCATAACCGTGTACACTGCCTGCTCTTGCGTAAAAAATCGGTGAGGCATATACATCGGTTACGCCCAAATCCGAGAGGTAATCGACAAGACCCAGCGCGTCCTTGAATGTAAATTTCGAATTAAACTGCAGCCGGTAAGTCGAAGATGGGATCCGCATAATCCTACTCTTTCGAATATAGCGCCACGCAGGAAGCCCGAATTTTCAAAGTTTGACTCCCGTCGATTCTTTCCGGTAAAGCCGATCCCGGCCCCGACCACTTTGTGTCGGCCGAATCGAGTATCTTTCGACACGCGTCCGCAATCCCCATTTCCAGAGGGTCGACCGCTTGATCTTCAGTATGGAAGTTGTAAAGGCCGAAAAGATCATACTCCCCCGATTTTCGCCCCACCAGCATGAGTTTTCTTTGCTCGAATCCCCTCACGTGCATATCGTCGCGGCTGCGGTTGGATAAGGCCGGGTGTTCGCGCCGTAATCGAATGAGTGTCTGGTAAAAGCTGAGCAGCGAGTGCTGCCGGGACCCTCCCACTTTGCTCCAGTCCAAACGGGACTTCAGAAAGGTTTCCATACTTGCCGGGTCCGGCGGTTCTCCTTGCCAGATGAACCCGTTGAA
>JARLHP010000038.1 GCA_031292195.1 Syntrophobacteraceae bacterium
AAAAACAGGAAAATCCACCACAGAGGCACAGAGAGTTCTTTTTTTTTGACCGGCCGGGAGACGACGGCCGGTCAAAAGGGCAGGCCTTCGGCGGATAGGCGGCAGGCACACCGAACCACGGCGGCAGGGGCCAGCGGATCGGAATGAGTCTTAACCTGGCGCGCTTACGATAATTTTCGTTGGAACAGAATGCCCCTGTCCAGAGTGCTGTAACGCGAGATTTTTATCGCATTTTTGGGCATAGCACCGTCACTCAAAAGAGAAAGGCAGGGACATGGAGAAAAGGGAGGAAGTCATCGAAAGCACGGCGGGCGAGGTTGCGGCCGAATTGGCGCGCCGGGGTTTTCCGGCCGGAAGACCGGGTTGCGATCACGATTGACCCGGAACAGGAGTTGCTTTTCCGTGGACGGAAGGAATCGCGGGCGCGTGTCGTTGCGGCGGGGTTGACCGAGGAAGAGCTCGAACGCTTGATGGAAGAGGCGCGTAACGACGTGCAGTCGCATCTTGGATGAGGGTCGTTGTCGATACCGATGAGGGTTGTCGTCGATGCCAATGTTTTTGTGAGCGCCGCTTTAAGCGCGAAGTGGTCGCCCGCGTTGGCCGACTACCAGATCGGATGGTGGTGCTGCTTGCTTATATCCGATTGTTCAAGGCTTTTTCTGCATGGCCCGAATATCTTTTACCAAACGATAGAGCACAAAGGGTTCGTCCGGGAAAACCTCGAATCCAAGGTGCATGTAGAAACTACGGGCCGTATCGTCCTTGGCGTGAACGAGCAAGGCACGAACACCGGCGATATCCGCAACCTGAAGTGTGCGCCGCATGGCATCGGCAACCAGGGCCGCGCCCAGCCCCTTGCCCTGCCAACGGCAATCAACTGCGAGACGGGCAAGAAGCAACGTCGGGACAGGGTAACGCGGAAGACCCTTGGCAAGACGTTCGGGAGCATCATCATAAACGATTTCCCCAACAACCAGGGTGTGATAGCCAACGATTTCCACGCCGTAGACGGCAACGTATGTCTGCGAAATACTGGCCCTCTGGCCCGCGAGCGCATAGAGCCGTATGAAGTTATTTAGCTCCTCGGAATCACAATCGAAGTCTGCAGGATCGTGCGTGACCGCAAGCTTCGTGATGGCCAACATTTCATTCATGGGGATCAATGATTGTCGGCTCGTTCAAAAGGCGCTCCATACGTGGATGACGCCTCGGCGGCGCGTCAAGAGCGGCCATGAATGCAGCCCATTGCTCGGCGTTAAGCGCGATACGTGAACGTTCGGCAAGAACAGTATTGGCCGAACGCAGGGCGCTTTCAAGCACAAATTGACTGATTGTGGTGTGGCGCTCTCGTGCGGCTTGTTGCAAAAGCCGCCGCGCCTCCGGTGTGATGCGGATATCGAGCCGGTCTGTTTTCGCTCCTGGTTCTGCTCTCATGGTGCGACCTCCTTAACTATATAGATCCAAATCTATCTGTATTGTAGCACGGACAATGTCCGTACAACAAGATTTTTTGGTTGGGCCGCTCATCCTGCCTTTATGTTCCCTGTTTGCCCCTCTGCGTGCCCCACAAACCCGCTCTATGCCAAGGCTGCATTTTTCGATCTTGAATGACCGCGCCGATCTCATTATAAGCTGCGATCAAGATTTGCTGACGCTCAACTCCATTAAGGAAATCGCTTTCGTCATGCCTTCTGCCTCCATTCGAATAGTAATGAGCCAGGGAAAGGCGATTTGAAACCGCCCCGATGATAATCGCGGATCAGAGCCGCACTGCTTTCACGGGGCCACTTTAACGAGCTTTCGGTCCTGGAAGCAGCCGGCTGCCGGGTATCCGCACTCGGCGCCCTGGAGTTCCCGGCCATGGCCACCAACTTTCCTCAGGTTAACTTAAGACCCCCCCCAGGACCTTGGCCGGATTCTCGCCCCCGCTTTAGGACCGTCTCGGGCGATACGGGGCAATTTCGACACTTTGCGAGATCGCCGATAATATGGGGAACTGATCTTTCAAAAGCTCACCGGTGCTTTGATTTTCGCGCCTCCCGAGAAGGGAGGCTTCCGACGCGCTGCTGGTGCCATAAATGAAGATTTTTTGCGCAAATACGCTATGTTGTGATATCAAGAGGCTCTTGTAGTACGGGACAAGAATATGTGCCTGTATGAGGTATGGACCGCCCACAAGGGGTTGACTTTTGCCTCCGGCAGTGCAATAGTTGCACTATGGTGCTTGACGGGTTTGTATGCCGATATTGCAACGCTTTGGTTCGGTCAGCATCCGGATGTATGCCGACGATCACCGCCCGCCGCATTTCCATATTGTCGCACCAGACTTTCACGTGTTGGTGCGAATTTCGGACTTGACGGTGATTGCTGGAGAAGCCCGCCAAACTCAGATCGCCGAGGCTCTGGCATGGGCGCAAGCCCATCAAGAGACGTTGGCGCTTAAATGGGCTGAACTCAACGAGAGAGGTTGATCATGCCGAAGAAAACTTTACCGCGCATCCTTTCCGTGGCAACAGACAAGAAGCCAATGACCCTCCGTATTCGTTGGGACAAGGGGAACGAAAGCCTCGTGGATGTTTCTGGTTTGGTAGAGACGTTCCGCGTTTATAAGCCTTTGCGTCATTCGCCGGAATTGTTTGGGCGCGTACGGGTTGGGGAGCATGGTACGGACATTGTTTGGACCGATGAAATCGATATGTCCGCCGACACGCTTTGGCGGCTAGCTCAAGAACAGGCGGGCGTTACCATGTCGCCAGATGCCTTCAGACATTGGCGCGAAAGCAAGGCCTATACGTTCGACACGGCGGCACAGGCGCTAGGTTTAAGCCGCCGCATGGTTGCTTATTATGAACAGGGCGCGAAACCTATTCCGCGCGTCGTAGCTCTTGCCACGCGGGGACTTGACGCCTCGACGGTTGGTTGATCCCCCAAGAGGAAAAACCGTCTGTCGCCAAATTCTCTCAGGCCTTGCCTGATGTTTCGGTCAAGGGGTGGAGGAATGTAATATCTTCATGCTGCAGGTAGCGTTTGCGGGTACTGGCGAAACGACACGGCCCGGGTCATCGGAGACGGCGCGGCGGTGAAGGGAGGAGCCGTTATTCACGCTCCGCATCGGGGGAGACGAACAGTGGGGCATACTCGATGCGTCCAGAGGTTCACAACAAAGCTTCCAGGCTCTGGCCGCGATCAATGCGCATAAAAAACATCCGACAAAACTGGACAGTTTGTTGTAAATTGTCCCGATTTATGAAAACAGCCCTGCACCGCGCCTAGCGCTACGGCCTTGCCTGTTCCTCGGTAACTGGACAAAAAAGCGCCTTCTTCACTACTTCCGCAACCGTGTCCTTGTTTATCCCGTGCTTCTTACAGTAACTCGACTGAATCCAATCTGAGAGCTTCTGTGTCCCTTTGCTTGCATTGCACGAGGCGCAACATCGGGCAATATTCTCACGGCTGACGATACTTGCGTTGTTGATGATGTGTTCCCACGTTGCCACAGTTTTCCGGAGGCCATGTGGGGGCATCTTCTCGATCATTTGGATGCCGCAATAGACGCAAGTCTTGTCTCGTTCTCTCACTTCTTTCTCGAGCCAGTCGGGGATTCCCCAATTGTTCACTTGCCCTCCGATAGTAGGCCGCTTGTCTTTTTGTCCAGCTTTGCCACTTTGCCGCCCTATGAAAATTGCGGTTTTGCGGGCCGCTTCCCCGCACACACAGGACAATTTACAACTTTTGCCCTTCTTTTACCAGCCACTCCTGAGTTCCCAGAAGCGATAAACCCCAAACGTTCGATAGCTTGCCTGGGGTTGTTCCAAGGCCACGAAGCCCCGCGCTGCCAGGTCGACGACAATGATGCGGCCGCCGCGCCGGCTACAGCCCTGGCACCGAGCCACCTGGCACTGCTGTTCACCTGGCTGGCCGCTTCATAAGCCGTGGCGGCGACGTCCCGCAGGAACGGCTCAGCAGTCAGGAAAAACCACCTCTGAAGGGCGGGTTTTGCGGGGACAGGATTATAAGCCGAAGGCGAAGCCCTTTTTTCCCGGCCGCCGTCTCCCGGCCGGGAAAAAAGAATCAATCTCTGTGCCTCTGCTCTGAAAAGTTCTGGTTGGGCTGTACGCCCAGCCCAACCAACAGATCCCGGCCCAATCCTACGGATCTTAGCCCCACCCGCGGGTCTCTGAAAGAAGCAGGAAGAACCGCGGGCAACAGGAAAGCCTGTTATCTGCAATTTCGATCATAGGGTTCGAAAATAATCGTTTGTCACGATTGGAATCGAGGATTAATCGTATTAAACGATCAATCGAGAATCAAGCTTCTTGTGAGGAGGATCAGGAGAAAGAGGGCCTATGTCGATTATTACCATTTCGAGGGAATCTTACAGCAGGGGCAGGGAGGTGGCCGCACGGGTCGCCGAGATGCTGGGTTACAGATATGTGGCCCGTGAGGTCGTATCCGAAGCCTCCAGGGAATTCCACATCCCGGAGATAAGGCTTGTCAGGGCCATTCACGACGCCCCTTCCGTTTTTGAAAAACTCACTCACGGAAAAGAAAAATACCTTGCGTGCTTCAGGGCTGCCCTGCTGAAACAATTACAGGGTGACAACGTGGTCTATCACGGACTGGGGGGCTATTTTTTCGCAAAGGATTTGCAGAATGGACTCAAAGTGAGAATTTATGCGGATACCGAGGATCGCGTGAACCTGGTGATGGAACGAAACCAAGTGGTGCGAACCGAAGCGTCGCGAATTCTAAAAGCCGACGACCAGGAGCGGAGGAGATGGGGCCGCAGCCTGTTTGGAATGGACATAACCGACCCCATCCTCTACGACATGGTCATCCATGTGGGGAAACTCTCGGTCGAGGATGCCGCCTCCCTGGTAGCCCAGGTTGCGGGGATGGAACGATTCCAAACCACCACCGAGTCCCGGCAGGCGGTCGAGAACCTGGCGCTTGCCGCCGAAGTCAAGGCCACGCTTCTGGAAATCAAGCCGGATGCAAGGGTCTACGCGGATGAAGGAAGGGTGTACGTGGGGGCCAGACTCTCTTTCACGGATGGAAAAAGAGGACTGGTCGAGGAAATGAAAAAGCTTGTGCGGGCTGTTCCCGGTGTCAAAATGGTCGATGTTAAACCGCTGCGGTTGACAGGCAAAATGCACCATTTCTCCATTGGTTCCCACTTCCCTGCCGGAGGACGGTATTAACATCCTCGGGAAACGATGGCCATTATGAGAAGAGTTCTAGGGGGTTTTTTCATCCTGAACCTGGTTTTTTGCTGCCGGGCCGCGGTCATTGCGGCAGAGCCGGCTAATACCGTGCCGGTTCCAGGGGTGTTGGTTCCGGCAAGGCTTTTTTCCACCAGGGGCGGGTTGGGATATGCGCAGTTCTGCGCCGAGTGTCACCGCCTGGATGGCGCCGGGGCGAAAGGGATTTTCCCGCCGCTTTCCCGAAAAACTGCCGGGGCGATGCCCAATGGGCCTGCGGCGCAGACCGAAACTTCCTCTCAACTTTTTACCATGCCCTCCTTTGGCGTGTTGTCCGATCGGGAATTGTCCGAAATTCTGGGTTTTGTGCGTAAGAGTTGGGGAAATGACGCCGTCCCCGGGGTAAAGGAGTTTCGCCAAAATTTCGGTAATCGGGAGGCGGAAGCTTCCGGAGTGAAGGTCCCGCGCCTGGCAAACTTGCTCGCTCAGACCAAGGGCGCGCAGTTGGTCCGCGGCATGCGGTTGCTCACTGAAACTAAATCGATGTTGCCTGAAAATGTGGGTAGTGAGCTAAACTGCGCCAGTTGCCACCTAGAAGCGGGCGCCGTGGCTTTGGCTTCACCTTTTACCGGGGTCTACGCCTCGTTTCCCGGCTATTCTCCCCGTGCCGGGCGAGTCATCACGATCGAGGACCGGATCAATGGCTGCTTTATACGGTCGCTCAACGGCAAACCGCTGGCGGTTGATTCACCGGATATGAAGGCTATTGGGGCATATCTGAAGTGGATGAAAGGGACGGGGTCCTCGAAGGGTAAGGTCGTGGGCCGGGGTGTTGGAAAAATTGACAGGGCTCTAAGACCCAATGTCCAAAACGGGCAAAAAGTCTATGCGACACAGTGCGCGGCCTGCCACGGTAAAGTTGGGCAGGGGCTGATCGCTGCGGACGGCCGATATATCTATCCCCCGCTGTGGGGTGACAACTCGTTTAACATCGGCGCCGGCATGGCCCGTACCTATACCGCCGCGGCTTTTACGAAGAATAATATGCCGATCGGGCTCCAGGCAAATTTCCCGCTTGGACAGGGAGGCCTTTCGGACCAGGAGGCCGTGGATGTCGCGGAGTACTTTTCGCACCAGCCGCGACCCGATTTCCCGAAAAAGGCAAATGACTGGCCAAAGGGTGGAAGACCGGGAGATGCGAGATATTGAGAGTGAGCAGTGATGACAGTGATGACAGTGAGCAGTGATGAGTGAACAGTGAGCAGAGGGAGCTTTTCCCGATCACTGATCACTAATTACTAATCACGGGAGCAATGAATGATGGGCAATGAGAATAGATCGTGTGAAAATATTGCCAGAAGAAACCTGCTACGGAGCGCGGTGACCGTAGTCGGCGCGGCCGGAGCGGCGGCCATGGCGCCGTTCGGGCTGGACCTTTTGTCCAGGGCCGAGGCGAAGTCCGGAGTGGTGCGGAAGTGGCCTTGGCCTTACGAAAAACTGGAACCGGGTAAAACCGCGGAAATCGCCTACCACGAATGGTACCGGCTGTCGTGCGGCGCAGCGGTCATATACTCCATTTTCAGCCAGCTGGCGGAGAAGTTGGGAGAACCCTACGGTTCGTTTCCGGTCGAAGGTTTCATTTTCCTGGTGGGAGGCATCGCGGGCTGGGGGACTGTGTGTGGATCCAACGCTGGGGCCAATATCGTCACCAACCTGATAATTGGTCCGAAGAGTGGTGGTTCGAATGCCGGCGAGTGGATGGGAAGCGAGATCATGCAGTGGTACTGCGAGGCGTCGCTGCCGGTCTATAGCCCGCAAAAACCCTGGGTACGGGCGTAAATCCCGAAGACCGTCAGCAACTCCCCGCTTTGCCATGTTTCGGTCGGCAAATGGATGAAAGCCGCAAATAAACCGCTGGAGAGCCCGGAGAGGAAGGAGCGGTGCGCACGGGTCTGCGCCAGCGTTGCCTATCGAACGGTGGAACTGCTGAATGGTTGGAAAGATGCCCGGTACGAACCGAAGACAATAGCGCCCGGGAAGGTTTACCACCTACCCGCGCAGAACAACTGCGGCGAATGCCACGGATTTGACGTTCCCAAGCCGCCGCAGGCATCGAAATGAAAAAGGGGAAATCGAGTTCCGTGCCTGGACCGCTCAGGGTTGGAAGCGTAATTCTCAGCTCTCGACGGTGCTTACTATTATCTCCTGCTCCACCGGCTTGCCCTTGGCAAGCGCCGAGTATCTCTTGAACATCCACAGTTCGGGAATTATCTCGGAGACTATTTGCCCGTCCTCGACGACACGGACCACCGAACTCTCCGAAACCACCACGGCTACCGAATTTGTGAGTTTGGTGATGGAGGCTGCCGCCATGTGCCTGCTGCCCAGACCGAGCGGCAGTTCTATTCCTTCGGAAAATGCGTCCAGGTAACGGCAGGCCGAAACGACGATCCCATCGTCGGAGACCAGGAACGCACCGTCCAGCTGGGCCAGCTCCTTTACCGTTTCCCGCATGTCGGTGTCGGAGATCCTCTTTGCTTCCGGGGGATGCCCGACAAGCGGGTCCAGAATCAGGCTTCGGGAATGGTTCATCACGTTTTCCGTGTCGGCGATCACGAACATTGTGCCGATTCTGCGGCCTTCCCTGCCTTCCCGAGCTATTTCCACGGCAAGTATTATGACTTCCTTAAGGGTCTCAGGATTTATGCCTGTTTTCTCGGAGCATATTTCGCAGAACATATCCTCCGGCATTTTCATAAAGTACCTTTCCATATCGGCCCTCCCCTATGACAATGATGTAATGCCGCTCTATAAAGTATATTATTTCGCTTAAATATAAGCATTGTATTCTCCCTGCGGGCTATGCGGCCGGCGGGGTCCGGTGCTGCGGCGCTCCCCCGCGGACTCCGCGGGGAAAAGGATTTGCCCGGGCGATGAGTGATCGACCCTTGCCGGAAGCCCTGGAATGTGGCAAAAAGGTTCGCCTCGACCTGCCGAAGGCCGTAGTCGAGATAATCTCCAGGGAGCAGTGAAAATGATGAAGAAAATATTACCATTTCTTTTTGCCCTGTGTCTTTGCCTGCAGCCGGTACACAAAGGATGGGCCGCACCGGGCCGGCCGGACCTCTCCTGGACTCTTCGAGCTGTTACCGAGGATGAACTGGTACGTCTTGGAATGTCGAACCGGGGCCCCGACCTTAATGCCTGCCTGGATATCCTCAGCAGGTTGAACACCGAGGAGCCTTTCTACATTCTAAGAGACATGCGCCGGGAAAAAAAACTGAAGGTCCCGGTTGATTTCAACGCCTACAGGAACTGGACCCCCCTTCCCAGAAGGCTTCCTGAAAAGTTGAACTCCCCCAAGATGATCATGCTGGTCAAGCACCTCGGTTTTATCGGCTGGTATGAAAACGGGGCACTGGTGGGCGACAGCCAGGCGTGCATAGGAGGTGCGGGGCAAAGCACCGTTCCCGGGCTCTACCGGGTGGATGACAAAGACGCAAAACACACTTCCAGTTCCTACCGCAACGATTATGGCGAGCAAGCCTGGATGCCTTATTCACTGCACATATACGAGGCCGTGTGGATTCACGCCGGCAACGTATTAGGGCTGCACTGTTCGCACGGCTGTATAACCCTGCCCTGGGGCAACGCGGAAAAACTTTACACCTGGGCTGACAAGGGGACACCGGTCCTGGTAACCGACGACCTGAAGGATGTATGCGGAGGGGTGGGGGAAAGCGGACCCTTGAACCACCTTGGGGCGCCCCGAAAATCCTCCGGGCGTTGAAAGCGGGTTAAGCACGTCTTTTGCATTTGAAATTGCCGGACAACCTTTCGGAGGTGTGCGGCATGTCATTAAAAACCGATGAATTCAGAAAAGCGGGTCTTGGCCAGACGGATTCCCAAAATGCGGCGCGGTTAAACAGAGGACTGCCAGGCAAAGAGTCCGGATCTACCAATGTGTTCCAGGCCCTTCTCAGTATATTTAAGCCCGATGAAGGCGGCGGGCCGGCAGCAAGTGGGCTGCGGAACAAGCCGGCCTCCTCACAGGTGGTCGGATCGGTCCGGCACGCGCCCGGGACGGTCAACAACATCCGGTCCTCCGGAACTAATGCCCAGAGCGTCAATACTCTGGCGGCCTCCGCCCTGATTGCCTTGAACGCCGTTTCTTCCGGTCGCAATTGCCTGGAGCGGTTTAGCGGGCAGGGAGCAGTGGGGGCAGCTTCCTTGACCGGGGCGGCAGCGAGCGCGGTTGGCGCCTACCAGGCGGTCTCGGCGGCAGGCGGGAATGATTCCAGGCAGACCATTGGCGCTCTGTCGGCCCGCTTCGAGTCCGGCGGAGGTGGCCCCGGGGTCATAGGCTACGATCAAAAAGGCGGAACGTCCTACGGGACCTACCAGATTTCATCCCGGGCCGGCACCATGAAGCTCTTTATCGACTACCTTTCCGAACGCGCGCCGGACGTTGCCAGCAAGCTGGAAGCGGCGGGGCCTGCAAATACCGGCGGCCGTTCCGGAAAAATGCCCGCGGTCTGGAAAGAGTTGGCGGCGGCCCAACCGGAGCGGTTCGCGAAACTGCAATCCGATTTTATCGGAAAGAACCTCTATCTTCCCACCGTCCAGGAAATTTCCAATCGAACGGGCCTGGATGTTTCAAAATCCCCGAAGGCGCTCCAGGAAGTGCTCTGGAGTACAGCCGTCCAGCACGGTTCAAGGGGCGCGGCAAATATCTTCACCAAAGCCATCCGGAAAGTGGAGAGTAAAAACGACCAGCTCGGGATGGCCAAACTGATAGATGCCGTCTACGACATGAGGGCCAACCGGTTCGGCTCGTCGGGGTCCGGCATCCGGGCGGCTGTCAGGAGCCGTTTCAGGGAAGAAGGCAGAATGGCTCTTGCCATGCTTTCCAATGAGACCCCCAGTGCGTCCGCCATGAGGGCATGATCTCAGCAAAAAAAAAGAACAAAAGAAATCCACCGCGGAGACGCAGAGGCCGCAGAGGCTAAGAAACAAGTTTGACTATTTTGGAACAGAATTCCCCCGGGATTGGGGGATTATGAAGTTTGACGATCACTCGATTCCCCAATCCCCCAATACCTCAATTCTCCAATCCTCTAAAGCCCTTCAATCCCGCGGTTGTCCAATTCCTGAATGCCTTGGATTCCCCGAAGGGCCGGAAATATTTGCGCTACGCTCGGAAAAAAGATTCCTTTGAGGAGCGGAATTTTCCCATCTGTCAAAAACGCTAGTCGCAACCTATTGATAATAAAGAATTTTATCGGCACAAGCGTTTGGTATCAACCTTGCTTGGCTCTCATACGGGAAACGTGAAGGGTGCATGAACATTGAATTTATCCCGTAAACGGTTTCGTTCAGTCTGAATGGGATTAGAGATGCTATCAGGACAGGTAAACGCATCACAATTGCTGGCGGCTTTTCTGGGAAACGCAAAAGAGAAGCTGGGGCAGGTAATAACAAATAACGATTTTTCCGGAGAACTCGCCAGGCACCTGCCGAAGCCCTCGGGAACGTCCGACCCGCAAAAGACCGTGGCCGTGGAAACGGACAACTCGACTTCGGACTCGAAGGTTTCCTCAACGGGATCAGCCGTTTCTTCTGAAGCTAAGACCAGCGCCTCGGTTATTGTCAAGGATAGTGGGCTTACGACTTCCAGCGAAAAGCTAAATGGGCTGAAGTCCAAGACCAGGGCGGAAAAATCCCTTTTCGTCTCAAACCCGGCCGTCCTGGAAACCGTATTGGCCAACCTGCATTATCCCGCGGAAACAAGAGCTAAATGCCAGGCACTGCTGAGTAAGCAGGGTCACCTATCCCTCCAGGATCTGCGGTCGATCCTGGGTGCCCGACCCGGTGCGGGGTCCGGCGAGGCAACCGGGGTACCGGCCGCATCCGTGCGCGTCCTGGTAGACTCGGTTGTCAAGGCTCCCAGTAGTGCGGCAGGGAAGGCGGTTGGCGCCGCAAAGAGCATTAAATCATCAGTTGCGATCAAGACGGATGGTTCTTACACTCGCGAGGAGCTTCGCGATCTGCTCGATAAAGTTGTTCAGGCATCGCAAAAAAGCAGCCAGAAGGCACAGGCTTCGACCCTTTCCTCCACAACCTCCTCAACAGGCGCCACGAAAACGGTCGAAGGCCTGCAAAACGGGCAAGCTCAGGAACTTGTGTCCACTGTGCTTCCTTCGTTTATTTTTTCCGACCGCAAACCCTCGGTGGAAAGTGTCCTTACCGCCAAAACCGGCAACAAGCCGTCCAAATTGCAAGAGGCTAATGCAAATTTAGCGGGCCTTGGCGAAAATTCGGTGAACGTCGTCTCGGGCGGATCGAACTCCCTCGGCCATGTAAAGTCCGACTCTTCAGCCGGTAATGGCGAAATGATTGGAGCGAACCCGGGGGCTGTAATGCCGGGGGGCCAAAGCGGAGCCTCCGGGGGGTTAGCGGGTGTCGTTGCCACTGGCCGGGAGGAGAAAATAGGTGCGGCTGCTTCCGGTTCGGAGGTCGCAGGCGAATTGGCGGACTGGACAAAGGCGCGCATGACTGCGGAGCAGGGCTCCGGAGCATCAGTGGCTACAGCCGGCGGCGATTCTCTCAAGGATGTGCAAAGTAGCGCGGAACTGGGGGGACAGGACACGCCGATGCTCGGAAAACAGATCGAGAGGTCTGTTGGGGGCCGGGACCAATCTTCGGAAAATGGGGTTTTGCAGACTGCCGCAGCCAATCATGAGGAAAACCTGATAAGTCTGCCGCAAATGGACAATTCGGGTGGAGACGGCTTTGTCTTTTATGATCGCAACCAGCCGGCTGAACCTGTTCAGAATACGCGCGGGGCAAAGACCGGGGATACATCCACGACTAACCGTAATGACAATGGTATTGCGACTATTCTTGCTTCCTATACTTCTTCGGATGACCAAGCGCGCTCGACCGCAGGGATTTTGACCGGCAGCGGTGAGAATCGGGAAGCTGATTCACAAAGTGTAAAATCCGCTGGACAGTCGGGTTCGGACAAATCAAACCCTGTTAGTGTTTCCGGCGAGCAAACCGCACAGGGTGCGGGAAGCGCAAATATCGACTCGGGAAACGGCCCCTCCGGAACTTTGACTTCGACTTCGACTTCGGCGTCCGCGTCCGCGTCGGCGTCGGCTTTGGCTTCGGCTTCAGCCAGGTCAGTTGGCCAAAAGGATGCGGTGAGCGCGGGTTTCGATTTTACGGACCGGAGCGTCGAATCCGCCGTGCAGACCGGCTCGGACAATGGCGCCAAGGCGGGCATTGACGGTAGCCAAACGGCACAGATCTCCGCAGCCGGAAATAGCGTTTCTGGTAACGGCCCTGCCACAATTTCGACTTCGGCGTCGGCGTCGGCTTCGGCTTCGGCCAGGTCCGTTGGTCAAAAGGATGCGGTGAGCGCGGGTTTCGATTTTACGGACCGGAGCGCCAAATCCGCCGGACTAACCGGCTCGGACAATGGCGCCAAGGTGGGCATTGACGGTAGCCAAACGGCAAAGACCTCCGCGGCCGGAAATAGCGTTTCTGGTAACGGCCCTGCCA
>JARLHP010000039.1 GCA_031292195.1 Syntrophobacteraceae bacterium
AACGTCTCTATCACACAAAAGTTCGCACTGAGCGGAACCGGAGTATCTTCGCGCGTGGTTTGGTCTCCGGACTATTACGGCCAGTTGCTCGATGTCCGTGTCGGATCAGGCGCCAGCCCGACGGCCATTAAAGTCAGTCTGCCCAGTTGCAACCCGAACAGCGTTGCGGTGAACAACAATAAACTCTATGTGGCCTGCTCGGCCAACGGTGCGAATCCTGACAAAATATTGGTCTACAACGCCGCTACCATTCGAACCGCCCCTGCCGGCACACTGACTATCTCGCCGCTGCAGACGATCACCAACAGCAAGTTCAACTCTCTTATCGGCATCGCCTTCGATTCTTCAAACGACCTGTGGATCGCCAGTTATGGTAACAACACGATTTTTAGCATCTCCGCGGCGACGCTGAATACGGCCAGCCCGGTGGTGACCACCGAACTGGTTGACTCCCCGCCGTCGCCAACCGGGCTGGCCTTCGCCACCGATGGATCGCTCTGGGTCACCGGTCAGTATGGGGGAGGTATTCTGCTCAATTTCCCCAAGAGCCAGTTCGGCCTGGGCGAGAGCGCCCAGCCTGCTTACTGCATCGCTTCCACCGCTCTTTCCGGCTGCCAGTATGTGAACAACCTGTTTTTGGAGCCGGAGGGTGTCGCGGTCTTTAACGGGGACATTTGGGTCGCCAATAACAGCAGCTATAACAGCGCGACCGGTCTGACGTCTCCGGGACGCGAGCTGATCGACCTCAAGATCGTCTCCAACACCCTGAGTGTCAATGCCACCTACGGCAACGCCTCTGTTGCCGCCGACAGTCCCTTCGTGTGTCCGGGGGGCTTATTCGCCACCGCAACGCATCTGTGGGTAAACGATGAGAGCTACGGCGAAACCAATCCGGGGTGTGGCGGAAATGGAGACGTCGCCACCCAGACGGGCGGCATCTTCAGCTTTACCCCGGCTCAGCTCGCGGCCAAGACGACGACTGTCAGCCAGGTGTTGAACTTCTCGAATGTTACCGGTCGGCCCGGCTTTGGCGGCATTTTTGTTGAAAACGATCAGTAAGACCACGGGGAGAAAATCAAGCGCGGATCGCCGGTACTATCCCCCACCGGGGTATTGGGGGAGGGGTGTAGACATTCCTCGATAATCCATACGTACCGGCGATCTCATTTTACTCCAAGAACCTGACAGAAGCCAAAGGTGTGCCCTGGTAAAAGAAGACACATCTCAATTGTGCTCCCTGGTCTTTTGGAAAGAAATAGCGGGCCAGTCTTCCATTACAAAATCCAGGCGCCATGCGGTGGGTGCAAGGTAGGTGAGATGCCCCTCCGAATCGTGGGCCATATTGGAGAGGTGTTTTCTTTCGAACTCTTCGAGCTTCTTTTTGTCATCGCAGCCCACCCAGCGCGCCGCGGAGAAGCCCACGGGCTCATAGGCGGCATCCACGCCGTATTCCGCCTGGAGCCTGGCAATGGTCACGTCGAACTGCAAGACCCCAACGGCCCCCAGGATGTAATCCGAACCCTGGATCGGGCGGAAAAACTGTACGGCGCCCTCCTCGGCGAGCTGGGTCAAGCCCTTTTGCAACTGCTTTACCTTGAAGGGGTTTCTTAGAATTACCCGCCGGAAATGCTCGGGCGCGAAATTGGGAATTCCGGTGAAGTGCAGGGGCTCCTTGGGGGTGAAGGTGTCTCCGATCTTGATGGTTCCGTGATTGTGGATGCCGATGATGTCCCCGGCGTAGGCTTCCTCGACGTTTGTCCGGTCCTGGGCCATGAAGATGGTGGCATTGGCCAGGGTGATTTCCTTGCCCACACGATGGTGAAAAACCTTCATTCCCCGGGTGAACTTGCCGGAACAGATCCTCAGGAAGGCGATGCGGTCGCGGTGGGACGGGTCCATGTTTGCCTGGATTTTAAAGACAAACCCGGAAAAAGACTCCTCGAAGGGCGAGACGTCCCTGGTCGCCGTGGGTCTCACTCCGGGAGTGGGGGCCATTTCAACGATTGCCTCCAGCAGTTCCCGCACCCCGAAATTGTTGAGAGCGCTGCCGAAGAACACCGGCGACTGGTTGCCCCTCAGATAGTGATCGAGTTCGAAAGGGTTGGCCGCCCCTTCGAGCAGTTCCACATCGGAGCGCAGATCATTGGCCTGACTTCCGAGGAGCCTGTCGAGCTGCGGATCGGCCAGGTCCGTGATCAGGATTCCATCCTGTTTTCTGGTTTCCTGCCCCGGCGTGAAAAGAAGCAGCTCCTTGCGGAAAAGATTGTAGACCCCCTTGAAAGCCTTGCCCATGCCCACGGGCCAGGAAAGCGGCGTACATTCGATCTGGAGCTTGTCTTCGATCTCGCTCAGAAGATCGAGCGGGGCCCTGCCTTCCCGGTCCAGCTTGTTTATGAAGGTGATGATGGGGGTGTTGCGCATCCGGCAGACCTCCATCAGCTTTTCGGTCTGGGACTCGACGCCCTTGCCGCTGTCGATGACCATGAGGGCGCTGTCGACTGCGGTGAGCACCCTGTAGGTGTCTTCGGAAAAATCCTGGTGGCCCGGTGTGTCGAGCAGGTTCATCTCGTGATCGAGATAGTTGAACTTCATAACCGAGGTGGTCACCGAGATCCCTCTTTCCTTCTCTATGGCCATCCAGTCGCTGGTGGCGTGATGGGCGGCTCTTCGCGCCTTGACGGCCCCCGCTATCTGGATCGCCCCGCCGAAAAGAAGCAGTTTCTCGGTCAGTGTGGTCTTGCCGGCGTCGGGGTGGCTGATGATCCCAAAAGTCCTGCGCCGTTTGATTTCTTTCTTGTAAGGGTCGTGCTGCACTTGAGATTCCTCCGGGAAGATGGCTAAAGAGGCGCGCAATGTATGCACTGGCTGCCTTTCGGGTACGACGGCATTTCTACCGCAACGCGATCACCGCACACCGGGCAGATTCCACTATCGGCTGTGAAGCCGTGACTATTAGAGGGTTTCGGAATGCTTGCGGGCGGTAAGACGCCTGCATCCGGTCGATCGACCGTTGAGGCGCAGATATCTATTAAATCAGGGTGGATTGCCATGCACCGGCCAGTTTGGTCGGATCGGGGGCAGACATGGGCATGGAATTTTGTAGTTAGTCGAGATCACCAACCTGAGTCCTCACTGAGAAGAACAATTTGCACCAACACGGCTGAGCGGGAGCCGCTTATTAAACTCTCGACTATAGTCTATCCGGATGGCAAGGTCAACGTCCGCAGCAAATTTCGACCGGGTGAATTCGTTCTGTTAGCAAAAGCGATAGACCCACCCCGGATGGAGGCAGATGGAGGCAGATGGAGGCAGATGGAGGCAGACGCCCAAAGACGGGACCGGGTCGGTTGGTACTTGGCGGCGTCCATCTGTGGTCAGCTTCCCGAGCTTTGGGGGGGGATTATGGTTGCGATGGCCCGAATACGTAGTATCATTGTGTATGAGTAATAAAATAGCGTGTGATGGAGCGCAAAATGTCAATCCGTGTTCAAGTAATTTTGGATGAGGAAGAGCTCTCCAAATTTAAAGCCGAGGCCTCCAGGGAATCCAAATCGCTCAGCGCCTGGCTGAGAGACGCCGGCAGAAGCGTTCTGGCGCAAAAGAGGGCTAAACAGATGGCGGAGCCCGAAGAATTGCGCCTGTTCTTTGAGCAGCGGCAAACGAGGGAAAAAGGCATGGAGCCGGAGTGGGACGAACACAAGAAGTTGATCGCCGAAGGTATGAAGGGTGCTGAACGACAATCATGATCTATGTTGACAGTAACGTAATCATCTATGCGGTCGGCCGTGCTCATCCTTTACGGTACGAAGCGCAGGATTTTTTCATCTCGTCGCGTGTACACGGGAAAAAGCTTGTGACATCGGCCGAAGTGCTTCAAGAACTTTTGCATGTGTACCTTCCCGTGGAGCGTTTCGAAACTCTCGATGCGGCGTTGCAGCTGGCTGTTGGGGGGACCGACGAAATCTATCCGATTGAAGCCGACTGTGTGATGCACGCCCGTCGCCTGTCGGAGAGCCACCCGGCTCTGTCCGCGAGAGACCTGCTGCATCTGTCGGTATGCCAACTCAGGAAGATAAAGGAGCTGAAAACCTTTGACCGGGGTCTCCGGGCCGCCTTTCAGGGAAAATGACACCCCACAAAGCCTCTTTTCCGGATTCGGGGGGATAGACGATAGCAAAGACCGGGGGCGAGCTTTCCGCCCCCCTGATATGCGGCCCTTCATCCCAATTTGACAATGACCCAGGCCGCAAAAATAACGGCAAACCAGGCGCCGGACATAATCCAAAGGGCATTCCGCCATTTTTCGCCAAAAAACTTCTTCGTGACTGCGACCACCCAGTCCCAGCTCAGCCAAACGTGCCAGATCACAAGACCTAGAAGAGTGAGGGATAGAGTCAGGTGAATGTCTCCCCAATCATGACGGTGTAAGCCCAGGAAAAATTTTGCGCTGGATGGGCCCCCTCCGGACGGAATCACCACAGCCAGCAGCAGCCCCAGAACGGCAACCGAACAGATATCCACAAAAAGCAGAGCGGCGACAAGGTACTTCCAAGTGGTTTTTGACATGGATTTCCTCCTCCAGAAGATTTTATGGCGCGGTACTCCCCCCCCCAACCGGTCATTTACCGGCCGCATGATTACGCAATGATTGCGCCATCTCCGGGCATAATCTCAATGTTCCTGTTTTATAGATGGGTTACCTCGACGCCGATTTCGTTTTCGGCGGGAGGCCCCGCCGGGAAATGGATCAAAAATATCCAGGCGGAGGGGCGGCCTGGCTAAAAAGTATCCTGTTGGGAGCGGCCCGGCGAGGTCCGGTCTGGTTTCGATGAACGAATTGGTCGCAGAACGGACCTGGCCCATCCGTAAAAGGTAAGGCCCCAGGCCAGAAGCGCGGCGTAAATGAAGTACTCTGGGATAACCGCAAGAAAGTGCAGACCGGTCACTTTTTGCAGCCACCAGGTGCAGGTGGTGTACATTCCCAGGGGGAAGACCATTCCCCAATAGGCGGGCTCATAGACGAAGGGGTCTCGGCGGATGAAGAAGCGCCAGGTCCCGAGCATCAGCAGCAGCGGAATCCACCAGCTTGCCGCCGCCCAGGACAGAAGCGTCAGGCCGAGGATGAAGGGGTGCAAAGCGGTTAGAAAGGGCCAGGCCCGGCCGTTCCAGACAAGACCGGCTCCGGCCAGGGTCGTTATGGCCACCGCCCCCATATTGATCCAGTAGGGATGGCTCAACTCCTTGGGACTCAGACTGAAGAACATGAACCGGTAGAAAATCAGGGTGATGATCAAAACGTAGAGCATGCAGCCGATCAGAAACATGCACAGGGAAAAGAGGAGCATCGGCGGCTGATGTGAGGGTGCGATATTTGGCGCAATCATGGCGCCGAGGATGGAAATCGATTGGGTGCTCACGATGGAGACCAGCCACAGACCATTGATGCCCTTTTCAAGCGACGGCTTATTGGCGGAGATGATCAGCAGGGTAAACACCACGTAGATCAGGAATAACCAGAGGAGAACGCC
>JARLHP010000040.1 GCA_031292195.1 Syntrophobacteraceae bacterium
TTCAGTCAACCCGCCTGCTGGTCTTTTGCCTGCGGGATAAATAATACGCAAGCCAAAGAACTGCTCCACACTCCGGTACAGATGGGCGCGGTCGGCTACTAATCCATAAACCAATCCCATGAGGATATGTTGTCCCCCGGGGCTGAAAAGTTCCGGGGGACAACTCATTTGAAAGCAAATTCCCAATTGCCCGCAACCCCGCCCCCCACGTTTGGGCACGAAGCACCTTTTTTCAAGCGGACGGCCGGGAGTGCGCCAGTTTTTCCCGCACCGTGGGGAAGAGTTCCATCTGGGTGTGAGGCAGGAAAAGAGCGGCCACGAATTCTTCCATGAACTCGGGCTTAACCGATAGTTCCAGATAGGTCATCTGCCGGGCGATTGCTTCCAGTTTTCGGAAGGCGTGCACGGAAAGCAGGGCCAGGCGGGCGCCGGCAAGCGAGCTGTTGCCGATAAACTGGATGCGCTCCTTGGGGATATCGGGAAGCAGGCCGATAATGATGGCCTTTTCGATGTCCAGGTGAGCGCCAAATCCTCCGGCCACGTAGATTTGCTCCAGATCTGAAAAGGACATTCCCAGACCGCCGAGCAGGACCTTCATGGCCGCCAGGATGGCCGCCTTGCTCTTTATGAGGTTTCCGATATCGTCTTCGGTGACCGACACGGGCTCCCCGGTCTCGGTAAGAGAGCCCGGCGAAATGACAAATTCGACCGTATCGTCCACCACCCGCACTGCGGGATGATCGAAATCGATGAATTTTCCGCTTTGATCGATAATGGCGGCCTGCACCATTTCCGAAATGACATCGATAAGACCCGAACCGCAAACGCCCCTGGGCCTGGCCTGGCCGATAGTGGAATAGAGGACTTTTGGGCCGTCGATGCGCACGGATTCGATAGCGCCTCGAACGGCCCGCATGCCGCACTTGGCGCCGCCACCCTCAAACGCCGGCCCGGCCGAGGCGGAACAACACACCAGCCATTCGCTGTTTCCAACGACGATCTCGCCGTTAGTCCCGATATCGATCAAAGCGCTCAGCCGCGGCTGGTCGTTCATGCCGCTGGCCAGCACCCCGGCGGCGATGTCGCCCCCCACGTAACTGCTGACGCAGGGAACGCAATGCAGGACCGCCTTTGGATTAGCGTGCAGGCCGACTGTGGCCGCCGAGACCCGGGGAAACCGGGTGGCGGTGGGAACATAGGGTTCGACCCGGATGGCGCAGGGCTCAAGAGCGAGCAACAGGTGAGTCATCGTGGTGTTTCCGGCCGCAACCAGGCAATAGATCTCGTCACTGGTGATACCGGCCTTTTGGGTGAGCGAGTCGATAAGCGAGTTGATAGTACCGACCACCGCATCATTGAGGGGCTTCAAGCCCCCTCTTCCGCAGGCGAAAATCATGCGGGAGATGACGTCCTCACCGTAGCGGGCCTGAACGTTGTGGCTTCCTTCCACCCCCATGACAGCGCTGGTTCGAAGATCGACCAACTGGGCCACTATGGTGGTGGTGCCCACATCGACAGCGACCCCGAAATTTCGCATCGCGGTGTTGCCGGCCTCCAGGGTGCGAATCACCGGACAGGCCATATTGGCAAGATGCACCGCGGCGGTAACCTTCCACCGGTTCTGGCGAAGAGAGGCAGCCAGGCCGTGGAGACAGGAGAAATCGGCAAAAGCCCGGGTATCTCCCATTTTCTTGTTGAGTTCCCGGAAAATCCGCTCGAGGTCCGAGAGGTTGTCGGCTAAAGTGGGCTCGGGCAACTCCAGGTAGAATTTTTTGACCAGAGGCAAATAATGGGGCGCCCCTGCCGGCGGTTCGGCGTCCCCTTCCAGGACTTGCGGGGATTCATAGCGCAGGACCCGATCGGCGGTCAGGATCTGCTCCTGTTCGGTGGTGGATTGCGGAGGGACCAGGACCTCCAGGTCTTCCTCCTCGATCTGCGTTCGGCAGGCAATGGCAAAGCCTTCGTCCAAGTCCTTTTTATCCAGAAATCCCAGTGATTGGGAAGACCTTTCCACTTTTCCCCGCAGGACCCTCACCCTGCACCTGCCGCACACTCCCTGGCCGCCGCAAAGGTTGTCTATATCGACATTCCCGCGGGAGGCGGCCTCAAAAATCGTCTCGCCCCTTTCAGCCATGACCGTCTGGTTCGAAGGCTGAAAAGTCACTTTTATAGAACTCATGCCGGTACTTTCCGCTACAGAGAATCCGGTCTGACGGCAGTTTTGCCTCTATGTTGGAACCTCAGAGTGAAGACCGCAACCTGCGGTCAAAAATCAGGCTCAGGAAAATCGACCCGAAGACGAACAGGAGGAAGAAAGGGGTAAGCTGCCCCCCTTGCCCGAAGTCGAACCGGAAAGTGAAAAGGTGGAGATCAAAGGCTCCACTTCGCCGTGACCGCAGGAAGGGCAAACCACCTTCTCCTTCTCGGCACTGTTGAGGAAAAGGAATTCGAAAACTTTTGCGCACTTTTTACATTTGAATTCATGAATAGGCATCTTCTAATTCCCTCGCAATAAAGGATGCAGCCGATCGGGTAGCGGATCGACCTGCCGGTGAAAGAGACTACTTACATGGAGGCAGCGCCAAGCTGGTTTTAAGAGGGCAACTTTTGGGCCATCATCCTCCCGGTTGAGTTAGGCAGGGTTATGCATGCTCGGCGATATCTAGATTGATGGTTCTGATCTGCGACCCCTCACGGGGTTCTCTGACCTGCGACCCCTCACGGGGTTCTCTGATCTGCGACCCCTCACGGGGTCGTCTCCTTCTTTTTCGTTCCTTTCCGGGGGTATCGGCCTCACGGCCTCAACCCCCGGCTAATGGCTCTGATCCCTCCGGGATCACGATCGTCGCTCTAAAAGAGCAGCACCGATTCCAGTTGAGTCGCTTATCGCAAAAACATTGCCCCCGCCCCCCCGCGGGATCCGAATCGCGGATTCACAGGGACCGGAACGACGGCGTCCAATTGCTTGCGCAATTACTTATGTGGCAATCTTACTTAGTGCTCCTTAGTGTGCTTAGTGGATAGAATTTCATCCGCCGTGCGCAAATACATCTTCACTCGGAGAGGGGGAAATAGGCGCTGAAAGTGCTCCCTTTCTCCGCCTCGCTTTGCAACCGGATAAAACCGCCGTGGACTTCGACCAGGCTTTTTACGATGGCAAGACCCAGGCCGGTTCCGATGGTGTAGCGGGTTTTTTCGTTTTTTATGCGGTAGAAAGGAGCAAAAACCCTCTCCTGATCCTCGGGGGAAATCCCGATTCCGTTGTCACGCACGCTGATTTTCAGATACTTTTCGTCGGTGGAGGCGCAGACGTCCACCTGGCCACCTTCCGGAGTATACTTGATGGCGTTGACAATCAGATTGGAGAGCACCTCCTCCAGATTTCGCCTGTTTACGACCACGGTGGGCAGTTCGGGCAGGGGCGCGAGCCTGATGGTGATCTGTTTTTCGCGGGCCGCCGCCTCGTGGAAGGCCGTCTGGTCTTCCACTATTTCGGCGGGGTTTACCCGTTCTTTTTCCAGGGCCATGAGACCGGACTCGATCCTGGCCAGATCGAGCAGTTCGGTGGAAAGGCTGAGCAGGCTCTTTATTTTTTCAGAGGCCCTGCCCAGAATTTCCATCTGTTTGGGGGTCACCTCCCCGGCCAGTCCGTCGGTTATGACGTGCAACTGGGCGAGAACGGAGTTGAGGGGGCTTCGAACTTCATGGGAAACCATGGAGACGAAATCCGATTTGATCTGTTCCATTTTTTTCTGGACGGTTATGTCATGGAGCACCGTGATGGCCCCGACATTTCTGCCCGCCCGGTCTCGAAAGGGGACGCACCGGGCGCTCAAAACGGCCTCGGGGACCCCCGCGGCATCCCCTCGCACCAACTCCTCGCCGTATTCCTCGAACTGGTCCTCGGGCATGGAAAGCGCGCTCTCCACCAAGGCTTCGATCCTGCTTCCGCCGCACAACTCCTCGACACTCAGCCCCACCGCCTCTTCGCCCTCATGGCGCAACATCTTCAGGAAAGCGGGGTTGGCGAGAACAACGCGTTTTTGGGTGTCGACCGCCAGGACCCCGTCGGTCAAATTATTGATCAGCACGCGCATCCTGGATTTTTCGTTGGCGATGTCCTTGAGGGCCCGGGTGTATTCGATCGCCTTGGTGACAAGAAGCCTCAACTGGTCGGGCATGAAGGGCTTGGGGATGAAATCGAAGGCGCCCTTTTTCATCGCCTCGATGGAGAATTCGACCGTGGCGTAGCCGCTTATGACGATGATCACCGCATCGGGATGAAGCGTCTTTACGCGCGAAAGGACATCGAAGCCGGATAGACTTGGCATCATGAGATCGAGCAAAATGATGTCATAGTATTTTTCTGCGATCATTTTGAGCCCGATTTCACCGGACTCGGCCGTTTCGACTTCGAAGCCTTCCTGGGCCAGCACCTTTTGACAACCGTTTCGAATGCGTTCCTCGTCGTCGATGACAAGAATGGCCGGTCCCCGCAAGTTTTGAGATGTTGCTGCGTCTTTCATGATCTGTAGCGTCTCCCGTCCGCGCTCAAATAATTTCTGTTTCGGATGAATCATATATTGGGAGCGTAACGAGAAACGTCGTCCCCTTTTTCCCTGTTTCCTTCACCCTGATAATGCCTTCATTATCCCGTACGATTCCGTAAGCCGTGCTAAGACCCAGGCCGGTGCCTTTCCCGATCTCCTTGGTGGTAAAAAAGGGATCGAATATCTTCATCACGTTTTCCTCGGAAATGCCGCAGCCCGTATCGGATACTTCAAAGCAGGCATCGTGGCCGTCTTCGCTCGGGTATGTCCTTAAGGTGAGAGTTCCCTCTCTATTCATGGCATCAATGGCGTTTATGATCAGGTTTATAAACACTTGGCTGAGCTGATTTTTGTCCGCATGGATCAACATGTTGCGCTCGGAGAGTTCTTTTACGACCTCGACCCGCATAAAGAGCCGCTGATCGCGGATGAGGCGAAGACTTTGCTCGACCAGGTCGTTCATCTCCACAGTTTCCTTATCGGGCAATGTCTGACGGCTGTAGGCCAGCAGGTTTCTAACGATTCCCTTGCAGCGGTTGGCGTCTTCTATCACATACTTCAGGTCGTCTTTTCGGGGATCGTCATCTTCCATTCCTTCGAACGCCAGGCTGGCATAGAGAAGGATGCCCGTAAGGGGATTGTTGATTTCATGGGCCACACCGGCGGCCAACTGCCCGAGGGAGGCCATTTTTTCGGCCTGCGCCACCCTGGCCATCATCTGGCGCATGCGCTCCTCCTGGGCGAGTTTGTCCCGCATATCGTTAAAAATCCCCATGGTGGCCAATTCTTCCTCACCCTCATAGATAATGGCCGCCGAGAGTTCGACCGGGATCGACTCACCCCGGGAATTGAGAAAATTTACCTGCGTGCAGGGCAGTCTGCCCTTACCGCCGATTTCACTATCTCTTAGCTTTTTCATGATCTCTTCGGCCTGGCCGGGCGTGTGGAGTTCCCTGGCCGTGATTTTCTCCTTGGCCTCCCGCAGAGTGTAGCCGGTTATCTCTTCGGCCGCCCGGTTCATAACCAGGATATTTCCTTTCATGTCCGCAGCCACTATGGCGCTGGTCGAAACCTGAATGGCTTTCTCCAGGAACCCTCTCAGTTCGCTGAGTTCCTTCTCCATGGTCTTGACTCGCGTGACATCGCGAATGCTCTCGATGATGTACCGGACATGACCTTCATCGTCGAGAATGGGCGAAAATACCCTGTCCTCCCACTTTTCTTCCCCGTCCCCGGAGGCCACATGGCTCAAAATCGTCTGCCCCTCTCCACTTTGCAGCACGGCGGCAAGCGGACACACATCTAAGGGGCAGGAATAACTGCTTTGATAAAAGAAGTCATGGCAGTATCTGCCCATGACCTGTTCTTTGGGAATACCGTACCTTTTAATGAAGCTGACGTTGACGCTCAAAATAGCCCCATCCGGCTTGAGGATCAGCGTGGGAAAGGAGAGCGTGTCAAAAACCCGGACCTTCCAGTCGAATTCTCCATTTTTTTCAGTTTCCATAATCATCCGACCGTGATGAGCGAACAGTGATGAGTGAAGGGTGAAGAGTGAAGAGAAAAAGCCATATCACTGCTCACTCTTCACTGCTCAACCGGGCCGCTCAAAAAACCTACGCTCCGGGCGCCGGAGGAATAACCTCCAGCGCCGGAGCGTGCGTTGATGAAGCAGCAAAACGGTCCAGTATCCTCGCGGGATATCAGAGTTCCAGGTTTTCCCTGACGACGGCCATAAGCTTGTCGAGATCGATGGGTTTGGCGATATAGTCGTCTGCCGAGGTAGATTTTCCATCCTGATGAGTGTACTTGCTGCTCTTGACATTTTCAGCCACTGCGGTCAGCAGTACGACCACGATGTCCTTGAACGCGGAGTCGTCCTTGATCTCCCGACAAAGCTCGTAGCCGTCCTTTCTGGGCATCATAACGTCGAGGAGGACCAAATTGGGCTTTTCCTCCCGAATCCTGTCCCAGGCCTCGATTCCATCGTATGCCTTGGCGACCCTGAAGTCGTTGCTTTCGAGCTTCATGGAAACAGACTCAACCAGATCAGGATCGTCATCCACTACCAAGATAAGCGGTCTATCGCTCATGCTGCCTTCTCCTTTGTTTGGCCGGTTTTAGCAGGGCTACATCGCACCGGGCATTGATCGCGCTCGCTTTCGCCAGCTTTTCTCCGGCAGACGCTTCTCAGAATACGGGTCTGGGCAACAGCCCGGCCCTTTCCACTATTTCACGCACCTTGTGTTCTCACTCAATGGCCATGATGTGAAACCCGGCCACACCCTTGACGTTTTTCAACCGCTCGATGGTCTCCAAGCACATCTTGATGCCTTCTTCCGCCTGGTTTTCCTTGGGAACACCGGCGATGCGCTTGATCAACTCGTCGGGCACGTCCATTCCCGGAACTTTGTTTTTCATGTACTTGGCCATCCCGACCGATTTCATGGGAGTGATACCCGCCAGGATGTAGACCTTTTCGTGCAACCCCCGGTCCACGATCCCTTCCATCCATTTTTCGAACTTATCGACGTTGTAGATGCACTGGGTCTGGATGAAATCAACGCCAGCCTTGACCTTCTTGGCAAGCCTGGCCACACGCAGTTCAAAGGGGTCGGCAAAGGGGTTGGCGGCGGCGCCTATGAACATCTTGGGAGGCCCGTCGATTTTCTGCCCGCCCTGGAACAACCCTTCGTCGCGCATCTTTCTGACCATGTCCACGGCCTGGATGGAGTCGAGGTCGTGGACGGAGGCGGCCGCCGGATGGTCTCCGAAGTGCGGGTGGTCGCCCGAAAGGCAGAGCATGTTGTCGATGCCGTGGGCATAGGCGCCCAGGACTTCGCTCTGCATTGCCAACCGGTTGCGGTCTCTTGTAACCATCTGCAAAAGGGGATTTAGCCCCATCTGTTTGATGATAATACAGGCCGAAAGGCTCGACATTCTAACCATGGCCGTCTGGTTGTCGGTGACATTTACCGCATCCACGCAACCGCGAAGCATCTCGGCCTTTTCCCTGACCTTATCGGGCAGGGCGCCGCGCGGAGGACCGCATTCAGACGTTACAGCCAGTTGTCCCGATACCAGTATTTTTTCCAGTGTGCTTTCCGTCTTCATGATGCAAGGTCCTCTCTGACAATTTTCCTCGGCCCTGCGCCCCGTCCGGTGCGCCAATCCTTAGCAGGTATGTTCTCCTCGTACTTTTCGGTCATCCCCAGGGCTTTGAGGCGGTCCCAGATGAGCTGCCAGGCGCAGTCGATATCCGGGTCAACCTCGCACTTGCCCTTGGTCGAACCACCGCAAGGACCGTTCAGGAGCTGTTTGGAGCAGCGGGCGATGGGGCAAACCCCGCCGGTCATGCCCAGCACGCAGTCGCCGCAGCCCGCACAACGCTCGGCCCACACGCCCTGTCTTTCCGAGGCCCCCATGAACTTGGTGTTGACGGCCGGCAGGACGACTTTGTCCTTAAACCGGCGGGCAACTTCCTGCACACCGCATCCGCAGGCCATGGAGAGCACCGCGTCGGCGGAATCGATGTGCGGAACGAGTTCCTCCACATATTCCGGATCGCATTGCCTTTCGAGGGTGATCTCCTTAATTTCAAAAGGCTTGCCTTCTTTCATGAAGTGCATCTGGAGCGCCGAGGAGAGCAGAGCGACTTCCTTGCGTCCCCCCGCGGAGCAGACCGTAACACACTCGTTGCAGCCGAGGAGAAGAATGCGCCGGCAAGAGCTAACGGAATTGATAAGATCTTCAATTGGTTTACGTTCGGCGGTAATCATCTTAGCTAACTATCTCCTTTTATTGGAAACCGGCGTGGCCGCCGGGGTCATGTTGCGCACTTGCAAAATAGCGCTAACGTTACGCCCCCGCGCCAACGCATACAGGGTGGTCCTTCCCGCCCCTTGCCGGGTTTGGACCCAGACGGCGAATCTTTTCGGTAAATTCGGAGGCGGTCTTGGCAAAGATCTCGCCCATACCGGCGGACATCGAGAACATCTCGACCCTTTCCCCCCCGATTCCGATTTCATCGAGCAGTTTCTTTACGTACTCCACGCGCTTGGTGGCTCTGGTGTTTCCAGTCCTGAAGTGGCAGTCCCCCTCCAGGCAGCCGGCCACGTAGACGCCGTCGGCGCCCTTCCGGAGGGCTTCCATCATGTGCAGCGCGGACACCTTGCCCGTACAGGGCACCCTTATAATCTTAACATTCGCAGGATAATGAAGCCTTTTGCTGCCGGCCATATCCGCGGCCGTATAGGCGCAGTAGTGGCAGCAGAAAGCTACTATAACCGGTTGAAAGTTCTCCATTACGCCGTCCTTTCGAATAGTCCGTCCAACTTGGCAAAAATCAGGTCGTCTTCATAGCGCATCAACTGAATGGCCTCCGCGGGGCATTCCGAAGCACAGGTGCCGCATCCGTGGCACTTGGCCGGGTCAATTTCCGAATGACCTTCGGAGTTGATGAAGGGCACGTCGAAGGGGCAGGCGCGCACGCAGATGAGGCAAGCGGCGCATCTGTTGCTGTCCACCCTGGCCACCGCCGCCCCCATGTTGATGGCATCGCTTGCCAGGAAGGTCTGGGCACGGCTTGCCACGGCCTGTGCCTGGGCGATGCTGTCGCGGATGTTTTTGGGGGAATGAGCGGCGCCGGCCACAAAAAACCCGGGGGTGGGCAGGTCGACGGGCCGCAGTTTGACGTGGTCTTCCAGAAAATAGCCATCCGATGTTCTGGGAAGGCGGAAGATTACACCCAAGTCTTCAGTCGATTCCTCGTCAGCCACAAAACCGGTGCTGAGCACCAGGCAATCGCTGGGGATATTGATTTTTCGCCCGAGGACCGGATCGGTAAAGGTGACGGAGACCAGTTTACCGTCGGCGGCAACCACCGGCTTGTCGTCCATTTCATAGTTCACGAAGACAACGCCCTTTTCCCTGGCCTTGGTGTAGTACAACTCCTGCAACCCGGGAGTGCGCATGTCACGGTAGAGAATCGCAATGTTGGCCTCGGGGTTTATTTCCTTGATCCTCAGGGCGTTCTTTACGGCTGCCTGGCAGCATACGCGAGAGCAGTTGGGATTTTCCGGGACGCGTGAGCCCACGCACTGGATCATGACCACGTTGCGCAGCTCTTTGATCTTCTCCGGGCTGTCTTCGAGGACCGAGTCGAGGTCGAGCTGGGTCAACACACCGTCGTGATCGCCCAGGAGCATCTCCTCGGGTCTATTGACCAAAGCTCCGGTGGCCAGGATGGTGATGCCGTGGGTGAGCTGGCGATAGACCATTCTGGGGCCAACCTGCACGCCGGTTTTGAACATGCCGGCGATGCCGGAGTGGTCAACGACGACAGCCTGTTTGAGAACCTGGATATTTTCCTGACTTTCGACTTTTGCCATCATGGCTTCCAGGAAGGCCTGGACATCCTGGCCTTCGAGGGTCTTTCGCACCTTCCTGGCCGTACCGCCCAACCGGTTGGACCGCTCCACCAGGAAGACCTTGAAGCCGCCTTCGGCCAGGCTAAGAGCCGCCTTCATGCCTGTCACGCCGCCGCCCACCACCAGCACATCCTTATTCATGGGCAGGGTATAGTCGGCCAGGGGATGGGTCAACCTCACCGCGCCAATTCCCATGTGCATCAGCTCTTTGGCCTTGCAGGCGGCAAAAGCGGGGTTGTCCGTGTGGACCCAGGTATCCTGGTCACGCAGGTTGACGATTTCCAGGAGGTATTTATTGAGACCGGCCTTGCGCAGGGTGTCCTGGAAAACCGCTTCATGGGTTCTGGGAGAGCAGGCGCCGATCACCACCCGGTTAAGATTTTCCTGGCGGATCACTTCCTGGATTCGCTCCAGCGAATCGCGGCTGCAGCCGTGCCCTATGGTCTCCGAGACCACGACATCCGGGAGATTACGCATATCGGTCGCCATGGCCTTGACATCGATGACGCCACCGATGTTGTTTTCACAGTCGCAGACGAACACCCCGATTCTGGCCTCATCACTGCTGATGTCGCGCTCGGGGGGAAAATTATCGATCTTGTCCTGCACCACTCTAAGAGGGCTGAGGTCAGCCGAAGCGCAGCAGGCGGCGGCGCCGGCCTGAACCAGGGTTTCAGGAATGTCCTTGGGGGCTTCGAAAAGGCCGCAGGCATAGATTCCGGGCTTCGAGGTGGCGACCGGGTCAAAACTTCCCGTTTTGGCAAAACCACAGTCATTTAGTTCGACGCCCATTTTGGCGGCAAGGCCTCTTACGTCGTCCGAGACACGGAAACCGGTGGAGAGCACCACCATGTCGAATTCCCGGGTCACCGGCATGGGCGCCCCGTAAGGCATGAAACCAAGGGCCAGATCGCCGGTCATGGTCCCGTCACTGAAGACCGGTTCCAGGCTGTGCGGACGGCTGCGCTCAAAGCGAACCCCGTATTGGTTTTTGGCCCGCTGCAGGTAAAGTTCGTAGTCCTTGCCGTAGGTGCGCATGTCCATATAAAAAATGGTGGTCTCGATATCTTCGAGGAAGCGCTCGCGGGTGACCATGGCCTCTTTCAGGGCGTACATGCAGCAGGCGCTGGAACAATAGGGCTCAAAACCCGGCCGGAGCCCTCTGGAACCCGCGCACTGGATCCAGGCGACCTTGCGGGGCTTTTTGCCATCGGAGGGCCTCACCAGTTGTCCGCCGGTCGGCCCGGAGGCCGATAGAATACGTTCGTATTCGAGGCTGGTGACTACGTTCGGATAAACCCCGTATCCATAGGTATCCAGGACTTTGGGATCGGTGATCTCGGCGCCCGGCGCCATGATGATCGCCCCGGCGTCTACTTCGTGCTTTCGGGGCTGATCGTCGGGAAGGATGGCCCCGGCCGGGCATATCCGCACCAGTTCTTCTATATTGGGACAGGCATCCATATCGATGGAAAAAGCGTATGGGGTAGCCTGAGGATATCGCATGCAAGTGGGCGCGCGGTGGTCCAGGCCCGGGGTAAAGCGAACGCATCCCGGAAACTGACGGTAGCATTCCCCGCAGGCGGTGCATTTCTGCAAGTCGATGTAGCGCGGCCGCGTGGTGACATTGGCTTTGAAATTGCCGACGCCGCCTTCGAGGCTTTCGACTTCGGTCATGGTCATGAGTTCGATATGAAGTTGGCGGCCGCTCTCCGACAAACGCGGAGACAAGGTGCACAGATCGCAGTTATTGGTGGGAAAAGTACGGTCGAGGCTGGTCATGAGACCGCCGATCGAATAGGATTTGTCTACGAGCACCACGTCGCGCCCGGCCTCAGCCAGGTCCAGCGCGGCCCGTATGCCGCCCATGCCTCCGCCGACTATGAGAACCTTGTTGCTGAATTCGGATCTTTTTTGCATTGCCGTTCCGTATCCCTGTATGTGTAGATAGATTTCAGTCCGCTATAATTGGAAAAGCTAAACGATCAAAGGCCCGCATATTCCAGGACATCGGGCAGCCTGTGTTCCCATCCAAGCGTTATGATCCGCACTCCCTGCGCCAGTGCCTTGAGGGCCACGATGGTCTCCGCAGCTATGCGCACGCATTCCATTTCACGGTCCGAGGCTTTGCGAATACGGCGGATAAGCTCTTCGGAGATGCCTGCCCCGGGTTCGTTGGTGGCGATGTAGCGCGCCGCGCCCACCGACTTTAGCAGGTACACCGTGGAGATGACGGGCACATTCAGACCCTTGACTTTGCCCATGAAGGATTCGAAGCGGCGGATATCGAAAACAGGCGGTGAGAGGATGAATTTGGCGCCGGCTTCCACCTTCTTTGCCGCCAGTTCCAGCGCGCAGTCGAGGGACTTGTCATCGGCGCACTGGGGAACGGCGCACCCGATCGTAAAACTCGGAGTCCCCTCCAGATCGGAGCCGCCAAGATCGGTTCCCTGTTCCAGGGCGCGAACCGCACCCAGCAGGCCCAGTTCGTCGAGATCGTCAACGGCCTTGGCGTCACGATGGTCTCCGTTGCAGATCTCTTCGCCGGAAACCACGATGAGGCCCTGAATACCAAGGGCATAAGCCGCGAGCAGGTCTGCCTGGAGCGCCATGCGATTGCGGTCCCGGCAGTAAACGTGAATGAGGGCTTCCATACCCTGCTGGTGCATCAACACAGCCCCGGCGAGGGCGCTCATCCTCATGACGCCGTCGTCCATATCAGGCACGATGACCGCGTCAACACGGCCCTTGATCCTGCGCGCGTTCTGGATTAGTTGCGTAGTGTCCACGCCTTTGGGCGTATTCATTTCCGCAAGGACCACAAATTCGCCTGACAGGAGTCGTTTCTGAAAACTCATATATCCCCTTTTCGTTTATCAATGCAAATTCAACGTTTTCGGACCGCCCGGCGGGATCGATCCTCTCCTGTTGATGTGGAAGACATGGCCAAAAGCGCTTTCACCAGGAATGCCGCCTTTTGTTGAACCGGCGCAGCCCGCTTCCTGTCGAGAAGCGCACAAGGGACGATTGTCTCCCTGAAGTCGAGAACATAATCCGGATTCTCCTTCAACTGGGTGCTGCTCCTCTTGGGGGGCCCGGCGACATGTCCAGATGGTTTATAAATCCCCATTATTTACGCCAAATTGGTGCCATGAGTCAAGGTGCGGACTGATTTATTTTGCGCTAAAACACCCGGGCGCGCCTCAAGTATACCTGACTACCCGGGTTTGACCCGCAAGGACAGCGGGAAGTCGCCCTTTACATCCGGGAAAATGAGCCATAAAGTAATATTTTTGGTGGTGTGGCAGTCGTTAAACTCTAACCGGGGGGTTGATTGGAAATGGGCCTTTTGTCGCGCATGTCATCGATTCTCAAGGCAAAAATGAGTTCCGCTCTGAACCGGGCCGAAGACCCCGGTGAGACGCTGGACTATTCCTACGAAAAGCAGCTCGAACTGCTTCGAAACGTCAAGCGGGGGGTGGTCGAGGTGGTTACCTCCAAGCGGCGGTTGCAGCTGCAGGCCGCAGGTCTAAAAGACAACCTGGGCAAGCTGGAGGACCAGGCCCGCAGGGCGCTTTCCGCGGGCCGCGAAGACCTGGCCCGCATGGCCCTGGAGCACAAACAGGTTATCGTCCAGCAGTTGCAGGGCCTCGAAACCCAGATAGAGGACATGGAAAAGGAACAGGAGAAGCTTTCGACGGCCGAAACCCGGCTTTCGGCCAAAGTGGAGGCTTTCCGGACCCACAAGGAAGTGGTCAAGGCCCAGTACTCTTCGGCCGCGGCCCAGGTGAAGATAGGCGAGGCGGCCACCGGCATCTCCGAGGAGATGGCCGACGTGGGTCTGGCGATCGATCGGGCCGAGGAAAAGACCCGCAATATGCAGGCCAGGGCCGCGGCAATCGACGAACTGGTGGACGCGGGAACACTCGACGATTATACCGGAAAACCCGATGAGATCGAACGGCAGCTGGCACAGATCGGCGCCTCCGGGGGAGTCGAAGACGAGCTGGCCGAAATGAAGCGGCAAATCGGTGGCCCGGCGGGGCCCAAGCAACTGGAGGAAGGCAAATGATCGTTCGAATTGCTACCGAAGGTCAGTACCGATTCCCCGGAGCGCATCTGGACCGGATCAAGGAGTTGGACCGTCATATCGTCGAAGCGGTCGCAAACGAAGACGAAGCGCAGTTTCACAAGCTCTACGCCGAAATGATCGCCATTGTCAAAAATCAGGGAGAACCGGTTCCGGATAATCAAATTATGGAATCGGAAATAATTCTGCCGCCCCCGGACATTACCTTGAAGGAGGCAAAGGCTCTGTTTGCCCGTCCCGACCTGGTGCGCGGCTAGCGGGGGGGGGAAGTGGTTCAACTTATATCAGGGCTAAAATAATGCCTACCGTATTACGGGTTGGGCCGTATCGCTTTTTCTTTTATGCCGGCGACAGGGACGAGCCTCCTCATGTCCACATCGAACGTGACGAAAAAGTAGCCAAATTCTGGCTCGATCCCATATGGTTGCAAAAAAGCGGCGGCTTCAGCCGTTCCGAGATTGGCGAACTTTACCGGCTCGTGGTAAAAAACCGAGAAGAATTGCAAAGGGCGTGGGATGAATACTTCAGCGACTGAAATGCGAACCACCGTGGCTCGGACCGTCTCCATTACAGAGGACAGCCTGGTTGTAGACCTTGACGATGGTCGTACAATCACAGTGCCTCTGGCCTGGTTTCCCCGACTGCTTAACGGTTCCGACGACGAGAGAAAAGACTTCCGTTTAATTGGAAAGGGAGAAGGCATTCACTGGCCCCGGCTCGATGAGGACATTAGCGTGGAAGGGCTTATAATTGGAAAGCCCTCAGGAGAAAGCCGGCGATCGTTGAAGCGATGGTTGGATAATCGACCGAAAGTCCAACGCGAGTAAATACGCAATGATCGCATACGATCACGTAAACCGGTTGCTCAATGCACGGGACCGGATTCGAAGCGCCCTCTCCTTCCGGACTATGCCCCGATCCCCCCGCCGTATGGTGTTTCAAACAGCGGGGGAATGCCACAATCAAGCAGCGGCCTGTTCCGGAGACCAGAAAGGGCCGGCCCTGCCCAGGTTTTTTAACGCCAGAAACATCTCGGATGCATACTGGTGCACTTGGGAGAGATAGTCAGGGTCCAGGCGATTTCTAAAAAGAGGTCCGCTCAATACTGTAGCCCATGTAGACAACGGCATGATCGATTCGGCTGAAACAGCATCGTAAACCGACCAGTTCTTCACGTCTTCTTCCGACCGGAAGAGATTCATGCCGCTTCAGGCTTTCCCCCAGGGCACTTCCCCTTTCAAGACCCCCGCGAACGGGATGTTCACGTGACCTACGGTCGTCTTGGGGGAAACTTCCAGGATTTCCTGGTCACGCATGCGCACCAGGATCGGTTCTCCACAATCCAGGCAGCGGGAGTCGACGCGAATCTCCTTGCCGGGGAAGAGCCAGCGCACGGCCAGCGCTTCCAGTCCTCACTGCGCGTACCACTTCTGTTCCCCCCCGATGGTCACCAGGTGATGGGTCGGCACGTTGGAAAAAGGCGCCCAGGACTCGACATAATCGGTGTTTTGAACGAACCAGCAGGCCAGGGAGGATTCCGCCGCCTTGTGCTGGACCTGCCGGGCTTCTTCGCACGACACCCCCAGGGTTCGGGCAAGCTCCGTATAATGCGGCGCGCGCCCGGTCTTCACAAAATGCTCGATGACAGCAGTGTAAGCTCGTTGCACCATGAGTTCCTGCATAACGTTGCCTCCAAAAAACCGGGAATTGTGTTGTACTCCATACCAGATACTTCGAAAGATAAGTCAACATCGCCTAACCATAGGGTCAAAATAAGAGCAGGCGGGGGCCGGGTCAATCGACAGGCGATCCCTCCCTTCAGGCTTCTTCCGGAGGCAACCGGTCGGAATAGCGGGCGAAACGGTGGGCATCAAATTCCCTTGACAGGAAAGGAAAAAGGATTATCTAAGGACCTGCATTAGCACTCTTTCTGGTTTGCTGCCAGAAATTCCAGGGCGAAGTTCCCCCGATGAGAACAGGGAATGCGGTCTATCCACAGAGGCAGCGGACTGTGGAGACGGTCCCGGGTGAGCGCCATTTATCGCTATTCAAATATCGTTTGGGAGGCATGACAACGACATGACTGATACCACCAGCGCTTCAAAACATGAGTTCAAGGCGGAAATAAAGCAACTACTCGACATCCTGGTGCATTCCCTTTACACCAACAAGGACGTTTTCCTGCGGGAGCTGGTTTCCAACGCATCCGATGCGCTGGAAAAGGCCCGGTTCGAGTCAAACAGCGGCAACGAGACAGCGGACCCGGACCAGGAGCTCGCAATCCGCATCAGCTTCGATAAGGACAAAAACCTGCTGGTCGTCTCCGACACCGGAATCGGCATGTCGAGGGACGAGTTGATGGAAAATATCGGTACGATAGCCAAGTCGGGTTCGGCGGAGTTTTTGAAAAAAGCCAGGGAGGAAAAAGGTGGTCTGGAAGGCCTGGTGGGCAAGTTCGGGGTGGGTTTCTACTCGGTATTCATGGTTGCCCGGGAGGTGGTTATCCGCACCCGGTCGATCCGGCCGGGCGAACCGGCCGTGGAATGGAAATCGGACGGTCTGGGGACCTATGAAATCAGCGACCTGGACGAGACAGTGAAGCGGGGGACCCGAATCGAGGTGCATCTCAAGGAAGACGACGGGGAATTCGCCGAAAAGCAGCGCATTACCGGTATCGTCAAGAAGCATTCGAATTTCGTCTCCTTTCCGATCTTCGTGGAAGACGAGCGGGTGAACACTATCCCCGCAATATGGCGGGAGCCCAAATTCTCGATTACAAAGGAGCAGTACGAGGAATTCTACAAGTTTTTGACCTTCGATTCCGAAGGGCCGCTGGAAACGCTGCACGTGTCGGTGGATGCGCCGGTCCAGTTCAACAGCCTGCTTTTTATTCCGCGCCAGGGGATGGACCTGCCCGTTTACGGAAAAGACCGCTACGGACTGGATCTCTATGTGCGCCGCGTGCTGATCGAACATGGCAATAAGGATCTAATCCCCGAGTACCTGGGGTTCGTTCGCGGGGTGGTCGATTCCGAGGACCTGCCGCTGAACGTCGCTCGGGAATCACTGCAGGAAAACGCGCTCCTGCACAAAATTTCCACGGTTATCACCCGGCAGCTCCTCTCCCACCTCCAGAAGCTGGCAAAGGATGACAGGGACAAGTACGCCGATTTTTGGAACAACCACGGTCGGCTCTTCAAGCTGGGGTATTCGGATTATGCCAACCAGGAAAAATACGCGGAGCTTCTGCGCTTCAATTCCTCGCGGTTCGAAGACGCCAAGGGTCTGGTATCTTTCGATGAATACATAGAGCGGGCCAAGCCGGATCAGAAGGAAATCTATTATGTTTTCGGCGCAAGCCGCGAAGCGGTCGCCCTCAACCCGCACATGGAAATTTTCCGGGCCAAGGGGCTCGAGGTCCTCTACCTGTTCGACAACCTGGACGAGTTTGCCATGGAAGCCGTGCGAAAATACAAGGACTTCGAGTTGCAGTCCGTGGAGCACGCCGAGCCGGCGAGTCTGGAGAAGTTTGAAACGCTTAAGACCCCACAAACCGTGGAGCCCCTGGCTGAAGAAGACAAGACGGTTTTCAGCTCTTTTCTGGACCGGGTGAAAAACATCCTGGGAGACCGCGTGACCGAGGTGCGCGTTTCCAGCAGACTGTCCGAGAGCCCCTGCTGCCTGGTCAACCCCAATGACGGCATGACTTCGTCCATGCAGAAGATTCTTCAGATTGTGAGCAAGGACACCAGCATTCCCAAAAAGATATTCGAGGTGAACCAGGACCACATTCTCATCCGCAACCTTTTTGCAATCTACAAGGCAAACCAGGCGGACGACTACCTGAGCACCGCGGTGGAGCAGCTCTTCGAATCCTCTCTACTTCTGGAAGGCTACCTCAAAGACCCGCACGCCATGGTAAGCCGCATCCAGGAGCTTCTCAACAAATCGAGCGGCTGGTACCGCGCAGTGACGAACGCTTAAGGGCGGGCGTGACGGCGTGCCGCCGCAGCCGGGGCGGTGGGACCGCCGCCGGGATTGCCAAGCCCAAACCACGGACTTTTCTTGGTTTCAGGGTATCCCGGAGGCCATGAGTACGAAAGGCCCCTCCCGGCGCTTCGTGGGCCCGCCCCCCTGTGTCCGGGGCACCCCCGGTGGCCGCGCCTACACAGGGGAAACGCCCGGACGAGAAGAAAA
>JARLHP010000041.1 GCA_031292195.1 Syntrophobacteraceae bacterium
CCACCGGCTAATGGCTTTGATCCCTCCGGGATCACGATCGTCGCTCTAAAAGAACAGCACCGATTCCAGTTGAGTCGCTTATCTCAACAACATTGCCGCCGCCTCACAGGTTCCCACAGCCGGGTTTGCGAATTTCTCTTACTAAGACCGTCATTGATTACCGAACATAGGAGACTCGTGAAACGCCGTCACACCAGGTTGGGTTCAGGCCGAGGATGGGCCCCTATCGCGGCTGGAAGCCTGCACCTCAGCCCTACAAAGACCAACCGCACCAAGTCTCGCTCTGCGTGAGATAAAAACCGATGTTCGGTTATTTATGCATTTCTTAGTAAGACACACTCTCTTCCGCTCCACCCATCCTGCGCCAGCCCGTCGAGAGCCGCTGTAGGATGGGTGAAACGCAGTGAAACCCATCTGTTTGACGCGTCTTGAACGTAACTTCGTATGAGAGCGATAGCGCGGTCAAAACCGGCGCCTTCGATGCCCTTAAGGTCTTAGGCGCCAATCCTTCCGGGTTTGACTTTGTCATTGCCGATTGGACCCGGGAGGGCTCAAAATTTGGCGGTGTGAACGGAAAAGCTTGATTCGGCCCGAAAAATAGTCCAAATAAGAACTCGAAAAGATTGAGGATGGTCGTATCGCTGTTTATGGTTTGGATTTAAGAGGCGGGATTATGAAAGTCTATGTTGGCGCGGACCACGCCGGTTTTGAGCTTAAAGATATTGTCGCCACCGCTCTCCGGAAGGCGGACGTTACGGTAGTCGACGTTGGCACCAACGGTCCGGGTTCGGTCGACTACCCGGTCTACGCCTTTCGGGTTGCCAGGGCGGTGGCCGGTGGACAGGCCGACCGGGGCATACTGGTTTGCGGCAGCGGGATAGGCATGTCCATGGCCGCCAACCGGGTTATGGGGGTTCGGGCCGTAAACGGCCAGGGGACCTACGAGGCGCGTATGAGTCGGCGCCACAATGACAGCAATGTTTTGTGCCTTGGCGCCCGGTTTATCGGCGTTGACCTGGCACTGGAGATAGTGCGCGAATGGCTTGGAGAGCCTTTTGAAGGCGGCAGGCACAAAAGGCGCGTCGACCTGATGGATAATCCACTGGAGGAGAAATGACATTCCAGGAACTGATACTTTCCCTTAACAAGTTCTGGTCGGACAGGGGATGCCTGATTCAGCAGCCCTACGATCTGGAGGTGGGGGCGGGCACCTTCAACCCGGCCACCTTCCTCCGGGTGCTGGGGCCCGAGCCTTTTAGCGTGGCCTACGTGCAGCCCTCCCGGCGTCCAACCGACGGCCGGTACGGGGAAAACCCCAACCGGCTGCAACATTATTACCAATACCAGGTCATTCTCAAGCCCTCCCCTTCCAATTCGCAGGCGCTCTACCTGGAAAGCCTCAAGAGTTTTGGCGTCGATCCTCTGGACCACGATATCCGCTTCGTTGAAGACGACTGGGAATCCCCCACCCTGGGGGCCTCGGGCCTTGGCTGGGAAGTGTGGCTGGACGGGATGGAGATAACGCAGTTCACCTATTTCCAGCAGGTCGGCGGCATAGCTTTAAGCCCGGTCACCCTCGAGCTCACTTACGGCCTGGAAAGAATCGCCATGTACCTGCAGGGCGTCAATTCGGTCTATGATCTCATCTGGAGCGGGGACGTGACTTATGGCGACGTCCATCACCAGGGTGAGGTGGAATGGTCGCATTATAATTTCGAAGAGGCTGACGTGGACATGCTGCTCAAACTCTTCGGCATGTACGAGGCCGAATCGCTACGCCTGAAGGAGAAAGGCCTGGTCCTGCCCAGCTACGATTATACGCTCAAGTGTTCGCATGTGTTCAATCTTCTCGATGCGCGGGGGGCGATCAGCGTTACCGAAAGGACCAATTATATCGCGAGGGTGAGAAACATGGCGAAAAACGTGGCTCACGCCTACTACGCCCAGCGCGAGCAGATGGGCTTCCCGCTTCTCAATAAGTGGGGGAAGAAATAGTAGCGGGGAGCGGGGAGCAAGAAGCAAGGAGCGGGAAGCAAGAAGCGGGAAACGGGATGTCTATTCCCGCTCCCTGCTCCATACAGAAAAGGTGAATCGATGGCGCAGACCCTGTACATAGAGATCGGGACCGAAGAAATACCGGCAGGCTATATTCGGCCGGCCCTGGAATGGATGTCGGCATGGATGGCCAAGTTCCTGGATGAAAACCGCATAGCGCACGGCGAGCCCGCTGTGGCCGGAACGCCACGCAGGCTGGTGCTCAATATCCCGGGCGTGGCCGAGTCCCAGCAGGCGGTGAGCATCGAGGTGGTCGGACCGCCCAAGAGCGCGGCTTACGACGCCCGGGGCAAACCCACCAAGGCAGCCGAGGGTTTTGCAAAAGGCCAGGGCGTGAGTCTTTCGGACATCCGCATAAAACTTACGCCCAAAGGCGAATACCTGTGTGTTTTGAAGGAGGAGACCGGCCGGGCGGCCCGCCAGATCATCGAAAAGGCGCTCCCCGATTTTCTAGCCAGGATTCCTTTTGCCAAATCGATGCATTGGGCCTCCTATAGCGAGACTTTTGCCCGGCCGGTGCAGTGGATCGTTGCCATGCTCGGAGGCGAAGTGCTTCAGTGCTCGTACGCCCATGTCACGAGCGGGAACAAATCCATGGGCCACCGGTTCATGAGCCCGGAATGGATCGAGGTAAAAGACTTCGAGAGCCACCGGGAAAATCTCCGGAAAAACCATGTAATCCTGGATATGGCCGAGAGGCGCGAACTTATCCGGCAGGGGTCTCAAAAGGCCGCGGCCGAGGTCGGGGGTCATATCCTGGCCGATGAGGAACTCCTGGAGGAAGTGACCCAGCTGGTCGAATTTCCTCAGCCCCTTGTCGGGCAGTTCGAGGACAAGTACCTGGAATTGCCGCCCGAACTGCTGATTACAGTCATCAAGAAGCACCAGCGCTACTTTGCGGTAACCGACGGCGGGGGCGCTCTTCTTCCCTATTTTGTGACCATTTCAAACGTGGTCCCCCGCGACGCCTCCGTGGTGGCGGCCGGAAACGGCCGGGTGGTCCGGGCCAGGCTCGAAGACGCCCGTTTTTACTACGGGGAAGATCAGAAGGTGCGGTTGGACGACAGGGTCGAACATCTTAAAGGTGTGGTTTTCCATTCCAAGATTGGAACGAGCTTCGAGAAGATGGAGCGTTTCCGGGAACTGGCCCTCATGCTGGCAGAGCGGGTGGCAGCAGGGCGCGTGGCCGCCATCGGGCGGGCGGCCGAGCTTTGCAAGGCCGACCTGGTCTCCGGGGTGGTGGGCGAATTTCCCGAACTGCAGGGGATAATGGGCAAGACCTATGCGCGGCTGCAAGGCGAACCGGAATCCGTTTGCCAGGCCATCTACGAACACTACCTGCCCAACCGCTCCGGCGGACCTGTCCCCCAAAGCATGGAGGGCGCCCTTTTGAGCATCGCCGACAAGATCGACACCATCGCGGCGTGCTTCGGGGTGGGGCTGCTGCCCACCGGAACGACCGATCCCTTTGCCCTGCGGCGCCAGACGCTTGGAATAATCCGCATAGTCCTGGAGACCCCGCTTCGCATCTCGCTGGGCGATCTTTTGGACAAGGCGCTCGCGATGCTTTCCCACAAACTCACCCAGCCGGCGGAGAACGTGAAGAGGGACATAACGGCCTTTTTCGAGGGGCGTCTTCACCATTACCTGGCCTCTTCGGGCGAGGGGTTGAGCCCGGATGTGATCGACGCGGCGCTGGCCGCCGGGGTGGACGATCTGCTGGATGCGGTCGAAAGGACCAGGGCGCTCGCCCGATTCACCCAGAGGCCCGATTTTACCGCCCTGGCCGCGGCCTTCAAACGGGTAGGCAACATCATCAAGAGCCCCGAGACCGCCCCGGTTGAGGCTTCTCTTTTCAAATCCCCCGCCGAAGGGGGCCTCTACGATGAGTTGATCAAGGCCGAAGACTCGGCCGGCCGCCTGCTGGCCCGCTCCGATTTCGCCGGGGCTCTGGAGGCCATGGCTCAGCTCAAACCGATGATCGACTCCTTTTTCGATTCGGTGCTGGTAATGGATAGTGACGAGTCGGTAAAGCGAAACCGACTGGCCCTTCTCACCCGGACCCGCGCTTTCTTCGACCGCATGGCGGATTTTCGCAAAATTCAAACTTCCTGACTGGATCTGAGGTCGCAAATAATTACCTTTAGGTGAGCCGGGCCGCGGGGGGTCTCTTTTATCCGAGAGATCCCCGCCGCTCGGCTCTGTGGGCTCGGGTGCGTCAAAAACCGCCCACCGGCGGAGGACCGCTTCGGGTAGCGGCCTGCTAAAACCGCTGTATGTGTCGACCTGCCTAAAGGGGGGGGAATGGAAATGCTCGATAAAAGATCGTTGCATGCCAAGGTGCAGGAACATGCCGATTGTTTCGCCGACATGGACCTGCTGGATGAAATGGCCGGACTGATAAGGGAGCAGGACGCCGAGGAAGGCGCTTTGAAGTGGCTTGCCCTGGCCGTTTTGCACGGAATCGACAGAAATGCGGAAAAGATTTCTCTTCGCCGTGATGAGGGCGGGGCTATTTCGGTAACCGCAAAGTACAGGAAAACCGAACTGCCCGGGCCGCCCTCGTCCATCGGACGCAAAGTGTTCGACGTGGTGAAGGACATTACCCACATCGAAGGAAACAAGGGAGAGACGCCGGTTGTGATCGGCATTCGCGACGGCAGCATAGAACTGGAAATGAAGCTCGACCGCAACGGCGGCGGGGAGGAAGTCGTATTGAAGTTCCCCGAATAGATCGGAACCGTTGGAACAGGAATCAGGCGGGGAAGACGGGGGGGTTGTCGCCCCACGGGCCCGCACTGATTCCGCTAACCAGATAGTTTTATTTCCTTTTATTGCAATGAAGAGCGTGCTCCCGTCCTGCCGGGAGCACGTGAGGCCAAGGTTTTGTTTTGAAATCTCCAGACCTTTGTTCCTGCTTGTAACCCGCTCGATAAGAGTATAGACTTAAAGGAATACGCAGAGTCGAAATAGTGGCAACTATGGGCTCCAGGACTCTCGAAAAGTGAAAACGGAGGTGAAGTCATGGGCAGGAACATGGATACGAAAAAGGATGTGAAAAAGAAACCTGCCAAGTCCATGAAGGAAAAAAAAGCCGAAAAGAAAACCAAGAAGGCCACCAAGGAATTTTGACCGGCCACGGTCCATTCCCGGCAGCGGTTGTGTTGCTGCGCGACCCGCCCTGCTACAAACATCTGTCGATTTATTGGCCTGATGATTCCTTTTCCCCTTCCCGCCCCGTCCCGGCGACGAGGCCATGATGGGAAGGCGGGGAGGGAACGGGTCTGCCGGCCGGCCTTCTTTCATCCTCTTCTAAAGTTTATTTTCGCCCTTTTCTCTTTCTCCAGCCGAATTATTCGGTGGCGGATGCCCCAAGCCCGCCCTCCCTTGTCCGCCCCAGCCTCTGAGATTTGCCCTTCAAAATGAAACTGGACGGTTACAGTACATGTAACCTTATATAACCACCAGCCGGTCCCGGATGGCGGCGTGCTCCACCTTTTGAGCGGGATATATTCAAGGGCGGGTTGTTTTTAGACTGGCATCGATGTTGCAGCTAATGATAGGCTGCCTAATCACTAACTCAGGGGCGCAACAGTGCCAAATCCACAAGAAGGCATCAAAAGGAGAGAGTATGGCAAATCAGGAAAATCCCGGGCTGGAAGCGGCGACAACCGGAAAAGGGGCGGCGGGGACTCCCCCCATGCCGATGGGGTGGAAGGAACTCTACCTCAAGGAGGATTGGTGGGCTATCTATCTTGGAATCGGTCTCATGGTGATCACCCTGATCTCCTTCTGGGCGGGAAGCGATGCCGTCAAGTTGTTGTTCGTCAATCCGGGCGGGGTCAAATGGACCTCACTGGGGCAGTTGCTGGGACATTTTCAACAAAACGGCAATCTTTACCTGCTTCAGTTTGTATTCTGGCTGGCTGTTTTCGGGGTAAGCACCAGCATCATGGGGATCAGGCTTTCTCAATTTATCCCGAGCTTCATATTCTTATACGTTTTGTCGGTGATCATGTTTTCGATCAGCGGGTGGGCAAACGCGGCCAAGTATAATCTCGAACCCCCGCTGGTGGCCCTCATCCTGGGGTTGATCCTGGCCAACGTCGTTTCGCTGCCCAAGTGGCTGGACGCCGGGTTCAGGGTGGAATACTACATAAAGACAGGCATCGTGTTGCTGGGGGCTACTTTCCCGATTACCCTGATCGTTACCGCCGGCCCTATCGCGTTGCTGCAGGCCACCATTATTTCGGTCACCACCTGCCTGGTCATCTATTTTGTCGCCACAAAGGTTTTCGGATTGGATAAAAGACTGGCTTCGGTCATCGGCGTGGGCGGTTCGGTGTGCGGCGTCTCGGCCTCCATGGCCATTGCCAGTTCGGTGAAGGCCAAGAAGGAAGATCTCTACACATCGGTAACCCTGGTGGTGGTTTGGGCGCTGGTGATGATAATCGTCCTGCCGTTCGTTTCCAAGGCCCTGCATCTTGCCGCCGGTATTGCCGGCGCGTGGATCGGGACTTCGGAATTCGCAGACGCCGCCGGTTTCGCCGCCGCCAGCGCCTATGGCAAGATGGCCGGCAATGAAAACGCCGCCATGCAGGGCTTTACGCTCATGAAGGTGATCGGCCGAGATATGTGGATAGGCATATGGTCCTTCGTTTTCGCCATGATCGCCTGCTTGAAATGGGAAAAGGAAGAATGCGGGGTTCGCCCCAACGCCATGGAAATCTGGTGGCGCTTCCCCAAATTCGTCATCGGCTTTTTCCTGGCCACCCTGCTTATGACCGCGGTCACCTCCGGGTTTTCGACAGCGGTGTTTAACAGCACGGTCAAACCCAACCTGATCAAGCCGCTGGTGTCTATCAGGTCGTGGGCCTTCATCTTCTGCTTCCTTAGCATTGGCCTGACCACCCGATTCCGGGATCTCAAGGCGGCAGGCTGGAAGCCCTTTTGCGCATTCACAGCGGGAGTGGCTGTAAACGTCCTGCTGGGCTTTGTGCTGTCGAACTTTGTTTTCGGCTCCTACTGGGCGGCTTTGGGCAAATAGCGGGAACGGGGGGGGGGGGGGGGGGGGGGGGCCCCCCCCCGGGGGTGTGGGGGTGGTTTATAATAAAAAGCCGGGGGTTAAAAAAAATATTATTTTATTTTTTTTTTTTTTTTGTTGGCGGGGGGGGTGTTTGGTGGTTTTTTTTTAACACGGGCACGGCCCCGGCCCAGGCCGGCCCCCCCCCCCCCCCCC
>JARLHP010000042.1 GCA_031292195.1 Syntrophobacteraceae bacterium
CTTCGGCCTGCTTTGCCCAGTCGACCAGCACCTGGTCGGATGCGCCCGCCTTTACCGCGTCTATTACTTCGGCCGAGCTTTTGCCCTCTTTTTGCTCCAACTGATTAACCCGCCCGGTAATCTTTTTGACCTCCTTGGCGCTCTCCTCGATCCGCTTTTCCAGGGCAAGTTCGGAAGGCCGGTCGAGGTGGCCGGCGGTGGGGCCCGAGGCGCTCAGCAGCCGCTCGAACTCGATGGCGGTCACGACATTTGTAATTCGCCCGTAGCCGTATTCGGGTATGACCGAGGGGTCGAAAACATCATAGCCGCTGGCCATGACAATTGCTCCGGCCTGGATCTCGACCATTTTGTCCTTTTGCTCGAAATCGATAGCCTTGGCCTGGCAGGTCTTGGCGCACACCCCGCATTTCTTGCCCTGACCAAGCTGGCGGCAGCTTGGAGCGTCTATGGTGAAAACCGACGGGATGCCCTGGGCGAAATACTTGTATATGGCCTTGCGCTGACCTATCCCGGCGTTGAAGACGTCCACGGCCATGGTGGGGCATTTTTCGGCGCACGACCCGCATCCGGTGCAAAGCTCCTCGTTAACGTAGCGGGCCTTTTTCCTGACGCTGATTGTAAAATTGCCGGCCTCACCGCCAATCTCCTCGATTTCGCTGTAGGCCAGTAGATTTATTTTGGGATGCCGACCGACATCCAGCAGCTTGGGCGAAAGAATTCAAATCGCGCAGTCGTTTGTCGGAAACGTTTTGTCCAGCTGGGCCATTTTCCCGCCGATGCTCGGGAGCCTTTCCACCATGTGCACCTGGATTCCCATTTCCGCGAGATCCAGGGCGGCCTGAATTCCGGCGATCCCTCCGCCGATGACCAGTACGTCTTTATTCACTTTTCACCTCATACTTTCAGAAATCAGGGTGGTCAGGTCCTTTACCTCGAGGTCCATCTCCTCCATGCTGGTGAGCGCGCAACTCAGGTGAATCCGGCATTTCGGACAGGCGGTAACCAGGGTCCTGGCGCCGGTGGCCCGGGCCTCCCTGATGCGTTCGGCCTGAATTTGCTTGGAGCCGCTCGAACAGTTGGCCCAACCGGTCGTGCCGCAGCACACCGCATTTTCCCGGTTTCGCTCCATTTCCCGGAACCCCTCGCCGGCCAGGCTGCCAAGAATCGCCCGGGGGCTGTCGTAGATTTTGGCCATGCGCCCCAGGCGACACGGGTCGTGGAAGGTATACGTCCCGGCCCCGTCGGAAAGTTTCAGGGCTCCGTCTGCGATCATCTGCTGGACGTAGTCGAAGAAATGGACCACTTCGAAGCCCAGTTCCCCGAAATATTGCGGATAGTGGTGCTGGAAGGTGTAGTAGCCCTCCGGGCAGCTGAAAACCACTTTTTTGGCGCCGCTGCCGCGGATGAGCTCGATGTTTTTGGCCGCGAGCTTCTTGAAAGTCTCAGGATTGCCGTTCCAGAGCATATCGTGTCCGCAGCAGGCCTCCTGGTCCGAGACAACCGGGGTGACGCCGGCCGCGTTCAGTATCTTTATGACGCTTCTGCCGATCGAAAGGCTGTCGACGCCAATGTCGCGGAAGATCACGTCGAAATAGGGCATGCAACCCACGAAGTAGAAGACCTCGCCCCTATCGGCGATTTTACCCGCTTCCCTGGCCCAGTCGGTCTTTTTCTGCCTCACGCCTTCGGCCTGGAATTCCATCACCGACTGCAGCATGCCGTGGTGGGCCAGAGCGGGCGCAAGGCCGCGTTTGATCGCTTCCTCCCGCAGATTTCTCATAAATTCCGGGAAATCGATTTTGGTCGGGCACCTCTGGTAACACCTGCCGCAGGTGAGGCAGGACCAGAGGTCCCTGTCACTTAGCAGTTCGTCTCCCATTTGCAGGAGCGCCTTCTCCACGATCAGGCGGGGAGAAAAGGTGGGCAGCACCCGCGATACCGGGCAGCTCCCGGTGCAAACGCCGCAGTCCAGGCAGTAATAAGTCTTGTAAAGATTTATGGATTCGCCAATGTTCATGCGGCCACTCCAAGAGACGATTTCCCGAGTTCCATGATGCGGTGGGTAAACGAAGTCACTATTTCGGCGAATCGGGCGCCTTCCGCCGAGGAGACCCATTGGAGTTCGAGCCGTCCGCGGTCGATGCCGAGCAGATCCATCAGCTCGCGTACCATTTCGATCACTTTGGTAGCCTTTATGTTACCTTCCAGGTAACGACAGTCCCCGATGTGTCAGCCGCTCACCAGGACGCCGTCGGCCCCTTTTTGGAAAGCCTGGAGGACAAAATCCGGGGAGACGCGCCCGGAACACATCACGCGGATGATCCGGACGTTGGACGGGTACTGGATACGGCTTACCCCGGCCAGATCCGCGCCCGCGTAAGCGCACCAGTTGCAGCAAAAGGCGATTATCTTCGGCTTGAAATCAGCACTCATTTGGTCCTCGTTTGTATTACGAAGAATACCTGGGGGATGCTCTACGCTTAAGCTGGCACCCCACCAACTGTTAACTCAGCGCCGCATCGACCATGGCCAGCACTTCCCTGTCATTAAAATGCCTTATGGAGGCGGCTCCGGTCGGGCATACCACCGCGCACGCCCCACACCCCTTGCAAAGCGCTTCCTGGATATTGGAAAAGAGAATCCCCCCCTCTTTTTCAACCAGGTGCGGAGCGCCGTAAGGGCAGGTCTCGACGCATTTGCCGCAACCGCGGCAAAGCGCCTCGTCCACGTTCGACACCACCCCTTCCACCTCGATGCTCTTTCGCGAGAGCACTGTTGCGGCGCGGGCCGCGGCGGCCTGGGCCTGAGCGATGCTCTCATCGATCGGTTTCGGATAGTGGGCAAGGCCGCATACAAAGATGCCGTCCGTTGCGAAGTCAACCGGGCGCAACTTCATATGCACTTCCAAAAAGAAGTTGTCCTGGCTGAGCGGGACCTTGAAAAGCTGACCCAATTCCTGCGCCCCTTCGGTGTGAATGGCCGTAGCCAAGGTGATGAAATCGGGCCGCAAAACAATGGGGTAGCCAAGGACGTGGTCAATGACGCTCACCTCGAGCTTGCCTTCAGACGTTTCGGTGACCACCGGCTTATTTGCCAGGTCGTAGCGGATAAATATCACCCCGAGCTTTCGGGCTTCCCTGTACAGGTCCTCGCGTTCGCCGTAGGTGCGAATGTCGCGGTAAAGTATGTAGACATCGGTTTCCGGGTTTCTGGTTTTGAGTTCCACAGCCTTTTGGACCGAGAACGTGCAGCATATCCTGCTGCAATGCGGCCGGCCCTCTTCCCGCGAGCCAACGCACTGGATAAACACGGCGCTCCCGGCGCCTTTAACCGTATCGGTATCCCAGGCGTCTTCGAGTTCATGCCACCGGAAAACGCGGTCGTTTTTCTCGTAGAGGTACTCCTCAGTGGCGAGCGATTTAGCCCCGGTGGCAAGAATTGTAACACCGTGAACGATTTCGCTCTCCTGGCCGTTGGAGGTCACCGTGGTCCTGAAATTGCCGATGTAGCCGGAAGTTTGCGTGATCGAGGAATTGAGCAACACCCTGATCTTTTCGTTATTTTCAACTTTAGCGACCAGACCGGAGAGGAATTCGGGGGCGTTTTCGCCCTTCCACGTCCTCTGAAGATGCAGGGCCTGGCCCCCCAGCCTGTCAGTTTTTTCCACGATGCAGGCATCGAAGCCCTGCTCCGCAAGGGTAAGGGCGCTCACCATCCCGGCCACTCCTCCGCCGACCACCAGCGCTGCGGGAGTAACGGAGACCGAAGGCATTGGAAGCGGCTCGATCAGCTGGGCGCGCGAGACCGCCATCCGAACGAGGTCCTTGGCCTTTGCGGTAGCCTCATCGGGCTCCGCTGCATGGACCCAGGAACACTGGTCGCGTATATTGGCCTGTTCGAACAGATATTTATTGAGACCGGAGTTGCGCAGGGTCTCCTGAAAGAGCGGCTCGTGAGTGCGGGGCGAACAGGCCGAGACGATCACGCGGTTCAGGTTTTGCTCCTTTATGACCTGAACAAGCCTGTCCTGAGCGTCCTGGGAACAGGAAAAAAGGTTTTCCTGGACATAGACGACGTTTGGAAGGGTCTTTGCGTACTCGACAACTTCGGGCACCCTGACGACACTGCCGATATTGATGCCGCAGTTGCAGACGAACACTCCTAACCTTAGAGATTCGGAACTGACATCGCGCTCCTGCGGGAAGGTCTTTTCACGGACAAGCGTATTCCTGGCCTCGGCCAGTTTGCTGGCGGCGGCGCCCGCGGCTGCCGAAGCCTCCATAACGGAAAGCGGTATGTCTTTTGGACCCTGCAAAACGCCGCAGACGTAGACCCCCGGAGTGGAGGTCTCCACCGGGGCAAAGCTCGATGTCTTTGCGAATCGGTAATGATCGAGATCGAAGCCTATCCTGGAGGCAAGGTCAACCGCATCCGCCGAGGATTCAAGGCCCACCGAAAGCACGACCAAATCGAATTCCTCGTACTTCATTTCCCCGGATTCAGTCACATAACTGATCTGGAGGTTATCGGAGCCCTGGACCGGGATAACCGAGTGGACACGGGACCGGATGAACCTGACCCCGTTATTTTGGGCGCGCGTGTAATATTGCTCGAACTCCTTGCCGAAGGTGCGCATATCCATGAAGAAGATTGCCGCGTCCAGATCGCCCTTGGCGTGCTCCCTGGCGATTACGGCTTCCTTTATTGCGTACATGCAGCAAACGCCCGAGCAGTAGCCGTTATCGGACCGGTTGATGTCTCGAGACCCGACGCACTGGAGCCAGGCGATTCGCTTCGGAGGCTCGTGGGTCTGGAGCTTGCGCATTTGGGCTATTTCGGCGCCAAGTTTTTCAATCTTCTCGCCATTTGCGGACCCCGACTGCTTCCGGAGGCTCTCAAGCTCCCTTTCGGCAGTCTTGATGCGAGCCTCGCGCTGCAATTCGGAGGGTCTTACCACATGACCGGTTGTGGGACCGCCCGCGCTCAAAAACCGCTCGAATTCGAGAGCGGTCAAAACGTTGGGATGTTCCCCGTAATTATAGGTATCGAACCGGCTCGGATCGAAGGCTTTGAAGCCCGACGAGGCGATGATCGCGCCCACATTCAGGCTCAGGGTCCTGGCCTCCTGGCTGTGGTCGACGGCCTTTGCCAGGCAGGCATCGACGCATTGATAGCACTCCGAGCAGATGCCGCAGCTAAGGCAGCGCGCAGCTTCGATCCTCACCTGCTCTTCACTGAATCCCAACTGGACTTCATCGAAATTGGAGCTCCGGATTTGCGGGGAAACAACGGGCATTTGCGCCCGCGGGATTCTGTCATAGCCTTCGGTCTCCACTTCCTCGACCGCCGGCCACTCCCTTGCCCGCCCGGCGCTCAAGTCCTCGCCGCCAATGAAGCGGCCCATTGAAATCGCGGCCTGCTTACCGGCCGCAATGGCTTCGATTACTGTTTTGGGGCCGGTCACCGCATCTCCGCCCGCAAAGATGTCCGGATCGTGGGTCTGGAAGGTCAGCGGATCGACGCTCATGGTGCCCCAGTCGGTAAGCTGGCAGGCGCACTCTTCGGTAAGGCACGCCCAGTCGGATTCCTGGCCGATGGCCGGAACGACTGCGTCGACTTCGATCAGGAACTCCGAGCCCTTGACCGGAACGGGCCGTCTCCTGCCGCTGGCATCCGGCTCGCCCAGTTCCATCTTTACGCACTCGACCGCCTTGACCCGGCCGTTTTCCCCCACCACCCGAACGGGATTGGTAAGGGTCATGATCTCGATGCCTTCTTCGCGGCACTCGTGGATCTCTTCTTCGTTGGCGGGCATCTCCGCCTCGCTTCGGCGGTAAATGATGAAAGGCTTGCGCGATCCGCGGCGAAGGGCGGTTCTAACCGTATCCATCGCCACATTTCCCCCGCCTATAACTGCCACCCGGTCGCCCAGGGCGACTTTTTTACCCAGATTTATGTCTCTTAAATATTGGACGCCGGGAACAACCCCTTCGAAGTCATCTCCGGAGATGCCCAGGGCCTTGCATTCCTGTGCGCCGATGGCCATAAAGAAGGCCTTGTATCCCTGGTCTCTCAACAGGGCGATGGTGAAGTCTTTTCCGATCTCCACCCCGGTTTTGAACTCCACGCCCATGTCGCGAATGACCTGGATTTCAGCCTCGATCGTGTCTTTGGGAAGCCTGTAGGAAGGAATGCCAACGCTCAGCATGCCTCCGAGCACCGGCAGCTTTTCAAAAACCGTCACCCGGTAGCCTTCCAGGGCAAGGTAGTACGCGCAGGACAAGCCTGCCGGACCCGAACCGATGATTGCTACCTTTTCGTCGCGCTTTTCCTTTATTTCAGGTACGAACCTGGTTTCGGACTTAAGGTCCAGGTCGGCCAGGAAGCGCTTGATGGAATCGATCGCCACCGGCTCGTCCAAGCCGCCCCGCTTGCATGCGCTCTCGCAGGGATGGTGGCAAACGCGACCGCAGATGGCCGGCAACGGGTTTTCTTCTTTTATCAGTTTAAGGGCTTCGCCATATTTTCCCTGCGCGGTCAGGGCCACATAGCCCTGGACCGAGATGTGGGCCGGGCAGGCGGCTTTGCACGGAGAAGTCCCGCGCTTTTCAATGGCAAAGGCCCCGGGGACCGCCTGGGCGTACTTGCGATACGCCGCGCGGCGAATGTCCAGGCCCTCATTGTATTCATTTTTTCTTTCGACAGGGCACACCTTTGCGCACTCACCGCAACCGGTGCACTTGGACGGATCCACGTAGCGGGGTCCTTGCAGGACCTCCACGGTGAAATTTCCGGGGCTTCCGCCCACCTTTTTAACTTCCGAAAGTGGCAGAAGTTCGATGTTGAGATGCCGGCCGACCTCGACCAGCTTGGGGGAGATGATTCACATCGCGCATTCGTTTGTCGGGAAGGTCTTGTCGAGCTGCGACATCCCGCCGCCAACCGCGGACGATTTTTCGAGCAGATAAACATAAAAACCGGAATTGGCAAGATCGAGCGACGCCTGCATTCCGGCGATACCACCGCCGACAACCAGGACCGAACCGACCGTACCTTTGTCAGACGCTTTGCCTGTCATACTTCCCCCTGATGGCAATTGTGGAGGTCTTCACAACCAGATAAGCGCAGCAGGCTCATCGGAAATCCCCGGATGGGACCCGCGTGAAATGAAAAAATACAATTTAAACGATCAATTGTGAAATAAAAGACATCAGCTTATAACCCCGAGCAGGGGTTTGCGTCAAGAAAAACTGAACAGAAAAACTGAACAGAATGCTTGCATAAGGGTGTAAATCTCTCTTATAGTGGCGAAAATTGCATTCCCAAGGGCGATAGCCCGAATTCCGTACCACTCCCCGATCAAGGAGGCTTTGGACACACTATGGCGGTAGCCGAGAAAATGAACCGGTTTATCGAAAAATCCTCGTGGATTCGCAAGATGTTCGAGGAGGGCGCTCGGTTGAAAAAAATCCATGGCGAGGACAAAGTCTTCGACTTCAGCCTGGGAAACCCCAATGTTCCCCCGCCGGACATAGTTGCTGAAAAGCTGCTGGAATTGATCCGGAAGAAGGATCCCGGACTGCATGCCTACATGCCCAACGCGGGCCATTTTTCCACTCGCTCGGCAATGTCGGCTTATTTTTGCCGGGAATTTTGCGTTTCCATGGCCCAGGACCAGATAGTGGTAACGTGCGGGGCGGCCGGGGGGCTCAACATTATATTCAAGGCGCTGCTCGATCCGGGTGAGGAGGTGCTTTGCCCCGCCCCCTATTTCGTGGAATACAATTTTTATGTGGACAATCACGGCGGGGTGCTCAAATCGGTCCCGGCTCGCCGGCCGGATTTCGATCTCGATCTCGAGGCCATGGAGCGGGAGATCGGGCCGCGCACCAAGATTGTGCTCATAAATTCTCCCAACAATCCGACCGGGCAGGTCTACCCCGAGGAGACAATAGCGAGACTGGGAAAGATTCTCGAGGCAAAGAGCACCCAGTTCGGCCACGTTATCTACCTGGTATCCGATGAACCATATCGCAAAATCGTATACGACAACTGCTGTGTCCCATGCATTTTTACCCACTATGCGAACTCGCTGATCACCAGTTCCTATTCCAAAGACCTATCTCTGCCCGGCGAACGCATAGGCTTCGTGGCGCTGGGCCCAGCGGCGGAGGATGGCCCGAAGATCATCGACGCGCTCACGCTGGCCAACAGGATCCTGGGGTTTGTGAACGCTCCCTCCCTCATGCAGAGGCTGGTCGAGGAGCTGCAGGGAGTATGCGTGGACGTCTCCATCTATAAGGCCAAAAGAGACCGGCTGGTCCAGGCGCTGTCCGGGTTTGGCTATGAACTGACGGTTCCGCGCGGGGCCTTTTATCTTTTTCCAAAGAGCCCGCTTCCCGACGACCTGGAGTTCATCAGGCTGCTCCATGAAGAAAACATCCTTTGCGTACCGGGCAGCGGATTTGGCGGACCTGGCTATATCAGGATCGCCTACTGCGTCCATGACGCGACGATCGAAGGGGCGCTGCCCGGTTTTGAGCGGGCGATAAAGCGCTGCGGGAATATGTAAAGCAAGACAAAGTGGAGGGGCAAAGATGGCAAAGAAGCTTGTTGTGCAGAGAAATCTCCGCAAACCTCAAAGCGGAGCCTATCTGAAGTATCTGGTCTTTTCGGCGATCGGTCTCATTTTCCTTGTTGTTATAACGCCATACCTTTTGCGGGACAAAAGCCGGGATGCGAGCAAAAAAATGCCGGTTCCGGACCAAGGCGCCGTTACAAAGGAAATGCCGATGCAGGCGCAGCAGCAACCCGCCCCTCAGAATCAGAATGACTCGGGGAGTGCGACTACACCTGGCTCTTCCGGGTCGACCACTCCTCCGCAGGCCCAGCCCGCGCCGGGACCGGCCGGTAACGCTGTGACGGCTTCGCAGCAGGCGCCTCCTCCACAGACGCAGTTTCCGCCGCAGCCGGCCAACGCAGGCGCGGCGGCGGTGCCGCCGGCAGTATCCCCGCCACAGGCGCAACCCTTGTCACAACCGCCCGAAGAGGGTATGACGGCCCCGCAGCAAGCACCTGCTCCGGAAGCGGCACAGGGACCGCCGCCGGCCGCTCCCGAACAGGCCTCAACTCCGTCGGCCCCGCCGGCCGAAAGCGGGCAGGCAAACCAAGGCGTCCTTTTTCCCAAAAAGGGGAACCCTTCCGAGGGTGCTGCCGCGGCCGGGACCCGAAATCCGCATGGCAAAGCCATGAAGAGGACCGCCGGCAAGGTTTGCCGGACTAAGACGGTTTGTACAAACCCGGCCCATAAGCCCAAAACCGCTCAGAGCGCCAAGCCCGGTGTTTGCCCAAGAGTAAATGGCGGGTATGCCGTGCAGGTGGGGTCGGTCTTCAAAAGTGCCGGGCAGGCTGAATCGCTTCAAAAGAAACTTGCCGCCAAGGGTTACAGGACCTCCATCCGTCGAACCGCTTCCAAGGGCTATCTGGTGCTAACGTGTCCCACCAACAGGAGCAGCGCCTACACGCTGCGGGAACAACTGGCCGTGGAAGGCTTGAAAAGCGCCAGGGTAGTCGGAACCGACCCCAAGCCGGCTCAGGCCGTGAAGCGGTAAGAACTATTTCTTAAAGCGTCCCCTTCGACGAAGGTATTCCGGTTCGGCGGGGGTCGGGGGATACGGCTGCCGCCAGTGCGCGCCCCAATGCCTTGAAAGCCGCCTCCAGCATGTGATGGGTGTTCGCCCCGTACAATACCCGGATATGCAGGGTAATCCCGCCGTGCTGGCAAAAGGCCCTGAAAAACTCGGGCGCAAGCTGGGTTTCAAATTCCCCGGTACGCTCGGCCATGGGCGCAGTGTCATAGACCAGGAACGGGCGGTTCGACAGATCGAGGCTCACGCAGGCAAGCGCCTCATCCATGGGGACCGTGAAGTTCCCGTAGCGGGTGATGCCTTTGCGGTCGCCAAGCGCTTTGGCTAACGCCTGGCCCAGGGATATTCCGATGTCTTCGACCGTGTGATGGGCGTCCACTTCCAGATCGCCTTTGGCCTTGATCTTGAGGTCCAAAAGGCCGTGCACCGCGAATAGCGTCAGCATGTGATCCAGAAACGGAACCCCGGTGTCCAGATCGGCGGCGCCGGTCCCATCGAGAGAAATCTCCACGGAAACCCGGGTTTCCATGGTGGTTCTTTCCACTTCACCTGTACGTTTACCAGCCATAACGGCCCTCGCGCTGGAATTGAAGGAATCGAGGAACTCCGGGGCCTTGCCGATCCATTTACCGATTCGCCCCGCTTGCCCACAATACATGCTGCCCGGGAAAATTCAAGGGCTTAGTGGAGAGGAAACCGATGGAGGGTCCTGTATACATTGTGAGTTGTCCCGATTACGACCATGCCCATGAAAAGATGGAGATGCTTCTATCCATGATGGGCGGTATAGACCGGTTTGTAAAACCGGGCGAAAAAATCGTGCTCAAAGCCAACTTGCTCCAACCCGCCGCGCCGGAGCAGGCGGTGACCACCCATCCCATGGTGGTGGCCGCGGTGGCGCGAATGGTGAAAGGCGCGGGAGCGCTGCCGGTTATAGTCGACAGCCCCGGCGCCGGGTACCAGTACACTTCGAAAACCCTGAACACCCTGTACCGCAAGACGGGAATGGTCGACGCGGCCAGGGCGGCCGGGGCGGAACTCAATTTCGATACGACCTGCCGGGCGGTCTCCTTCCCCCGAGGAAAATTGATCAAACACTTCGAAGTGATAAACCCTGTAACGACCTCAGACGGTGTGATCGGCCTTTGCAAACTCAAGACCCACACCCTTATGAGCTTCACCGGCGCGGTCAAAAATAATTTCGGAGTCGTCCCGGGCCTCTCCAAACCGGGTTATCACGCCAAGCTCCGCGATAAGGCGCAGTTTGCCGATATGCTGCTCGACCTGGCCGATTATGTTTCCCCAAGGCTCTCCCTCATGGACGCGGTCATTGGCATGGAGGGAGACGGTCCCGGGGTGGCCGGCTCTCCCCGCCAGGTCGGGCTGCTGCTGGGATCGGTAAATCCGTTGGCCCTGGACATCGTGGCAAGCGAGATCATCGGACTGCGGCGGGAGCAAAATCCCCTGCTGCTGGCGGCCGCAAAGCGAGGACTTACCCCTTCCCGCATGGAAGAAATCGAGGTGGTGGGGGCCGAACTCTCCAAAATCCGTGTCCCCGGCTACAGGCTTCCGGGAACCGTTGAAGAGCTGGGTATAGAAAAGCATCTCACCTGGTGGCAGAAGCCCCTTGGGCCCTGGTTAAAGGACTGGCTTTCACAATCGCCCCGGGTGGCGCCGAAAAAATGCATCGGCTGCGGTATTTGCCGCGATTCATGCCCCGCGGACGCTATTACCATAATTAACGGCAGGCGCAAGGCGGCACGCATAGACGACAATCAGTGCATACGCTGCTACTGCTGCCACGAACTCTGCCCCGAGGGCGCCGTCGAGCTTCGGCGAAGCCTCATGCACAGGCTGCTGGGGATCGGCGCCGGAAATCGGTCCCACCAGGAGGCTGTCCGAGAATAGCCAATCGGGGGGGAAGCCGCTCCTACAAAGCAAGGCATCTCCTGGAAACGATTCTCGGACAGCCTCCTAGTATCTTGCCGGGCGGCGATGCACGAAGCGAAGGTAGATGCGATATTCGCCGGATTCGAGGCCGCGCGGAATACTCTGGCCCTCGGGAATCAGAAGAGAGAGTACCCGGCCGCGAGGCTGCTTATCCGAATCGCCGCCGTCTTTTTTTTCCCTGATTTCCAAAAACCTTGCCTCCACGGAAAGAGTCCCGTCCGCATCTCGCGTGTACTGGTCCGATGGCCCGATTCGACCGCTTTCTCCTATGACGATGTCCATGGTCCGCCTCCGCAGTGGAAGTTAATGTCTCGACCAGGACATCGACCAAATTACAAATCTGCTTTAACCCTATTTGCCCGGGCTTGTTTTATCAATGACCCTAGTCCAGGTGGACGTACGCGCCGGGCGCATTGCCAAGCGGCGGGAGCCCTTTTTCAGGCGCCCCCATGGAAGGCGGATCGACCAGCGAGGAGGAGTGTTCGGCCAGCCAGCGTTCCCACGGGGTCCACCAGGAACCGGTCTGCTCCGGGGTATGTTCCAGCCAGTAGTCGGGGTCCATGTGTTTTTCGCCCGCTTTCCTGGTCGACATCCGAAAGGACCTGCGGTGTCCTCCCGGTTCGCTGATTATGCCCGCATTGTGGCCGCCGCTGCATAAAACGAAGGTGATCTGCTCGGCGTTGTTCAAGAAAAGAAACTTGTAAGCCGAACGCCAGGGCGCCACATGGTCCTGAAGGGTGGCCACCAGAAAAATCGGTCCCTTTATGTCGTTTAAGAAAACCGGGCGGTCTCCGGCAATGTAGCGCCCTGCGGCCAGATGGTTATCCAGAAAAAGTTCCCTCAGGAATTCGCTGTGCATCCGGTAAGGCATTCGGGTGGTATCGGCGTTCCAGGCCATCAGGTCGAACATGGGGCGGCGCTCCCCCATCAGGTAGTCCTGAATGAAGCGAGACCATATAAGGTCGTTTGATCTCAGCAATTGAAAGGCCCCGGCCATCTGCCTGGTGTCCAGGTATCCCTTGTACCACATGGAGTCTTCGAGGTAGGTCACCTGGCACTCGTCGATAAAGAGCATCAGTTCGCCTGCTTCGGTAAAGTCGCTCTGGGTGGTCAAAAGGGTCAAACTGGCGATGCGGTCGTCGTCATCTCTGGCCATTGCCGCCGCGGCGATGGACAGGATATTTCCGCCGATGCAATAGCCGAGCGCATGCGTTTTTCTGTCCGGGACCACGGTGGCGATGGCCTCCAGCGCCGCCATGACCCCCAGGGTCCGGTAATCGTCCAGGGAAATATCCCGGTCTTCCGAATCGGGGTTTTTCCAGGATATCATGAAGACAGTGTAGCCTTTTTCCACCAGAAACCTGGCCAGAGAATTGTGCGCCGACAGATCGAGTATGTAGTACTTCATTATCCACGCGGGAACTATGAGCAGGGGTTCGGCATAAACCTGCCCGGTCGCGGGGCTGTACTGGATGAGTTCTATCAGTCTGTTTCGAAAAATCACCTTGCCCGGAGTCACGGCGATGTTAACGCCGACCTTGTAGTCTTCGACGCCCGCCGGTCTTTCCCGGTAGAGGGCGCGTTTAAAATCCTGCAGGAAATTAAACCAGCCGCGCACCAGGTTGGAGCCCGATTGTTCGCGTGTGAGCTTCAGGACTTCGGGATTGGAGGCCAGGAAATTGGAAGGCGCAAAAATGTCGAGGAACTGGCGCACGGTGAAAGAAACCACGTTTTCATGGTGGCAGGAAAGGCCGTGCACGCGCGTTGTGGCGCTTTCCCAGAAGCTCTCGATCATTAGAAACCCCTGGGCGAGGGCATTGAACGGCCACGTTTTCCACTCCGCCCCCCTGAAACGGTTGTCCCGGGAGGCGGGGGTGAAACAATCGGGATATTCGCGATCTTCGTACGCGTACCGAAGATAGTCGCAATACCTGGAAGCCTTGGTAAATATTTCCATCATCAGCTCTGTTCTTTTTCCGGGCAGCTCCGCCAGGTGCAGTGCCCAGGAAAAGAAGGCGATCGCCAGGGACCGGGGGGAAATGCTCAGGGTAAAATTCGACTCCCAGGCATGGTAGATGCGATCGATATCGACGAATTCGAACCCATCGTTTTTTTCCATTTCGGCTCCAGGTTCACGGGTGAGTGCGGATTGGAAAAACGTTGAGACTCTCGGATTAAAGCTCTATGCAAGTTAATGCCTGATTTGGTTCCGGCAATCGGGGCAGGGGAAATGAGCGGGGAGCGGCCCGCGTTAACGCTGTATTTGCCAAACGGCGGATGCAGATATATAAACATTTAGGGAGGCCGGACACCGACACATGCAAATCATCAGCGGGACTTTATCCGGTGTACAAAAACGAATTTGGCTGAAAACGTTCGTATGTTCTCGCCTTGGTTTCACAGGATCCCGCTCTCTCCGTCCTTCCCCCCGGAGCCTCGGAATCAGCCGAAAAAAGCGGATGATCTTTTGGTGTACAGAGCTTCGTGGTGTCCGTAGTCCAAGCGTGCGGGATCGCAGCCGATAACGTCCGGGAGGATGTTGCAATTCTATACTTAGTGTTAGGTGATATGCATCGTCAATCTTATAATAATACAGCTTGGAATCGCACCAACATCGATACGACGAGGCATCCGACATGAAAAAAGACAAGAAAAGCGGGCAACCGGAACAACCTGCCGGGGAAACACCCCCAAGCCCTTCGACGCAGATCACGCCCGTCAAGAGCAATGGGCGCAATTCCAAGAAAACCTTCTACATCGTCGGAATAGGCTCTTCTGCCGGCGGGCTGGAGGCGTTGGAGCAGTTTTTCACCCATGTGTCGCCCAATTGCGGGTTGGCGTTTGTAGTTGTTTCTCATCTGGACCCGACCCAAAAGGGAATGATGCCCGAGCTTTTGCAACGCTTCACCAAGATGAAGGTCTACCAGGCAGAGGACGGGTTGAAGGTCGCGCCCGACCATGTCTATGTGATTCCGCCAAACAAAGATCTATCCATACTGCATGGAACCCTGCAGTTACTCGAACCAACCGCCTCTCGCGGCTTGCGTCTGCCGATCGATTTCTTTTTAAAGCACCTGGCTGAAGACCAGAGGGAAAGGAGTATCGCCATCATCCTTTCCGGGATGGGCTCGGATGGGACGTTGGGCCTGAGCGCGGTCAAAGAAAAGCTGGGCATGGTGATGGTGCAGGACATCAGGTCGGCCAAAGCTGACGGTATGCCCCGGAGCGCCATCGGAACCGGGCTCGTGGATTATACCGCTCCAGCGGAACATCTGCCGGCAAAACTGATGGACTACGTGCAACACGCCAGAATGGCGGCAACCGCCCCTCGCAAAACTGAGGTCCTGGTGGAAAAGACATCGGGGATGCTGCAAAATTTATTTGTTCTTCTCCGGGCTCAGACCGGTCATGACTTCTCCTTTTACAAGAAGAGCACCATTTACCGCCGTATCGAAAGGCGCATGACCGTCCATCAAATTGCCGACATGTCCCTGTACGTCCGCTATCTCCAGGAGAATGCGCAGGAGATCGATCTGCTCTTCGCGGAACTGTTGATAGGAGTCACCAGCTTCTTTAGAGATCCCGAATCGTTTGAAGCCCTCCAAAAAGAGGTGGAGGCTTACATCCTCGAAGGCAGAAAGCGGGGAGGCACGCTACGAATCTGGGTCCCCGGCTGCTCCACGGGCGAAGAGGTCTACTCCATCGCAATCATTCTCATGGAGTGCCTTGCAGGGCTGGGACGAAAGGGGCGATTCAAGGTCCAGATTTTTGCCACGGACATACACAAAGAGGGCATCGAAAAAGCCCGCCAGGGCGTGTACCTTCCTAACATTGCAGCTCAGGTGTCTCCCGAGCGTCTCGCTATTTTTTTCACCAGGGAGGAGTCGGGCGCCTATCGGATCAAAAAGGAGATCAGGGAGTTGGTGGTCTTCGCCCCTCAGAATCTCATCATGGACCCCCCATTTACCAAGCTGGATATTCTCAGTTGCCGAAACCTCCTCATCTATTTGACCCCGGAGCTCCAGAAGAAACTGCTGCCCTTATTTCATTACTGTCTTAATCCAGGCGGCATCCTTACCCTGGGGACAGCCGAAACCATCGGCAACTTCACCGATCTCTTCTCTGTTTCGGACAGCAAGTGGAAGATATTCAGTCGCAAGGAGTCTGCCTCCGCCATCGCAACCCTGACGGATTTTCCGTCGGATTTGTCCTTTGCCAATGCCGAGAGGGCCACAACCCCACCCAAGTCCCGGGCAGAGGAGGGATTGACCGTTCCGGAACTGGTTCAAGCCATTCTCCTCAAGGATTTTTCGCCTTCGGCGGTGCTCATAAATGACAAGGGCGACATTGTCTACGTTCATGCGCGAACGGGAAAATACCTGGAGTTGGCCGCGGAGAAAGCCAACCTGAACATCTATGCATTGGCGCGTGAGGGGCTGAAGCAACATTTAGGGAGCGCCATTCGAAGAGCGCTGGCGGAAAAAACGGACGTAACCTTGAAGGGTTTGCGTGTTCGTACAGACGGCGACGATCAAGTCGTCCATCTCACCGTAAAGCCTTTGAGTGAACCGGATGCGATGCGTGGACTGCTGTTGGTTGTGTTTGACGACGCACCGAGTCCCTCCCCGGCCCGAACCTCCCTCAGGAAAAAAAGAGACCCTGCCGGTGAGAATATCACTATCGTTGAGGCATGCCAGACGGAGCTTCAGCAGACCCGGGAACTCCTTCAGTCCACCATAGAAGAGATGACGACCTCGCAGGAAGAACTCAAGTCGGCCAACGAGGAACTGCAATCGACCAATGAGGAACTGACCACTTCCCAGGAGGAGATGCAGTCGCTAAACGAAGAGCTTATGACCGTCAACGCTGAACTGCAGCACAAGATCGACGAGTTGTCCCGATCAAGCAGCGACATGAAAAATCTCCTCAACAGCACCAGTATCGCCACGCTTTTCCTGGACAATAATATGCAGGTCAAGCGTTTTACCACGTCTGCCACCGATATCATAAGACTTATCCCCACTGACGTGGGACGTCCCGTCGGTGACATTTCCTCCTGTCTTAAGGGCTTGGACATGACCAAAGAAGCTTTGCGCGTCCTCGATTCACTGGTATTCAAAGAAAAGGAAGTTCAGACCACAGATGATCGTTCCTACCTCATGCGCATTTCGCCCTATCGAACGATTGACAACGTCATCGACGGAGTGGTGGTAACGTTCACCGATATCAGCCCTTTAAAGGATATGGAGAGATCTTTACGAGAGAGCCGAGACTTGATTCAGCGAGCGCTAAAGTACGCCGAAAGCATCGTGGCGACCGTGCGGACACCGCTCCTGGTACTGGATGCCCAGTTGAAGGTCGTCTCTGCCAGCAACTCTTTTTACCGTAATTTTATGACGACGCCTGAAGAAACCGAAAAGGAGCACCTCTACAATCTTGGGAACCGGCAGTGGGACATTCCGGCACTCAGACAAATACTGGAGGGTGTTCTTTCGGAAAACAAGTTCTTCGAGGACTATCCGGTAGAACATGAATTCCCTGAGATAGGACACAGAAAAATTCTCCTCAATGCCCGTCAGATAGAGCAGGCGGACCATGGCCGGCAAGGTCCGTTGATTCTTCTGGCAATAGAAGACGTTACGGATCAACCTGGACCATGAAGAGGCGGGCTTGGATTGGCCACGGTGTATGGCATCGTCAAACAAAATAACGGCTTTATCAATGTTTACAGTGAACCGGGTCAAGGAACGACGTTCAAAATCTGCTTGCCCCGCGCCGAGGCGCAAGCGGCAGAGAAGCCTCCTGTGAAGGTGAAGAAAGACCTGCGAGGAAATGAAACCGTGCTGCTGGTGGAGGACGAGGAACCTCTGCTGGCTTTGGGTAAGACTATTTTACAGCGGCACGGCCATGCGGTCCTGGCAACCAAAAGTCCCACGGAGGCTTTGGGAATAGCTCAGAGTCACCCCGGTCCGATACATCGGCTCCTTACCGATGTGGTGATGCCCGAAATGAACGGTAAGGACCTTAGAGATAAACTCGCTGAATTAAAGTCCGGGCTCAGAAGCATTTTTATGTCAGGGTACACGGCCAACGTTATCGCCCATCACGGTATTCTTGATAAGGGCGTCGACTTCTTGCACAAACCGTTTTCCGTACGGACCCTGCTTGAGAAGGTTCGGGGGGTGCTGGACGGATGAAAACCTTTTCCTGGACCTCTTCAACCCAGGACTTGCCAAGGCTTTGTTAAACGACGAAATGGTACAAGAATTCGGGGCAGGGAACTGCCATTCACATCTTTTTCAAAGCTACTGGCGGTAATACTTAAGGTAAAGTATCCTGACACCAACCAGAAATGTTTCCAGCCCCCTCAAACCAAAAGTCGCCTCCTCCAAGTCATGGAACTGCCCGCTCATCTGGAACCTTTCGATTTCGGAAAGCCTTTCTTCGATCAATGGAAGCACCTCCGAATTTTCTTTGCGGATATGCTTTCTGACCAGCTCCACGAAACGTTGCGCCACCTCTTTAAATTCATCGAAGTCAACCCCTGTGCAGGATTGAATAGACGCAGCATGGGATTTTATCTGTTTCATGTAATCGCGAGCCTGACAATGGTCATCGAGGAGCGAACTGATGAGAGAATCAATATCGGTAGTTCGAGCGCGGGACAGTGCCGGGAACAGTCCCTGTTCTTCTTTTCCGTGGTGATGGCGGTCCACATAGATCTCAAAGAATTCGATCAGTTCTTCGAGGTCTTTTGCTTCCCCATCTTTTAAACTCATAGGTTTTACAAAAAACCTCTGAAGGACTGAGAGCATTTTCATTATTGTGCCATGTTCTTCCCTCAGTGAATCCTTGGGATTCATGTGGCCTTGCCTCTCTACTATCGCTAAAAGAAAACGCCCTCTGTTCGCCGCCTCCATTCGTCTGCGAAGGCGAACCGCCCCACCATCAAGATCACCCCCTTCGCTTCTCGCCACAGATACGTTCCAGCATCATTATCCTGACCAGGGGGAGCTACTTTCCGGGAAAAATCAGTCTTTGACGTCATCATTGTCATCGTGCGTAAAGCCAGTTGAAAAATCTGCGAGCCTTCCATGAGGCCAGTGAGATCACTCCTCAATAATAACGGCTCCCGGGGCACATTCCCTGGCTACTTGTCTCACTTTATCCTCCAAGTGAGCGGGTACGCTATCGACACGAACTTTCGATTGAAGTTGGTCCTGATCGAAATCAAAAACTTCAGGACACACCTTGTTGCAATTTTGGTCACCCATGCAAAGGTCATAATCAATTTTCACCCTCATCACACCCTCCTTCCAAAAATCCGTTTCGAAAGCGAGACAGCCAAATCGGCATCTTAGATACATCTAACGGCGCCCAAGGCCCGCAAGGAAAAAGTGCCCCGACCAAAAGCAAGTTAATCACCCTGATTCGAAAAATACCCGTTTGGAGGAGCAAAACTTTGGAAATAATGATTGGGCTCAATGACAAATACGCGCTGGTCGAGAGAAACCCTGATTCCTATACATCCCTCACTCACCTCATCGTCATCCACATTTAATACGAAGTTGCGTTCAAGACGCGTCAAACAGATGGGTTTCACTGCGTTTCACCCATCCTACAGCGGCTCTCGACGGCCTGGCGTAGGATGGGTGGAGCGAAGCGCAACCCATCAGGCAAATCTTGAACGCAACCTGGTATAAAATCTCTGCCGGCAATGTAACCATCCTTTTCGCTAAGACGCCGGCAAATTCAATCAAGGACATCGGACGCATCGAGGAGACCCAAAATCAGAGCATCCCCCTATGGCGGCGAAGACAATTGCAGATTATATTCTTTCCGGCAGTCCGGCGATGCCCGAATAGTAATCGCGAAGATGTCCCATTATACTGATCATCTCGTCCATGCTGTGGGGTTTAATAATGAATGAATCCGCTCCCAGCTTGAACCCGCAATGCATAACCTCCTGTTTTGCCGATGAGGTGAACAGCACTACGGGGATTTCCTTCAGGTATGGATACCCCTTTATACCTTTCAATGTTTCAAGGCCATCTTTGCGTGGCATCATAATGTCCAGCAAAATGAGATCGGGGCGCGGGGAAGTCTTGTGGGCAATATACTTGCCGGTTTGCAGTAGGTAGTCCATAGCTTCCTGTCCATCAGCCACCCACTTCACGTCCACTTTGATCGGGCTTGCTTCAAAAGCGGCCTTGACCAGAATGTAATCGTCATCATCGTCGTCGGCCATTAAAACGATGAACTCTGAATGGTCACATCTCTGTTCCCTGCTGTCCCGCACAACGTCCTCGCTTGGAGTCAGGTTTCCTGAAAAAGACATTTCCGAATCTCCTCTCGGACGGATTGATGATTGACAGGGATTATTGTCCGTCCGCACTTTCTTGAGAATTAGCAAAGTACCGTATTTCAGGTACTGCAGAGCTGCATTTTCCCATGGTCATGCATGAGTCGGCGTAACGTTTGTCGGGTCTATTACCTTTTTATTATTACGTACAGTGCGGGAAGAAGGACTGCCCCTGAGCTGGCGGCTACTCCAAGGCTTGTTTATTGCCGCTGCAGGATGGAGTCGGTGCTCCGCCGGGAAAGCTCATTCCAGGCAAGGCGCCAAGGTTGGGTCAACATCCGATCACCTGAAAGGGAACATCCGGATCATTGAGAATTGCAACACAGAACTTCGAGAGCATAACGATCAAATCCTCAAAGGCCTCCGGTTTTGACAGAAAGGAGGAAGCACCGGCCTGCTTGCACAAGACCATGTCACGCTCTTCTTTGGAGGTTGTCAGGATCAATACAGGTATGTCGCTCAGTTGTGGATCGGATTTTATTCTTGCCAGGGCTTCACGGCCATCTATTCGCGGCATGTTTAGATCGAGGAGAATCAGGCTTGGCTTGGGGCACTTTTTATGGTCCGCGAAATCCCCTTTCTTGTAAAGATATTCCAGGAGTTCCTTCCCGTCGCCAACAAAGTGCAAATCATGGGCAATACCCATCTCCTGAAACGCTGATTTCACCAGGAGGTGATCGTCTGTGTCGTCATCTGCCATTAAAACAGTGAACACGTCATCCTGGTTTTCCATCGGGTTCATGCCTGCCGCTTCGCTGGGAGGGTAACGACAAAAATTGAGCCTTTCCCCGGGATACTCCTGGCGGTAATCGCGCCTCCGTGCCGTTCCAGGATCTTCTGGCAAATGGCAAGTCCCATGCCAGTCCCCTTGTAAAGGGAATTCATACCATGGAGCCGCTCAAATGGCTTGAAAATTTTGTGGGTGAACTCTTCCTCGAACCCTATGCCGTTGTCCTCTATGAATATCTGGCAGACAGAATCTGAGATTTGCCCATAAATCTTCACGACAGGGGGCTCAGATTCCTTCCGGTACTTTATGGAGTTCTCTATGATGTTCTGGAAAAGCTGGCGCAATAGCGTGGCGTCGGCCTCCACGGTTGGCAGTTCACCGATTTCGATCCTGCCCTCAACCCTATTGATGAGAAGCTCGAGATCGTTGGAGGCTTCTCTTGCAACTTCGGTGAGAGAAACAGGCCTGACGTCTAACTGGCTCGTACCGGTTCTGGAATACTTTAGCAGGGCTCGCAGCAATTCAGACATGCGGTTTGCCGCCTTTGTAATACGTTCCATATAGTCCTGGCCTTCGGGATTGAGGGCTTCCTTATGCTTTTTAATCAGCATGTTCCCGAAAGTTTGAATCTTTCGCAGGGGTTCCTGAAGGTCGTGTGAGGCTATGAAAGCGAATTCCTGCAACTCCTCGTTTAGTTGTTCCAGCTTGGCCACAGCGGCGCGGAGTTCCGCGGTGCGCTCATTCACCCGAAGCTCCAGTTCATTCCGGGATCTTCGAAGTTCCTTCTCCATCTGTTTTCGGTCGGTGGTATCCCAGATAAGACCGTTAACCATCACCGGCTTGTCTTTGTCATCATATACCAGCTTTCCGCGTGCGGAGACATAATGGACGCTTCCATCCGGCCAGACCGCACGGTATTCCGCTTCATAGGGCCTATCCTGTTCAATGGTTCGGGCCCATATCGCCTTGACCATCTCACGGTCATCGGGATGCAGTGCCTTGTAGAACTCCTCCTCGGTTCCGGTGAATTTATCCCTGGCGATACCCAAAAGATGACAGACCTGATCGTCAAAATGGCGTTTATTTTCGATTAAATCCAGTTTCCACACTCCCATATGAGCAGACCGCACTGCGAGATCGAGCCGTGACCGGCTCTCACGCAGTTCCTCCTCTATCCACTTGCGTTCCAGTTCGCCGGCGGCGCGGACCGCCACCAATTGGAGCACCGATTCAGCAAGATTCCGATTGGCCAGGGGCTGTCGCCCAATGACAGCTATGAGCCCAATCGGTTGTCCCTTGGAACCCCAAAGGATGGTTCCGACATAACTCTCGGCCTTCATCTCCCGCAGCACCTCATCCCGGGGAAACAAATGGCATACGTCCTTCGGAACGCAGCAAACCTTCTTTTCCACCACCTCGCCGCAGGGAGTATCTTTCAAGGTATAGGTTACGTTATCCTCAAATTTGCCGTCGAAGTAGACGGCCAAAGTCCGAGCGGACAGGCAGTCCCCCTCAAGCCGGTCGATGCAGACATAGTCCATTCCCAGGCTCTTGCCCAGATACCGCGCCAGCGATTTAAAAAAGTCCTCGTCGGAGGAGAGTATCCGGCCTGACTGTGCGAGGAACGCTCGCGTTTCTTCGATAAGCTTGTGCTCGGTGATATCCCGAAAGTAAACGGACATTCCCTCGGCGGATGGGTATGCGTGGCATTCCCACCATTTATTGAGGGGGTTTGGGTAGTATTCCTCGAAGTGAACGGCCGAATTTGATTCTATCACATGACGAAAACGGGGGTAAAACGCAAGCTTGACAGCACGCGGAAAGACCTTCCGAAGGTAGCCGCCCACCAGGTCTTCCCGTTTCATGCCGAGCATCTCGGCCCCGGCCTTGGTGACGTAGGTGATACGCCAATCCCGGTCAACCGAAAAAAACCCGTCCGTAATGCTCTCCAGGGTCGTGTTGAGTTTTTCATATGTTTTCCGTAATTCCTCTTCCGCCAGCTTGCGCCTGGTGATTTCCCAGGCCACGTCGGCCAGGTAGGACGCCACTGCGATGTCTTGTTGAGTGTAATCCTCGGGTTTGTTACCTATACCGAGTATGGCTACAACCCGGTCGGACCTCATGATGGGTACGCAGAGTTCCCGGAAAACAGGGGGATGTCCGTCGGGCAGGCCTTTCCGGTAAGGCAATGCGAAATAATCATTGTGTACTACCGGGCCCTTTTCATGAAAACAGTCCACCCACACCCCCGCCTTGTCTATTGGATAATGAGCGCCTTTCCCCTCCGCGCTGCAAAATTCCTTGAGCGTCCTGGTTGACCATGCCTGGAGTGAAAGGTTTTTCTGATCCATTTCCACAAAATGGAGGAACCCTACGGGGCTTTTGGTGAATTGGCCGATTTCATCCAGTGTTTTCTGAAGCACCTCCTCGGCGGAATGGGATGCGGCAAATTCCACCAGACGGAGACGGACATTGACAAGGTTCTCAGTTCTTTTGCGCTCGGTGATGTCGGTTACGGTTGTCCTGCATAACTTCTTTCCGCTGGAATCCACCATAAATACTGTGTCGAGAAGCGCATAAAAATCGCCACCCGATTTTGTCGTCAATCCTATTTCACAGCTCTGTCGCTTCCCGCTCGTAAAGACCTCGTTCAAGTGAGAACGAAATTTGTCCCTGTCCGCCGGCATGACGTAGCCCTGAAACGGGCGTTTGATGAGCCCGCTCCTTTCGATACCCAGTTGCACCGCCGCGGTTAGGTTGGTCTCCAATACCGTCCCCTTCTCACCAAGGGTGAGATAGCCGACAGGAGCGAACTCATAGAGGTCGGAGTACCTCTGGCGGGACTCCTCAATTTGAACCAGGGCATTGCGAAGTTCCTCATTTTGCATCCCCAGTTCAACCTGCTGGACCTGAAGTTCGTGGCAGAGTCTTGCCGTATCATGGGACTCGCGCTGGCCGGTTTCCGCCCGCGTGGTTTCCAGCCACTCCTCGGCGCGGCGGCGTAACTCGCCGGAATCAGTTGACGCTCCTTGGTTCTTCTGCAGTTCAGCTACCTGAGAGCGCAATTGACTTAATTCGGTTAGGAGTTGTCTTTTGGTCTTGGTGTCATCCTGCATATCCGACTCCTCGAAAAATCGATGCACGGATTAGCATGCATGTGGGGCAAAGCTCGTACCCTTGGATGATACCACAATGAAAAGGCGGGCGAGTAGAAGGATCTGCCGGGGAAACTCCGGGTGGCCGAATGAACGGAGAAAGCGTGCCTTTACTTTATCGCATCTAGTTTAACTACCTACGCAGGCCGAGACAAGCAGTCTCCCATGACAAAACGGAAAGGGAGATTTGCTGTGGCTTTCGATTGATAGAAAATATTTTCGATAAACACTGTCTCGACCCGGCTGCTGTCTCCGGCGGATAAATCTGGCTTCCCTCAGCTGAAGCCCATGCAGGCTATCTTTGTCCAACCCCGCGAAAGCGGGATGATCGTCAAACAACAGTCGCACGGCGTAGATCACAAACCGTTTGCGCTGTGCCGCAAAAAAGCTGTAATTTAAAGCATTGCGCCGGTTTTCACCGATCGGCCGAAGGTAAACCCTGCTCTGATGCGCCTCCCAATTTTGGAGTAGTCCGGAATCAGCAACTGGATGCTGTGGAGCAAGCTAAAATGGACCATCGCCCCACAAAAGAGAGCGTAAAACTGTGGCGGGTTTCGGCCCTGCCAAACCTGGAACTCCTGCGCGCCGCCTATCTCACCCAGTCTTTTGCCAGGCATACTCACGAGGGCTTTGCCGTTGGCGTCATAGAACAGGGGGCCCTCGGGTTTTTCTATCGGGGAGAAAACGTCACGGCGGCAACCGGGGCGATCAACCTCGCAAACCCCGACGAAGCGCATACGGGGCACGCGGCAACCGAACAGGGCTGGACTTACCGGATGTTTTACTTCGAGGCCGAAGTCCTTCGGAAAGCGGCTTCGAAGTTAGCCGACCGCAAAGCCCGGCTGCCTTTCTTCCAGTCGGGTGTTATCCACGACGACCACCTGGCCGGAATTATCAGGCAACTGCACAGGGATCTCGAAGACGAGCGGACCTCCACGCTGGAAAAAGAATCCCGCTTTCTTCTGATGCTCACGCTCCTGATCCAAAGACACGCGGACGCTCCACCTCCCTTGCGCGCCCTCGGCCGGGAACATCACCTCGTCTTGAAAGCGCGGGATTACATCCGGGCAAACTTCTCCGAAGATATTTCCCTCAGGGAACTGGCAGCTATCGGGAACATGAGCCCATTCCACTTCCTTCGCGTTTTCACCAAAGAAACAGGCATCCCTCCCCACGCATACCTGAACCAGGTGAGACTGAGAAAGGCCAGGGAACTTCTGGCGACCGGATGGTCCATAGCGGCAACCGCCTGCGAAACCGGTTTTGTCGACCAGAGCCACCTTTCACGCCGCTTTAAACAGATTTTTGGAATCACCCCCGGCCAATACAGCAATTTTATACAATACGGGCGTAACCTCCGAGTCCACAATGGCGCCACGACGAGCTGAGGGTTTTCTTCTTCCGATGTGATCTATTCCAATCCTGGAGGCGCCATTCATGAAAGCGTACGTTCACGGCTATTCCGATGTGGAGGCGGGCAGGCTGAAAGATCAGGCCAATACACTTGCCGAACTTTTGCACCCGAAGGCTCCCTTCCCGCCGGGAAGCAGAGTCCTTGAAGCGGGCTGCGGGGTCGGAGCCCAAACGGTGATCCTGGCGGGCAACAGTCCCGATGCGCACTTCGTATCCATCGACATTTCACCGGAGTCCATCGAAAGGACGCGGCAAAAGGTGTTGTCTCGGGGCTTTTCGAACGTTACCGCGGAGGTCGCGGATATCTTCGATCCGCCTTACGCCGACGAAAGTTTCGATCATCTGTTCGTCTGCTTTCTCCTGGAACATCTCGAAGAACCGGCAAAAGCCCTGTCCAGGCTAAAGCGCGTACTCAAAACCGGAGGGTCCATAACGGTTATCGAAGGGGACCACGGCTCCTGGTATTGCCACCCCCGAAGCGAGGAGGCCGATCTGGCGGTAAAATGCCTGATGGAAATACAGGCCCGAAAAAAAGGAAATTCTCTTATCGGCCGACAACTCTATCCGCTGCTCCGCGCTGCCGGATTTCGCGAAGTATGCGTCTCTCCACGCATGGTCTACGTGGATTCGAGCAAACCGGCCCTGGTGGAAGGATTTACCAAAAAAACCTTCATCGCCATGGTGGAAGGTGTAAAAGACGAGGCCATTGCCCTCGATTTGATAGATGAAAAGACCTGGAACAGGGGGGTTGAGGCCCTCTATCGGGCCAGTCGGCAGGACGGCGTCTTCTGCTATACTTTCTTTAGAGGCGTGGCTTTCAAGTGAATCCCCCGGCGGGCGCGAGCAGAACCTGTTCCCCCGCCCCTATACCAACGCGGTCTCAGAAAAAAACTCGTCCGCGGTCTCTACCCTGCCGCAGAGCACGCTCAGCGCCGCCAGAAAGGCCGCTTTCACCTGGGCCGCCGGCACGCTCTCGCCTCCAAATGCCGGCTCCCGCCCTGGCCGCCGCCTCCAGGGGGCCGAAAAGTTCCATCCGTGCCCATCGGCTACCCATGGCCGGTTCGCTCTTCCCCTGCCTGTTATTCGTCCTATTCGTCCTATGCCCCCTGATTCACTGCCCCCCAACCAGCAAAGCCACCGGAAACCGCGCAAATACCCGGTTTAGAGGAATCCGTCTCCCCTCGCCAACCGCTTCCAGCGGCTGGCCGGTAAAAGCGTTGGTCCAGGAAACGGGCGCGCCCTCAGGCATATTCAAGAAACTATCTCCCCAAACACCCTTGCCGATGGGGGCCCCGGGGGCGGCCAGTTTTGCGGTGAGCCTGGGCACGGCCACCAGCGCCCACAGGTTTTCCTTTCTTCTCATAAATGCGACCACGTTGTTTTCCCTGGCCCCGGAACAGGATAAAGGAACGTATTCGCCTTCCAGGAAAAGCTCCCGGTGCTTCCGGCGAAAGTTCAGGGCCTTGTAAGTCACGTAGAGCTTGATCCGGCCGTCCTCCCAATCGAGCAGAAGTTCGGAGAGAAGGGTGTGGTGGTTTTTCGACTCCCGCTTCTTGAGGTCCTTTAGAAAACGGACACGTTTTCTAAACTCCACCGGACCGCGGTTGTCCGGGTCAACCAACCGCAAGTCCCACAGTTCGGTGCCCTGGTAGAAGTCGGGCACGCCGGGCGAGGTGATCTTTAGAACCAGCTGCGAAAGCGAGTTGAGCGCCCCGCTGTACGCCAGGCGTGAATGGGCCCTCAGGAAACTGTCCAGAAATTCATTTTCTCCGCTATCGTCCAGAATGGACTCGCAAAATTTTAGCAGACCATTTTCATATTCGACGTCCGGCGCAGTCCACATGGTGCGGACCTTGGCTTCCCGCACGGCCTTCAGCATGTATGCCCTGAGGCGCCGCCGGAAAGCCGGAACCTCATTTACCTGAAGGGGCCAGGCGCCGATCATCGTCTGGTAGACAAACACCTCCTCGTTGGCCTCCGGGACGGCAACGCCCCGGACCCAAACCTTTTTGGGCGAGTTTAAAAGCTTCCACCGTTCGAGCAAATCCTCCCATTCCTCCACGATTTCGGAGAGTGTATTGATCCGGGCGCGTACGTCTTCACTCCGTTTGGTGTCGTGAGTGGAAGTGGCGTTCATGGTATGAGGCCAGAGTTTTTGCCGGTCCCTGTTAAATTCGTGGAACTCCTCCACCGATACGGGTTTAAAGTTGGCGCCCACCTCATTTAAGGAAATCAACGGATTATAGAGGTAAAGAGCGGTGTCTTCGAGCCCCTTGGCCATTATGGGGCCGCTGAACTGCTGCCAGCGCATCACGAAGTTCAGCCGTTCGTGTCTTTGTTCGGCGCTGAGATAAGCCGGAAAGTCCATGAGCAGCAGACGGCGCATGAAGCCCAGCGCCAGGTCATTGAGCCAGGGGTTTCTGCGGCGCACCTCCGCCAGGGCATGCTCGATTCGCTCCCTGTCCGGCTCGCAAACCTTGAAACTGTTGATATAGGTCCTGTAAACGGGCAAACAGGCCGTAACTTCCACAAGAGAGCTTATCATGTCCCGCCGGGACAGATCGCGGGCCTGCCGGTCGGCGTCGGCCAGCAGGCCCAGGTAGAAAACCAGATTTTCCACCTCCCCGCCAAACAGGTTCCTCATCACCAGCTTCTTGCTCTCGTAGACGACGTCCGAACCTCTCTCTTCCCTGGAGATAAAGACAGCGTAGACCTGTTCCAGCTTTCGGTATCCGCGGTCGTCTACGAACACTCCGTTCACCATGTTGAGGAAATCGTATCCCGTGGTGCCCGATACCGGCCAGTTGCGAGGCAGCCTCTCACCTTTGGCCAGGATCTTTTCAACCACTATATAATGTGAACCGCGCTCCGCCTGGCCCGCGGCATCCCCGGTCATTCCGGCCTGAAGACGTTCCAGATATTCCTCCGGGTCGTAGAGCCCGTCTATGTGATCGATCCGCGTCCCGGTGACCTTTCCTTCCCGGACCAGCTCGAATAGAAGGGTGTGGTTCACCGCTTCGAATACTTTCGGATCTTCTATGCGAATGCCGATCAGGTCGTTTATGCTGAAGAAACGGCGATAGTTGATCATCTCCAGGGCTACTTGCCAGAAGGCCAGGCGGTAGGGCTGATCGGATAAAAGCCTGTCCAGGCGGTCGAAACTTACCGGGTCTTCCTTTACACCATTGTAGATCTTCAGGTTTTCTTCGAGAAACTCCCTTACCGCCCGGGACTCCCGGTAGAGCAGCCAGAGGCTTTTTTTGATGATCTCCTTCAGTCTCTGCCTTTCCTTGACCTTTTTGGGACTGGTAAGAGAACGTGCCGGAAGGTGCTCGCTAAGCGAGACAAGGCCTTTAAGTCCCAGCACCCCCGGGTCCTCTTCCCCCAGGGTTTCCTCCAGTTCGCCAAGGCGCAGGGAAAGGATGTCCGCGTAAGTTTTGGGGTCGAGAGGAAAACTGAGATCGAAATACCTGACCGAAAATCCCCCCTCATCCAGGACCAGCTCGAATTCCCGCCCCTCCAGGGCCTCGCTGTAGTATTTGCCCAAAACGGGCAGCAGGACTTTTCCCTCCAGCACCTTGCTTGGCGGATGCCAGTCGATATCGAAAAAAACCGCATACGGTGAGCCGGGCCCGCTTTCCAGCACGTCCATCCACCAGGGGTTGTCACGGCTTAGCGCCATGTGGTTGGGAACAATATCGATAATGAGCCCCATATCGCGCGACCTCAGCCTTTGGGCCAGGGAGTCGAAAGAAGACCGCGACCCCAGCCCCGGGTCGATTTCGGTGGGATTGGTCACCGAATAGCCGTGAAGGCTGCCCCTTCTGGCATGGGATATGGGAGAAGCGTACAAGTCGGTTATACCCAGGTCGTGGAGGTAGGGCGCCAGGCTTCGGGCGGCACTGAAGGTGAAATTGCGGTTCAACTGAACGCGGTAGGTCGCCGCCGGAGGCCTCAAACCTGCGAAGGCGCCAGGAGCAGGGAAAACATTCACGCCCGCACCTCTTTGTCTACAGCACGACCGTGCGACCGGGACGCCGGTCATCCTCGCCGGGACTGCGGAACAGAAGCATCATGGACAGGTAATCCCTCAGGTTTCGAGTGACCAGAAAATGGTTGCGGACAAACTCTTTGGCAAATTTGCCCATGCGCCTTCCCACGTCCGGATGCCGGAGCAGGTAGCGGATTCGAAGGGCGCAGCCCTCCGGCGAATTAACCAGAAACCCGGTTCGAAAATTGCGAAGCTGCAGAACTATGCCTCCCGCCGCACCGCCAATGACCGGTTTTCCCTTCCACATGGCCTCGGTTACGGTCAACCCGAAGCCCTCCCGCACCGACTTCTGCACGATGATATCGGCGGCCCGCTGCAGGGCGTTTACTTCATAGTGGCTCTCCGGGGGCAGGAGCAGCAAAGTGATGTCCGGCTCTCCATGGGCCGCTTCCTGGACCTCGGCAAAAATCCGGGGCCCCTCCGGGTCGTCGGTGGCCTCGCCTCCCGCCAGCACCAGCCTGCAGGGCGTGTGGGCATGCACCATTCGAAACGCCTCGATCACTCCCAAAGGGTCTTTGAAGGAATCGAACCGGGATACTTGCAAAATGATGGGCTTGTCTCTTTCGATGCCCAGCCGGTCCAGCACCGCCGAGACTTCTTGGGCGGAAAGGTCGCGGTTCTTGTCGCTCAAAGGATCGATCGAAGGGTAGAGCAGGTACTGGGGGTGGGGGAGGTTGCGGGCAAAACCGGGCATGGAAAAGATCGAGGCGTCATAATGCCTTACCGCCTCCCACAAAAATCTCCAGACCTTGCGGTCCGGCCTGGAAGCGTCTATGTGACACCTCCAGATCCATTTTTTGGCCCTGGAACGTAAGAACTTGATCAGGTAGGCGGGCTGCGGATCGTTTACCACCACGAAATCGGCTTCGAAATCGAGCTTTTCGGCGTTCGAACGGTTGATGTCGATGTAGTGATCCAACATCGGCTTGCCGATATTGGCCTTGAAGCCCTGGAGGGCGTTGTGCATTGCCTTGGTGACTTCGAAAAACGCCTGGTCGCCCTGGATGACCTCCCAACGGGCGTCGATTCCCAACTCGTTCCACAGCGGTATGATCCCGATGAGCAATTCGGCCACTCCGCCGCCGATGCGGGTGGAATTGATATGCACCAACCGCATGGGTTTGAGGCGGTCGGCCATGCGGCGCAACTGGTCGATAACCGGGGCGCCGACTATCGGGTCAAGTGCTTCCAGGCGTGATGTCATCGCGCTTCTCCATGTAGCGGTCAAGCAAGTCCAGAATGGCTTTTCGAACTCCTTCCAGCGTGTAGAACCACACGTCTATGCCCTGAATGGCCGAAACCAGCTCGGGCAAACCGAAGGCGTCCCGGAGCCAGATGGAAAAATCGTCGGTTTTGAGTTTCCTGAGCCGCCAACGCGCGTCCATGAAGTGATAATAAATCGAATCAATTCCCACGCCGGCAAGCCCCGAACGGAACTCGGAGAGCGTGCCGGCCACAATGCGCGGGCGCACCAGCACGACCGTTGAGGCCTCGCAGAAGTGGAACTCGAACCCCGGCCTGGCCCACGGCACGGACGGGAGATCCCACATATACTCTTCGAGCAGTTCGGCCAGCTCTTCGCGGATCTCCTCCATATCCTCGAAGGTGAACGGATCGATAACGCTCAGTTTTTCGGCCAGCCGGGTGTCCTGCAGGGAGGTGGCGGCCCAGATGGCGAAGTCGTTGGGATATTCCACTTCCGGATGAGCAATGGCCATGCGCGATTGCCACAGATGATAAGCAAGGACCGCTGAGTCCACCTCCTTCACGATTTGCAGCATCTCCCGGAGGTTGACCGCGGTCCTTCCGGTGGGCATGGTCAAAATGACGCACTCATGGAACTGGAAAGGATTCAGGGCCGGCTGATTGGGATCTACCATTTGTTCATCGTTCTAATTTTAGGATGAAACACCATAACCGCACATTTCCAGCGGAGTCCCAAAACGACAAAAAGTGTAAATGAAATATAACCAGGAAACAACGGGGCACAAGCGGCGTGTCGCCGCGGCCGGAGATCGCCAGGCCCAAACCACGGATTTTTCGTGGTTTCCGGGTGAGCTGTTTTCGAAAGTTCTTGTAGGGCTAAAGGAAAAGGAAGAACCGCGCCCCGAAACTTTTCATTAAATCGGGTGTTCCGAGGTAACAGCCGGTCAAAAAAGGAATTTCCGTCTCAGTGCCTCGGCCTCGAAAAGTTGGCGGTCCCACCGCCTCACAGACGGGCGGATGTGGAAATGAGCATAACTCAAAGCGGGCCGGCCAATTTTGATTTGACATATCACATACTATGTAGTATGTGATCCTCCAACATGCAAAGATGGATCGGGAAGACACCAGGCAGGAGTCGTACTGTGTTGCCGGAAAAGGATGTGAGAATAACGGATCTAATGCGGGCCGCAGGGTTACCGGAAGCGGTTTTCAACCATATCCCCGGTAAGGAGGCGATGTTGGAAACCGTTGTGGTTCTCGCAAACATGGTGTCCTGGAATTTGCCCAAATCACATAAAGGACTCGAAACGGCCCCCTCAAAAAAATCAGAGCCTCATTGATCCGGGAATGGAGATCGCTTTTTTTGCTTGATGGAGGCAAGGCGATCACGACGCGACCCGAAGGGCCGCCATCGGAGGGCGCTATGTTCGCTCTTTCGATCTAGAAAGTCAAAGAGCGGCTGGGAGAAGGCCGCAAAAAAATTTGCCGGAATGCATATTACATACTATGTATTATGTGAAACCATTGGCCCCTTGGCCAACCGCACCGAACCTAAGAGAATGGAGACAAAACATGGCGCCTGTCAGTCTAATCGACCATACCCCTTCCGCGTACCAATTCCCGCTACTGATAAAGCACCTTCTGCGCACTCCCTTGTTGCACGCCCCGAAACAGGAGATCGTCTACCGCGAGCTGAAAAGATACGACTACACCACACTTGCGGAACGAATCGGCCGACTGGCGAACGTGCTGACGACCCTGGGCGTCGGACAGGGAGACACCGTGGGCGTGATGGATTGGGACAGCCACAGGTATCTCGAGTGCTACTTCTCCGTTCCCATGATGGGCGCCATTCTCCATACCGTGAATATTCGATTGTCCCCCGAGCAGATACTCTACACGATAAATCATGCGGCAGACGATGTGCTTCTGGTCAATACGGATTTTTTGCCCGTGCTCCAAGAGATCTGGAAAGACATTAAAACGGTCAAGAAGATAATCCTCCTGACCGATACGGAAACCGCCCCGCAAACCAGCCTCGCGGTTGCCGGCGAATATGAGTCCCTGCTGGAAAAAAGTGCGATCGACTTCGATTTCCCGGATTTTGATGAAAACGCCAAAGCCACCACCTTCTACACCACCGGGACAACCGGTTCGCCGAAAGGAGTTTACTTCAGCCACCGTCAACTGGTTCTGCACACCATCTGCGTCATGGGAAGCATAGCCGGATTTTCCTCGGGTGGCGGGCTAAATTCGGGTGACGTTTATATGCCGCTGACCCCCATGTTTCATGTCCACGCCTGGGGCCTTCCTTATATCTCGACGCTGCTCGGGGTAAAACAGGTCTATCCCGGTCGATACATACCGGAAAATATTCTTCGGCTTGTACAAGAGGAGAAAGTCACTTTCTCGCATTGCGTTCCGACCATCCTGCACATGCTTTTGAACTCCCCGGCCGCGGCCGGCACGGACCTTTCCAATTGGAAGGTGATCATTGGCGGCTCGGCATTTTCCAAAGGTCTTTGCAAGGCGGCCCTGGACAAAGGTATCAACGCCTTCACCGGTTATGGCATGTCGGAAACCTGTCCCATTCTAACCATCGCGGTCCGCAAACCGAAAATGACCGCGCTGAGCCCTGAAAGGGACTTGGAGATTCGGTGCCGAACCGGAATTCCAGTGCCCCTTGTGGACCTGAAGGTCATAGACGCCGAAGGTAACGAACAGCCCCATGACGGCCTCACGGTAGGTGAAGTCGTGGTGAGGTCCCCCTGGCTCACTCAGGGATACTTCCGGGAACCGGAACGCTCCGAAGAGCTATGGCAAGGCGGGTATCTGCACACCCAGGATGTAGGATTCATAGACGAAGAAGGTTATTTGCAGATTACCGACCGGATCAAGGATGTCATCAAAACCGGGGGCGAGTGGATATCCTCTTTGCAGATCGAGGACATTCTCACTCAGCACGAGGGGGTGTCTGAAGCAGCCGCGTTCGGCATTCCCGATGAAAAATGGGGTGAGCGGCCGATTGCTTTTGTGATCCTCAAAGACAATTTCGTCGGAAAGGTTTCCGAAGACGATATTAAAGCCTTTTTCAAGGAAGCTGTGGCTGGCGGCGCCCTCTCCAAATGGGGAATCCCCGACAAGATCATCATCACCGACCAGCTTCCAAAGACCAGCGTCGGGAAAATGGATAAGCGAAATCTTCGGAAGCAGTACAAACAGTAGCCGGGAAGGCGGCGGGGGCAGTCCTGGTTGTGACAATCAGGACCGCGCCCCTGCCGCCGCCGGGACATGCCATGCTGTTACTATAGTACTTTTTTAGACGGGGCATCTTTCCAGGGCACATTGCCTGACCACGGCTACCGCATCATCACGGGCTGTCCCCCCGGACTTTTTTTTGAGCCGGTCGAGTTCCACCTTTCGCTTGCCAATTTCACTGCAGAGCAACGCCGGTTCCTGGTGTGCCCCAATCGCCCCGGGGCCTCGCCCGCGTTCAAACAGCGTTTTGGCTTGTTCTTGAATTTCCTTCTTCCACTGCCCAACCTGTGCGGGATGAACTCCGTATTCCTGCCCCATCCCGTTGATCGTCTTTGCTCCCCGCAATGCCTCCAGACCTGCCTTCGCCTCAAATTCGGAGGTGTGGACCTTCCTCTTCTTTCGCTCAATCGCTGCTCGTTCCTCCTGGTGGAGCACCGGCTTAAACCATTGTCTCGAAATTGGGGACCACTATAGTGGATTTTCAGCTAGCGTTTCGATCAATGATCCGCCAGCTTGACGATCGCGTTTGGAACCGCTTGGTTCGATTTCTAGTGAATGCCTGTAACTATTTTGTCACCATTTTTTTCCGTTAAGCCATTCGCTCCAGATGCCGAACTAAATGCTGTATTTCGCCGATCAGAATCTTTGCGCACAGGGGGGAAGATTAGAAGGATCAGGCGACTTCCCTTTGGGAAATTGCTAGTTGTCAGCACTTTCGCGCTGACACAATCATATCGATAACAATCAGACCCACATGAAATATATTGACGGTAGTGAAAGTTTCAAATATAATGGTGATGGATATAGTGATACCAATCTTTATCATCACCTCCCTGAGTGAAATTACAATTCTGCCCCGGCTATTCGGTATGCAAGAGGGCTTCTTCTCAGGCGTGCCTTGATTGTTGGCGAGGTGGGCAAATAATCCGAACGAAAAGTCCTGACTCGGAGCCGAACGATTTAAGTCGATAGGCAAAATGTCATAAAAATGTTCCGCATGCCAAAGACGTCGCCCTCTAACCACCTCAAAAACCGCTTTGAGATGGGCGATGAAAGGTATGGCACGTTATTCTGCTTAAATATCGCACATTTAGGCGAGTCCTATTAGTTTGTCTGCTATTTTGGCATGGAGTGTTAGACCTGCAACGCAGAGGAGTGAATGGGCAGCTTGTGCTTTTAGTTTAAACGGAGCTTGCGGATAAACTGACAGATGCTAAATGATCAATTATTTAAGGAGAAGGCTTATGAACAAGAAGCGAGAGCGCTTGGTTCGGCTATCGGGAGCGGTCCTGGCAGGCATGATGGTGATGTTTTCCCTGGTTTTGGTCCCCGCGAATGCGCAGTGGACTCCTCCACCCAATATGAAGGTGGCGCCGGTCAACCCGGCGTTTACTTCCTACATGTCCAAAGTGAAGGCCGAAAAGGCCGCGGGGATATCGCCTGCTGCGATTAAGCCCGGGAAGCATGCCACAGGAAAGATACCGTCGCCGGTGGATCATTCGGCCCTGAATCTCATAATGAAGTCAAGTCCTAAAAAGTCCCCGGCGCTAGCCACCGCTACCTACCCGTCATATTTCAATCTGCTTAGTCCCAACGGCGGGGCGAGCCGTGTCACACCGGTAAGAGACCAGGGCAATTGCGGCAGCTGCTGGGCACACGGAGCGACGGCTTCGGTGGAGTCACACATGGCCGGCTGGTCGATTTATACGGCCTTATCGAACCAGGGCATTATCGACACTCAGGGTTCGGACTATGGCCCCTGCGACGGCGGTTTTGAGGAAATGGCAGTGGAGGTCATGGCGTCTCAGGGAAATCTCTCTGAAGCTTTCTATCCGTATAACTACTGGTGGCCTTCGATGAATATGCCGGACACAACGAGTGTCGTGAACAGGTATATCATGTGTAATGTCGATGCGATTCCCGTGGGTGTCAATTCTGACAACACGCCTAGTACCAGCTATGTAAAAAACGTTCTGGTAAACCAGGAAATCGCCGTCGCGGTCAGCATATGCATGCTCGAGAATGCGCCTTTCTTACAGGTTGCGGCTAATGGGGACTATACTCTTTTTACCGCCTCTTACTGCGGGGAAAATTCGAATCACGAGGTGGCGATAGTCGGGTACGACGACAATTACCCCGCGTCCAACTTTGGGGTTGCGCCTCCTGGAAACGGCGCCTGGCTTATTAAGAACAGTTGGGGCGCATGGTGGGGAGGGGCGCATTCTCAAGCCAATTCAGGGGGCACATTCAACGGCGGCTATTTCTGGCTGTCCTACTATGATCCTTCCCTGAACTCAGATTGGGGCTGGGTCTTCAACGGCGTAAAATGGATGAATACTGCTTCGTCAAATACTACGCAAAACTGGTTCTACCAATACGATCAGATCGGCTGGACGAATAACCTTGGATATTCCTCCGCCACCGCATACGCGGCCAATATGTTCAAGGCTAGCCCCACTGGAAAGGTGATCCATTCTGTGAGCTTCTACACGGTTGCTCCGAATACCAACGTCACCGTCCAAATTTATGACAATTGTCCATGGAATGGCTCCAGTTACAATCCTTCGGGTGGGACCGCCAAAATCGCCAATGGCGGTCAAACCTACACTTTTGCCAATGTGGGCTATCACACTCTTACTCTCACAACACCGGTTACCGTTACTGCCGGCACGTCCAATGCCACCGAGTTCTCGGTCGTGGTTAAGTTTTACACACCCGGATACATATATCCCCTGGCTGTCCAGTACCCACTCAACGGTTATTCCGAAAACCGTAATTACGCCATCGGGGAAAGGGGCTACGCATCTCCGAACGGTACCACCTGGACCGATCTTGGCTCTGACGCTTATCCCAATACCGGCATCATACCCTGCATCAAGGCTTTCGGTTCTTCGAGTTGAGAAAATAGCGAATTTTGGATTGCAGCTTTAAGATTGGTAAATCGAAAGGCAGCCACCGGCTGCCTTTCCTCGTTTATGAAACACCCTCGTTTTCAAAGGCGCGATATCCTCCTGCGGCGCTGCCCGAATGCGAAGGCCCGTATGATTGCAAACAAGGGACGCGTTAGCCCGACTTCCGCGGTTGGAGCGGTTAATGTGGCGGTATGACCTTCCGTGTAGATACCCCGGCTGATAATCAAAAGAGGGTTTTAAGTGGTTGCTCGTTTTTGCCGATTTACAGTGGTGCCCCGGGAGTTTTCATCCCGCGCTGAAAAGCATGAGCCTGCCCGGAATCGGTGCCCGGCCCGGGGGGGCGGAAGTCCGTTGGCAAGTTTTGACTGTAAGAAAGGTAGCTGCGGTAATGCAAGGCAAAGAAACAGGCATGGATCAGGTCCACCTGAAAGGCTGCATCCCGGTCCAAAATCAGTCCGAAGATGAGGCGCGGACAAAGTGTGGCCAAGAAAACAGCTCCATCCTGGAAGAGTTCCAGGCTATCTTTGAAAACAGCCAGATCGGGCTGATGTTGTTGAAGCAAAACAGAGTTCTTTTTAGAGCCAACCGACGGCTTGCCGATATCCTGGGCTACGATTCGCCCGAAGAGATGGTGGGCATGAGCATGCGGGAGGTTCATCTCTCGGAGGAGCGTTTCCGGGAATATGGGGAAAAGTATTACGAACCGCTGAGACAGGGAGTGCAAATACAGGTTGAATACCAACTCAAAAGAAAAGACGGCTCCCCGCTATGGTGCAGCTTGTCCGGAAAGGCGCTTGATTCGAACAATTCGCCCGATTTGAACAAAGGGGTGCTTTGGTCGGTTGACGATATTTCTCGTCGCAAAGCCGCCGAGCAGGAGATAATCGCCCAGCGGCAGACACTGACCAAGATATTTGAAAGCGCTCCCTACATTATGATGCTCGTAAACAAAGACGGTCATGTAACCAATATCAATCGCAGGGGAGCAACTTTTTCGGGCAGGCCCCAAGAGGAAATCCCGGGGCTCTTGGGTGGAGAGGTACTCGGCTGTTTGAATTCCTTTACGGCAAAAGGGTGCGGAAGCACTCCCGGATGTAGTGCTTGCCCGGTCCGGACCGGAATTATGCGCACCTTCCAAACAGGCCGCGGCTTTCACGACGCCGAAGGCCAAATCACCGTTCGCAGGGATTCAAAGGACGTTACCTTCCAGATCTTGATAAACACCGCGCTGGTCCGTGACGGGGACTCCGACAATGTGCTGGTGACCATCAACGACATTACGGATCGAAAGCGGGCCGAGGAAGCCTCGCGGGAATCCCAAGAGAGGTTTTCCCAGATTCTCGACTTCCTGCCCGACCCAACCTTTGCGGTTGATTTAAAAGGAAAAGTTATCGTCTGGAACAGGGCTCATGAAGAAATGACGGGTATTAGGGCCGAAGACGTTCTGGGAAAGGGAGATTACGAATATGCATTGCCTTTTTATGGATATCGAAGGCCGGTTTTGATAGATGCGGTAATCGAAAAAAACGATGAAATACTCAAAAAATATTCTCCTGCCCAGATAGATGGAGATATTCTTTTAGCCGAAACCAAAGTCCTGTTAAGGGGCGAGGAAGTCCGAGTCCTCTCCTGCAAGGCCAGACCTCTTTATGACGGCGCCGGCAAGATTATCGGCGCTATCGAATCCATCAGGGATGTGACGGAGATCAGGAAAACGCAGGAAATGCTCCGCGTGAGCGAAGAACGTTACAGGAGCGTGGTGGAAAACATCCAGGACGTTTTCTACCGCACCGATAAAGAGGGCCTTATCACCATGATCAGCCCGTCCGCATCCAGGATTTATGGACTCTCCTGTGAAAAGATGCTGGGAATGCATGTTGACAGTTTTCTGATGTATCCGTCTGAACGCGAGAAAATGCTCAAAAAGCTCCTGCAAGACGGAGTGGTTCGCGATTACGAGGTAATATTACAAAAAATAGACGGCTCGCCGATTTTTGCCTCGCTCACCAGCATCCTGTTGAAGGATAAGCAGGGTAACTTTCTGGGCATCGAAGGAATAATCCGCGATATAGCCGAACGTAAAAGAGCGGAGGAGGCGCTGCGGGAAAGCGAGTTGCGTTTTCGCACCATCTATGACTCGGTGGACGTCGGCTTGGCGCGGGTGTCGACGGACTTCCGTATTCAGAGCGCCAATCCGGCCTATTGCCGGATGCTTGGCTACAGCGAAGAAGAACTTATTGGAATGAAGTTGAGCGATATCACCCATCCGTCCATCCTCCAGGAAAATCTTGAAAAGCAAGCCGCTCTCGTTCGCGGCGAGATCGACCACTTCGAAATGGAAAAGAGCTTTGTCCACAAGAAAGGGCATACCGTCTATGGTTTATTGAAAACCAATCTCATCCGGAATTCGGCCGGAGACCCCATCTACTCCATAGGCTCCGTTCTCGATATCACCGATCGCAAGCATGCGGAGGAAGCGTTGCGCCGAAATCAGAACATGCTGGCGCGCACCGAGAGCATAACTCACGTGGGAAGTTGGCAATGGGATGTGTCCTCGGATACGCTCAAGTGGTCAAAGGAGATGTTCCGCATCATGGGTCGGGAGCCATCGGAAAAACCGCCTTCTTTCGCCGAGTATCTCCAGAGCTATCCTCCGGAAGAAATGGCGCGGCTCAGCCGGGCGGTCGAGACTTCCCTCACCCGTGGCGCCCCGTATGAGTTGGAACTGCGCTCTGTTCTCGCCGACGGCACGATCCGCGTCTGCCTTGCCAGGGGGCAGGCCGAGATGCTGCCGGAAGGCCGCCCCGGGCGCCTTTACGGATCACTGCAGGACATTACGGAACGAAAACAGGCCGAAGAGGCGCTGCAAAAGGCCCTTAACAGCGAGCAACGACGTGCCCGTCAGCAAACGGAAGCTGCCGCGTTCGGACAGCGAGCCCTGGCCGGATCGGGCAACCTGGACGAGTTGTTTGACGAGGCGACGGTCCTGGTCTCCAAGGTTCTCGGAACCAAATACGCCCAGGTCCTGGAGCACCGCCCCGGGGAGGGACGCCTCTTTTTGCGGGCCGGAGCAGGCTGGAAAGAGGGTTGGGTGGGACATAGGTCCGTGCCGGAGGGTTCCCGCTCCCAGGGCGGCTACACACTGCTGCAAAAAATGCCGGTCATTGCCCGGGACATCCGAAACGAGCCCCGCTTTTCGCCCCCGGAGCTGTTTACCGAACACCAGGTCGTCAGCGGCATGACCGTGGCCATCCCCGGCAGGCAAGAACCCTTCGGCGTGCTGGGGGTTCACTCCGATCGGTTTCAGCATTTCCATGAAAACGACGCCCACTTCCTCGAGTCCGTGGCGCATGTGCTGGCAGCCAAGATCGAGCAGGTCCGGGCCGAAGAAAAGCAGCGGCGCTCGGCCGAGGAGCAGCGCATCCTGCTCGACAACATCCACACACAGGTGTGGTATCTAACCGACGACCACACCTACGGGGCGGTGAACCAGGCCCGGGCCGACTTCAGCGGTCTGCGCATCGAGGACATTGCCTTCAAGGACATGTACGATGTTTTGCCCGAAGATGAAGCCGAGGACTCCCGGAAGGCAAATATCGAGGCCTTCGCCTCGGGCGAACCGGTGCTCGGCGAGCAATGGGTGGCCCATGTCTCGGGCGAGAGGAGGCTGATCTCCATCTTGAGATCCCCCAAGCTTGGCGACGACGGCACGGTGGAATATGTGGTCTGCTCGGCCGAGGACATTACCGAACGGAGGCTGGCGGAGGAGGAGTTGCTGGAAGTCAACCGGGAACTGGAAAAAACCATTGCCCGGGCCAACGAGATGGCCGTGGAGGCCTGGGTGGCCAACTCTGCCAAAAGTGAGTTCCTGGCCAATATGAGCCATGAGATCCGCACTCCCATGAACGGGGTGATCGGCATGACGAGCCTCCTGCTCGATACCGAACTCACCGAGCCCCAGCGACGCTACGTCGAAATCGTCAAGTCCAGCGGCGAGGCGCTGCTGGTGCTCATAAACGATATCCTGGACTTCTCGAAGATCGAGGCCGGCAAGCTGGAGCTGGAAACTCTCGACTTCGACCTCCAGGACCTGCTCGACGACTTTGCCGAGACCGTGGCCGTCAAGGCCCACGACAAAGGCCTGGAGCTGTCCTGCGCCGCGGATCCCGACCTGCCCACTCTTCTCTCGGGCGACCCGGGCCGCCTGCGACAGATCCTGACCAACCTCGCGTCCAACGCGGTGAAGTTTACGCATCGGGGGGAAGTCGCGGTTAAGGTCAGTCGAGCGCTCAGCAATGAAAAGGGGAGCAGGGACTCCGAAAAAAACGGGCGGGCTTCCTGTTTGCTGCGTTTTACCGTTCGAGATACGGGAATAGGCATCCCCGGGGAAAAGTTCGGCATGCTTTTTCAACAGTTCACCCAGGTGGACGCCTCCACCACCCGACAGTATGGCGGCACGGGCTTGGGCCTGGCCATCTCCAGACAGCTCGCGGAGTTGATGGGCGGGGGGATAGGCGTTGAATCCGTTGAAGGCCGGGGCACGGAGTTTTGGTTTACGGCCCGCTTCGGTTTGCAGGCGGAGACCAAGCGCGAAGGGGAGCCACCGCCTGCGGAACTGGCCGGGATGCGCGTACTGATCGTGGACGACAATGCCACCAACCGCGAAATTCTGGTTACCCGCCTGGGTTTTTGGGGGATGCGCCCGGAAGGGGCCCCCGATGGCCCCTCAGGGTTGCAGTCCCTCTACCGCGCGCTGGGCCGGGGCGACCCCTTCCGGCTGGCCCTTGTGGACCTGCAGATGCCCGGCATGGACGGCGAAACCGTGGGGCGCGCCGTCAGGGCGGACCCAAAGCTGGCGGAAACGCGTCTGGTCATGCTCACCTCGCTGGGCTCGCGGGGCGATGCCATGCGGTTCCGGGAGATCGGCTTTTCCGGCTATGCCACCAAGCCGGTCCGTCACGAGGAACTCAAGGCTATTCTCTCACAAGCCCTTACAGGAGCCGTGGCCGGCGAGCCCCGGCCCATCGTCACCCGCCACACGGCTCGCGAGCTGCTTACCAGCCTGGCCCACCGCAAGGCACGCATCCTGTTGGCCGAGGACAACATTACCAATCAGCAGGTGGCGCTGGGCATCCTCATGAAGCTTGGCCTCACGGCCGACGCCGTGGCCAACGGCCGCGAGGCCATCCAGGCACTCCAGGCCGTGCCCTACGACCTGGTGATCATGGACGTTCAAATGCCCGGAATGGACGGCCTGGAAGCCACAAGAGAAATCAGGGCCCGGGTTTCGGCTTACCGCCGGATCCCCATTATCGCCATGACCGCCCACGCCATGCAGGGCGACCGGGCCAGATGCCTGCAAGCCGGAATGAACGATTACTTGAGCAAGCCGGTTTCGCCTCGGGAACTGGTGGAGGCGTTGGAGAAATGGCTGCCCAAAGAATCGGCGGCCGGGCTCAAGGAGCCGAGATTTAGAAGTGGGCAACCGCCAGAAGAGGGACTTCGGCCTTCGCCATCGGTTTGGAACCGTGGCGCCATACTCGAGCGGCTCATGGGCGACGAGGAATTGACCGAGACGATCCTCGAGGGGTTTCTGGCCGATATGCCGCGGCAGATCGACGCCCTGCGGGCATACCTGGATGCTGGTGACGCCGCCGCGGTTCAAAAGCAGGCCCACACCATCAAGGGCGCCGCGGCCAACGTGGGCGGGGAGGTTCTTCGACTACGGGCTTTCGAACTGGAGAAAGCGGCCGGGGCCGGCGACCTCCAAAACCTGAAAACGCTTCAGCGTGAGCTCGATGTGGCCTTTGAAGCGTTGAAACAAGCCATGAAAGGAGACTCGTTTTGAAGATTCTAATCGTGGAGGATGATTTCACCAACCGCCTGCTGCTGCAAGGGCTCCTTAAAGGCTACGGCCAATACGACATCGCCGTCAACGGCAAAGAGGCCGTGGAGTCGGTTCGGTTGGCGCTGGACACCGGTGAGCCCTACGACCTTATCTGTTTGGATATCATGATGCCGGAGATGGACGGGCAGCAGGCCCTGCGGGAGATCCGGGCCCTTGAGGAGGCCCGGGGTATCCTGTCGACCAGGGGCGCGAAGATCGTCATGGTCACAGCGCTGGGGGACCCCAAAACGGTTGTCGGGGCATTCAAGGGGCTGTGTGACGCCTACCTGATCAAACCCATCGAGAAGGCCAAACTTTTCGAAGAACTGCGAAAGCTCGGGCTGATCGGACAATAGCGTGCCCAAAGGCCTGCGAGGACCCGGGCGGGTGGAATGCGATGGATTTTTCCCCCCTCGCAGCCGCCGGCGCCCTCCTCCTCACAGGGAAAACCGGATTATCCCCTCGGTGCCGCCTCAGACGGCCGGGGAGCAAAGTTGCGTCATCCATTTCCTTGTTCCGATCAACTAAAATACGGCCGCCGTTCGCATTTATGGTTTGCCCGGTTATGTAGCCGTTTCGGACCAGCATGAGGACCGCGTCGCCAACTTCTTCGGGGGCGCCGAAACGGCCGATGGGAACCAGACCCGGTTTGGCCTCGATGTCCCGCACCATGTCGGTTTCGATCAAGGCCGGCGCCACCGTATTGACCGTAACGCCGCAGGTGATCAACTGCGTTGCGTAACAATGTGAAAGACCCCAGAGGCCGGCCTTGGATGCGACGTATGGGGGTGCGGTGATACCGCCGGTCTGGGCGGCGGTCGAAGAGATATTTACGATCCTTCCCCAGCCTGATCCGCACATCCTCTGGAAAACAGCCTGGATGAGCAGGAAGGCCGATTTGAGGTTTACCGCCATCACCCGGTCCCAGTCCTGCTCGGTGACTTCCGCCAGGCTTTTTCGAATGGCTGTCCCGGCGTTGTTTACGAGTATCTGCACCGTCCCCAGCCCGCGTTCCACCGCTTCGATCATTTCCGAAATCTGGGACGAACTCGACACGTCCGCCTGGACAACAATTCCCCTCCGACCGGCCCCGACCACCATGGCCAGGGTTTCTACCGCTTCCTTCTCGTGGGAAAAGTAATGGACGGCCACATCAGCCCCGGCCTCCGCCATCGCCCGAGCTATGGCGCGCCCTATGCCCCGGCCTGCCCCGGTCACCAGCGCCACCTTCCCGTGCAAATCGTCCATACCCGTTTCCTCGCTGCCTAAAAGCCCACCCGGAATCATTCCGCCTTCTTCTTCCTTATTCTCGTCCGTTTCGGTTGCTCGGCCTGCACTCCATCCGTGACCGCCGGGCTGGACCCTTCAGCCTTTGCCTGCCTCCTTTCCTCCATGTATTTTTTCAGGTTTTCCGGAACTCCTCTTTTCTTCGCAGCCTTGCTTCTCGCCTTTGTGAGCGACCTGGCCGCCAGCGCCGTCCCCATCGTAAAGCCATATTTCTTCTTGTACTCTTTCGCACTCATACCGTGGGAGACAAGATGCAACTTGGTCAGCTGCCTCATTTCCGCACCGCATTCCAGGCAGATCACCTTGTCGTCTCGAATGGAATCCTCGGGTGTGAGTGCTTTGGCAGGCTCCGGTTCCACTATTACTGTCAGCTCGGCTTCCCCGGATTCCATCCGATTCAGTTCATGGAGTGTACCGAAAACCTGCCGCAAAGACGCCGCGATTTCGGGAGCCGTCATGTTCCTTCCGGATACCTGGGTCTGAACGATTTCTGACGCGATTTCAATAATTTTTCTGGTCATTGGGCGATCCTCTCAGTGTAAACGTAAATTGATTCCCTTGTAGTTCACATTTTGAAATTTTAAAGGTTTAGTATAGGAATGCAATGATTTTCGAATGAATATCTCTAATGAACCAGGACATACGTGGGGGGGCGTGATTTTGAGTAATAAACCGCCTTGCCAAACTCCTGATAATCGATCGTCGCGGTAATGCCCACATACCAGTTAATGCCTTGGCAAGTGCGTAGTGTAAGCAAGAGGCTGTTTACGGAAAATCAGATCGGAAGAGCAAACGTTTTCCACAACTGTTGTAGTCAAGAACACTACACACTTTCATCGGGGGAGGTGCGCCCCCAATGTTGTTGTTAAGCAATTGATTGTTGCGCCCGCGCCGGGTCCTGATCCCGCCAATGTTGTTTGAGATAAGCGACTCAACTGGAATCCGAGCCGCTCTTTTAGAGTGACGATCGTGATCCCGAAGGGATCAAAGCCATTAGCCGGGGGTTGAGGCCGTGAGGCCGATACCCCCGGAAAAGAACGAAAAAGAAAGCGACGACCCCTGTGAGGGGGCGCGGAAAGCGACGACCCCTGTGAGGGGGCGCGGAAAGCGACGACCCCTGTGAGGGGGCGCGGAAAGCGACGACCCCTGTGAGGGGGCGCGGAAAG
>JARLHP010000043.1 GCA_031292195.1 Syntrophobacteraceae bacterium
ACCCTTTAATAAAGCCGATTTACTGTGTCCAACCGGAACTGATGACCGATATCATGTCGGAAATATTTACAGGTTCTTAACGCACACTTCCCTTCCCCCTGAAACCGACTTTCTTGATTAAGCATGTAAAAATAGTACATTAAGATAAGCCAACCAAAGCCAAGCAAACATGGCATGCTCTTTGCTTATCATTTCGGCCTCAAATCATCTTTATGGGGGGGGTTCCATTAACTTCTAGGGGGGGTACTTATGAAACGCTTATTGTCAACGTCTGTTTTCGCCTTGGCCCTTTTATTCGTCACCGGTCTCGTCGCCCATGCTGGAAACATCGTTAATAACGGGGACTTTGTAACAGATGACTTCACTGGCTGGACTCAGTCGGGCGACCCTGGTTTAACGTTTGTCGCGCCCTCTACTAACTATGGTTTATATGCTCCCAGCGGCAATGTTGCAGTGCTTGGACAGACTGACTTTGATGGCCACCTGAGCCAGCTTTTGACCACGGTTGCGACCCAAACATACCAGGTTTCGTACTACCTGGCGAGCGACGGACTCACCCCAAACGATTTTTCCGCCTCCTGGGACGGTACAGCGCTCTCTTCACTGACCGATATTCCAAACACCAATGGTTGGATCGAATACACCTTCACCGTAACAGGGACCGGATCAGACACCATAATGTTCAGCTTCATGAACGATCCCGGCTATCTGGGCCTGGCGAACATTTCTGTGAGCTCTATCCCTGAGCCCAATACAATGCTCCTCTTATGTTCCGGTTTGGCTTGTTTATTTGGACTCAGAAAAAAGTGTTTGAATTAGATTATCGATCGTTCCCTTACAGGGCAGCTGGCTCGTGGCAATAACCATCTTCGGTGTTTTATGCCTCGGATAGCGTCAGAGAGGGATAACCGAGACGGTTTCTTGGTAATCCCTCAAACCCCTCTCCGCCGCTCCATCTCTTTTTGGGCGCCTGGAGCACTTCATTCGCAAAAGCCGCTCGAACCCAAAACGAAAGTGGAAAAGCAACACAGCCCGTTTGCTTTCCTTACCGCCCCAGCATCAGCGGCTGGGCCGCCGCCTGCGCTATTTGAATCAGCCACCAGGGGAAAAAGCCCGCGACCACGATCACCGCTATGGACAACCCCGCCAGCAGCTTCTTTGGAAACGACACCACCAGGGGCGGCAGCGCTTCGGCAGGCTCCAACAGATATGCGGCCTTGATCACCAGCAGGTAATAGTAGAGGGATATTACCACGTTTACCATGGCGATGATCACCAGCGCCACATACCCTTTCTGAATGGCCGCCGTGAAGATCAGGAATTTTCCGGTAAATCCAATGGTAGGGGGGATTCCGGCCAGGCTGAAAAGCGCCACAAGAAGGGCCAGGGCCATTAGCGGAGATCTCCTGTGGAGACCTGCCAGTTCTTCTATCTGCAGGTTACGGCCATCGGGGGTCAGTTCCACCACCACCATGAAGGCGGTGAATTTCATCGCCAGAAGCGCCAGCGCATAAAAAATCGTGGCGGAATACCCCGCCGCATCCAGGACCAATATTCCGATGAGCACGTAGCCGGAATGGGCTACCGTGGAGAATGCCAGCAGCCTCTTCATGTCCTTTTGCACCATGGCGGCCAGGTTCCCCAGGGTCATGGAAACAACGGACAAAATCACCAGCACGTGAACGAGGTATGTGCTGCCCTGGCCGGCGGAAGCCACGACCCTCAGGATAATGGCTATGCCCGCCACCTTCGATGCCGTGGCGATGTAGGCCGCCACCTGGTTGGAAGCTCCCTGGTAGGTATCGGGCGCCCAAAAATGGAAGGGAAACACGGCCAGCTTAAAGAAAAAGCCTCCCAGGGTAAAAAGCAATCCTGTTACAACCGCGGGACTGGCCATCATTCCGGGGAGCACCTTGGCCATCTCGGGCAGATAGGCGGTTCCCGCAGAGGAATAGAGAAGAGCCATTCCGAAAAGCATCACCGCGGAGGCAAAACTGCCTATCAGAAAATATTTGATTCCCGCTTCCAACCCCTGGCCCCGCTTCTTCCTCAAGGCAACCAGGATGTAGAGAGAATAGCTGGAAAGCTCGAGCGACACATAAATGGAGAGAAGGTGGTCGGCGCTTACCAGCAGCATCAGCGCCAGCGTGCAGGTAAAAAGAAGGAAGTAGAACTCGTTGTGCCGCCGGTCCTCGATATCGTTTATCTGTCCGCAAATGCACACGATCAAAAAGAGCCCCAGGGAGAGGAGCGTCTTAAAGACCTGGGAAAAAAAATCGACGCTGAAGCCCCTTGTAAAAAGCCAGCCCTGCGCATGCACCGAAGCGAGGCAAACCAGTATGCCGAGGGAGGCCAGAAAGATGGCCGTAAGATACTCCCGGCGGCGCCCTCCGTTTTGAGCGGGCTTGGGCTGCGCCGTAAAAGTAAGGAGCAGAAACCACAGGCTTGCGGCAAAGTAAAATATCTCGGGGCCGGCTATCATCCAGTTCATCTTGGCAACCCATTCATAAATGGAACCGAAGCGGTCCGGATTACGTTAAAGAGCAGCGAAGGGTAAAGTCCCAGGATGAGCAGAACCGCGGCCAGTATTATCCGGGGAGTTCCAAGCCACAGGGTGACGTCCTGGAGTCCGGCGTAGCGCGGGTTGGCCGGACCGTAAAAGGCCTTCTGCACGACGCGAAGCATGAAAAGAGCACTCACCACCAGGGTCACCACGGCGATAACCCCAAACAGGGGATAGACTTTAAAGGCCGCCAGAAACACCACCAGTTCGCCCCAGAAATTGGCCAGCCCCGGCAACCCGATGCCGGCCAGGGCCGCTACGATAAAAAAGGCCGAGGCAACCGGTACTACGCGGCTAAGACCGCCCAGTTCGGGAATCATCTTGGTGTGTGTCCGGTCGTAAATATAGCCCACAGACGAAAAGAGCAAAGCGGTCATAATGCCGTGAGCAAACATCTGGAACACCGCCCCGTTAAGCCCCTCCACGGTGACCGTCGACAAACCGAGTCCCACCACCCCCATGTGCGACACGCTCGAATACCCGATCACATATTTGAGATCGGTCTGCCTCAAACCGACCAGTGCGCCGTAGATTATGCCAATTACGGCCAGCACGGCCATTAGCTTCGCCCAGTAAATCCATCCCAGGGGGCAAAGCATTATGGCCACGCGAAGCACCCCGAAAGCCCCGATCTTCATCAGCACCCCGGCGTGCACCATGCTCACCCCATGGGGCGCGGCCACATGTCCGTCGGGGGACCAGGTATGCAGAGGCCACACGCCCGCAAGGATGCCGAATCCCAAAAAGAGCAGCAGGAAAGCGAACTTCTGCACCGAGGGAGTAAACAGTCCCGGGTGCATCAGCAAAACGAAGGAAAAAGTGTTAAGACCCGATTTGGCCCACAGAAAAATTATGGCGGGCAGAATCAGGGCGCTTCCGGCAAGAAGATAGAGGGTCAGCTTCATTGCCCCGTATTCCTTCCGGGTCGTGCCCCAGACCGCGATCAGCAGGTACATCGGGAAAAGCGATACATCGTACCAGACGAAGATAAAGAAGAGATCCATGCTCATGAACAGGCCGTACACCCCGGCGACCAGCAGGAAATAGAGAGCGAAGTATTCCTTCACCCTGGTCTTTAGTTCCCACATGGTCAGCACGCCGGTAAAAAACACTATGCCCGTCAGCAGGATATTGGGAACGCTGAAGCCGTCCACCCCGTTGAAATAACTGATGCCAAGGGAGGGAATCCAATTGAGATGCTCCACGAACTGAACACCGCCCAGGCTCCTGTTGAAGGCGAAGAAAACATACAGGCTCAAAAGGAGACTAATCCCGGAGAAAACTCCGCTCACCTGCTTTATGAGCAGTTGCCTCTCCTCGGGAATAAGAATAATTGCCATCATTCCGACCACGCAGCTAAGCAGGATGGCGGAAAGAAAAGGAAATGAAGCAGGCTCCATCTGCATGTGTAATTCGCCCTCTTTGATCCGGGGTTCTCAAATACATCTTTTTCAGTAGTAAAAATAAAGAGCAAGCAGGGCCAGGACGGCAAATATCGCCAGCAGCCTGTATTGAACCATTCCGGTCTGCAAAACGGCCATCACCCTGCCGCTTTCCACCGCCCCCTCACAGAGTCCGTCGATGCCCCCGTCAATCACTTTCCTGTCGTTTAGATAACAAAGCCGGGATATGCCCCTGTCGATAACCAGGTTGACCAGGAGTCCGTAGAAACGATCGATATACCATCTTTCGGCAAACAGTCTGTGTAGAATCGGTATCCTGTCCACAAAGCCAATCTGCCGGGCGCCCTTGCGGCCGAATTCGACCCACGCCAGCCCCACCCCGGCCAGGGCAAGAGCGAGCGCCGCCAAGGGGGTCCAGGAGAGGGCCTCACCACCGACACTCCCGCCCGCCAACATCCCCGCCCCGATAAAATTCTTAAGCGGCGTTTCAAAAAAACCCAAAACGACCGTAATCGTTGCCAGAACAATCAACGGCACGGCCATGGCCCAGGCGCCCGGGGCGCCTGCCGGGATACCCGCTGCCTGCGGCGGCGGGCTGGGAGTGCCGACAGGGATAGTAACCGCTGTCTCGCGTGGAAAAAGCAGTATGAAAATCAGGCGGAAGGAGTAATAGGCGGTCAAAAAGACCCCGGCAAGACCGGCCCCCAGCCACACAGGGTTAGGCAACCCGGCAAGCGAGCCCATGACGGCCTCCTTGCTGAAATAGCCGGAAAGAGGCGGCAGGCCGGAGAGCGCCGCCGCCCCCAGGACCATCGTAACCATGGGGATGAGCATGCGTTTGGCGCCCAGACGGCTCAATTCATAGACGTCATTGGTTTCGAAGCGGTGGATGAACACCCCGGAGCAAAGAAAGAGCAGCGCCTTGAAACCCGCGTGCGTGGTGAGATGAAACACACCGGCGAAATAGCTGCCCGCACCCAGGGCCATGATCATGAATCCCAGCTGGCTGATCGTGGAAAAGGCCCAGACCTTCTTTATGTCCCGGCTGACCATGGCCATGGTCGAGGCCAGGAGCATGCTGATCGTTCCAATGGCCAGAAAGACGCTCATGGCCACCGCGGACATGCTGAAAAAAGGAAAAAGCCTGGCGAAAAGGTAAACGCCCGCCGCCACCATCGTCGCCGAATGGAGCAGAGCGCTCACCGGGGTGGGGCCTTCCATGGCGTCCGGAAGCCAGGTAAGAAGGGGAAACTGCGCGCTTTTGCCCACGATTCCGCCAAAGATCAGCAGGGCCGAAAGAGTGATGAACGAGGGCGGAACCCCTGCCAGGGCGGCCCGGCTGTCCAGATTGACGATACCCAGATCCCCCGTGTGTATGAAAAGAAGCAAAATGCCGATGAAAAAAGCCGCATCGCCCGCCCGGGTCATCACAAAGGCCTTTTTGCCCGCCTGGGTGGCGCTGAATTTTTCATACCAGAAGCCGATCAGCAGGTAGGACGAAAGCCCCACCAGTTCCCAGAAAAAATAGAGCTGCAGCAGGTTGGCCGACACGGCCAGGCTCATCATGGCCCAGGTGAAAAGGGACATGAAGGCGTAGTAGCGCGAAAACCCGGGATCTCCCGCCATGTATCCCAGCGAATAGACCTGCACCAGGAAACAGATTGTGGACACCACCACGATCATCAGCAGATTCAGTCGGTCCAACAGGAAGCCGAACGGAATATTCAAACCGCTCGAACCGATCAGATCGGCTGAAAACCCGATGGGCGTGGTCAACCCGGAATGCAGGGCCAGCAGTGCGATGGAACAGGCCAGGGTGATCGTGACCGACCCGATGGAGAGCCAGGCGGAAAGCCTCGGCCGGCCTCGGGTGACCACCAGTATCGCCAGAAAGGAGGCAAACGGCAGCATCGTGGCCGCGATGAGAGCCGCCAGGTCCACAGGGTGAGCAGGTGAGCCAACCATATTTACCCTACCTCAAAAGGTTGAAATGGCGCGGATCGAACGACCCGGTGCGCCTGAAAGCGTAGACGATGATCGCAAGCCCCACCGAGACCTCGGTCGCCGCCACCGCCAGTATGAAGAGCACGAAAGTCTGGCCGTCGAGATTGTTTAAGTGCAGCGAAGCCCCGACGAAAACGATGGCTGCCGCGTTGAGCATGATCTCGATTCCAAGAACGATCATGATCAGGTTGCGCCGGACCACGGCGCAAAAGGCGCCCAGCGCGAAAAGAGTGGCGGCGAGCAGCAGGATATCACGGAAGGGCGCTATCATATTCAATCCTCAACACTTTGCGGAGTCTTGTCCCGGTAGGATCTCTCCTCGTCAACTCCCGCTTTCCTGCCCGCCCCCAGGTTCAGCGCGCCAATCACCGCCAGCAGAAGCAACATCGAAACGACCTCTATGGAAAACCAGTGATACTCGAAAACATATAAAGCGAACTGTCTGGGCGAGGCGCTCAGCATTTTCAAGGGTTCGTTCATGCCCGGAGATCGAAAAGCCATCAGCACGGCCGCCACCAGGTAGACCAGGCAGAAAAAAGCCGCCGGGACCCACTGAATCGGCGCAAACGCGCTCTCGCCGGCAGAGGGCGCCCGGATCATCATCACCACGAATAAAAAAAGCACCATTATGGCGCCCGCGTAGATGATGACCTCCAGGGCGGCCAGAAGCGGCGCCCCGAAAAGATAGAAAAGCATGGCCGTCCCGAAAAAGGAAACAATCAGGTACACCACGGCGTGAACCATGTTTTGGCGCGTGATGGCCACAGCCGTCGCCGCTATCACCACCGCCGATATCAGATAAAAAAGAATTCCATAAAGCGTCATTGCGCTCACCTGTTCACCAATTTTCCGTCACGGCATATTGCTTTTAACATCCACCGGTTTACGCTCTCCGACATGTTCGCCTTTGTCGCCGTAGTTTGTGGTCACTCCCGCGTATTTATAAAAATTGTAGTCCTTGTCTTTTCCCTGGTGGTTAACCAGGAGGTCCTCTTTTTCGTAAACGAACGAGAGAATATCCGTTTTGGCAAATTCATAGTCGGTCGTGAGCTGGATGGCCGAAGTCGGGCAGGCCTCCTCGCAAAACCCGCACAGGATGCACCGGGCGAAGTTGATCCGAAACCACGCGGCGTAGCGGCGGCCATCACCTCTTTCGGCGCCTTCCATCGAAATGCAGTTGACCGGGCAGACGGCCGAACACAGAAAGCAGGACACACAGCGTTCCTCGCCGTCGGGGTCGCACGTAAGGATTATTCTGCCTCGCGCTCTCACCGGCAGAGGCCTTTTGTATTCGGGATACTGCTCGGTTATCGGTTTTCGGAAAAGATGAATAAAAACCGTCCAAAGACCCGAAAGCAAAGCTGTAACAGCTTCCCACACCGATTCCATTGCGTAATCGCCCCTTTTCGCATCAATGCACTATCAACCCGACAGCACCGGTCACCAGTATATTTATGAGGGCAAGCGGGATCAACACCTTCCACCCCAGGTCCATTAGCTGGTCGTATCTCAGCCTTGGCAGAGTCCCGCGCACCCAGATCATGAACAGGGCCACCAGGAAGATTTTTATCAGCAGCCAGACCACCGGGGGCAGAAACGGCCCGCGCCATCCGCCCAGAAAAAGCACCGCCAGGATTCCTCCAAAGACCATGATGTGAACGTACTCGCCCAGGAAAAACAGTCCAAACCGCATGCCGCTGTATTCGGTGTGGTACCCGGCCACCAGTTCGTTTTCCGCCTCCGGCAGGTCGAAGGGAATGCGCTTGCTCTCGGCCATGGCGCTCACCACGAAAATAAGGAAGGCCACGGGCTGAAACAGTATAAAAGGGTAGCTTTTCTGAGCCTCCACGATTTCGACCATGCTGAACGAGTGCGCCATCATCACGATGGGAATGAGCGAGAGCCCCAGGGAAAGTTCGTAGCTGATCATCTGCGCGGCGCCCCGGATGCCGCCCAGAAGGCCGTACTTGGAGTTCGACGCCCAGCCTCCCAGCGCCACGCCGTAGACGCTAAGAGATGACAGGGCCAAAACGAAAAGGAGGCCAATGTTTAAATCGGTAACAACCAGGGGGACCCGTTGCCCCAGCAGAGTAATATCATTGCCGAAGGGCACCACAGAGAACATCAGGATGGCGGTTGAGGCCACCACCGCCGGAGCGAGCAGAAAAAAGGCCCTGTCCGCCCCATCGGGCACAGTGTCTTCCTTGGTTATCATCTTGACGATGTCCGCCAGGGGCTGGAGCAATCCATAAGGACCGGCGCGATTAGGCCCCAAGCGGATCTGAAGTCTGGCCAGGAATTTACGTTCCACCCACACCAGGTAGCCGGCCAAAAAGAGCACGACCCCAAGTACGATCGTGAGCTTTACCAGCAGTATAATAAACCCAGCAACCCAAAGGAGCATGTCTTGTCCAGTTCTTTATCGATCAATATCAGGCAAGATAACATCCATGGACCCAATAATGGAGATAAGATCCGCAATGCTCTCCCCTGTCGCCATCATGGGCAATGTCTGTATATTGGCGAAACCCGGGCCTCGCACCCGGACGCGGTAGGCCGAGCCCAGGCCGTCGCTTACCACGTAGTAGCCGTGCTCGCCGCGCGGGACCTCGGTTACCCCGTAGGCTTCCCCCACCGGGATTTTCATTCCCCGGGTAACGTTTATGAAGTGATGAATAAGGGTTTCGATGTCTTTTAGCATCTCCTCGCGCCGGGGGATCGCGTAGCGGTAATCATCCGTTACGTACCGGCCCGAAGGCATGTTGAAGGCAACCTGCTCGATTATCCTGATGCTCTGCCGCATCTCCTCGACTCTTACCAGGTACCGGGCGTAGCAGTCGCCCTCGGTGGCCGTGGGGATCTCGAAATCATAATTTTCATAGCCCGAGTAGGGCATCTTCTTCCTCAAGTCCCACGCTAAACCGCACGCCCGCAAATTGGGCCCGGTAACTCCCCAGTCCATGGCCTCTTCCAGGGATATCCGCCCGATGCCTTTGGTTCTTTGCAAAAAGATGGGGTTTTTCCGGAGAAGCTTTTCATACTCCCACAGACGCCGCGGAAATATGGCCGTAAGATCGTCGACGGCTTTTTTCCAGCCCTCGGGAAGGTCGGCCGCAAGTCCCCCGATCCGCAGGAACTCGGCGTGCAGTCGCCCCCCGGTGATAAGCTCGATAATGTCTAGAATCATCTCCCGTTCGGCAAAGGTATAAAAATTGGGGGTCATTGCCCCCACGTCGTGGGCGAAGGTGGCCATCCAGACCAGATGATTGCTCAGCCGATACAGTTCGGCCAGCAGGACCCGGACGGCCTGAGCCCGCTCCGGCACCTTGATGCCCGCAAGCGTTTCCACCGCCGTGACGTATGAAAACTCCAGGGAACTGCCGGCCAGGTAATCGTTGCGGTCCGTGTAGGGAATATATTGATGCCAGCTCTGCCTCTCGCCCAGCTTTTCGCTCGCCCGGTGATGATAGCCGATCTCGAGATCCAGAGATTTGATCTCTTCTCCCTCCAGGCCCGCGATACAGCGCAAAAGCCCGTGAGTGCTGACGTGGTGCGGCCCGATATTGAGGAAAAACTCGGTATCGCCTTTGGGCCCCTTGTTATCCAGGGTCGAAAGTTCCATGGCATCCATCGGCTGGCGCTTTCGAGCATCCTCCAGCGTATAGGGGGCCATTTCCGTCGCCCGACCGGGATAGTCTTTGCGCAGCGGGTGACCTTCCCACCATTCGGGCATGAGGATTCTGTGAAGATTGGGATGGCCCTCGAAACGGATACCGAACATGTCGAAGACTTCCCGTTCATACCAGTTGGCCGAAGGCCAGAGGTCGGTGATAGAGGCCGTGGAAACCTGTGCCCGGGCGCGATCCTGCGCATCCAGTCCCGACTTGATCCTGACTCGGCTGGCGGTATCGAAGGAGAGCAACTGATAGACTACCGTAAAGTCCGGGTAGCGCCCCCGCTCCCTGCGGGAAAAAGCTCCAGCCAGGCCGGCTTCGCTTATGCCTTCCGCCAGGCCGCCATTCCAGGTACTATCTCTTCTGGCCGATTCGTCAATGGCGGTTAGGTCATCGAGGCGTTTATATTTATATTTCGATTCGTTTTTGAGAAATCGCAGCACATCCTTTACGCTCCCGGGATCGACCTCGAAGGTTGGCATGTCGGAGCTGTGCGGTTCCAGGCGCGCCTTGTCCCCGAACCTTTCCCTCAGCTCGGCGGCCATCGCCTGATCTGTCTCCGAGAGTTCCCTGCGGTGCGCCGGAGGGGTCCACATGAGATCGGACCTGTTTCCCCAGTGGAGAGGCCCCGGAACTATGGAAGTTCCCCTTATGGGCAATCCTTCATATCCCGGTCCGCGCGGGTCCCCCGATTTTGTGGCCCCGTTTACCAAAATGGGCCTGTCGGTCCCCTGGGTCCCGCCTCCCAGGTGAAACACTTTGCGACTCGGCTTCTCGGTGGCCATGATCTTGTCCTGCAAAATCACCAGGCCTTCCAGAAGGGCCTCGGGGCGCGGCGGACACCCCGGAACGTACACATCGACCGGAATGATCTGGTCCACCCCCTGCACCACGGAGTAAACATCGAACATCCCGCCCGAATTGGCGCACGACCCCATGGAGATCACCCACTTGGGCTCAGGCATCTGCTCGTAGAGACGCAAAACCACCGGGGCGATTTTTTTGAAAACGGTCCCCGAAACTATGAGCAGATCGGATTGCCTGGGAGAGGGACGAATCACCTCGGCCCCAAACCGGGCCAGATCGTAGCGGGAGGTGAAAGTGGCGGCTTCCTCCACAAAGCAGCAGGAGAGCCCGAAAAACATGGGCCACAGACTGTATTTGCGCGACCAGTTGATAATCCTGTCAGCTATGTTCAGGAATCGGCTCGGTTGTACGCCTCTTTCCAATCCAGTCCTCCCTGTTTCCAGATATAGAAAAGCCCTGCCAGCAGCAAAAGGATAAAAAACGACATCTGAGCATACCCCGCAAGGCCCACTTCCCTGTAGACAACCGCCCAGGTGAGGATGAAGGCGCCTTCCACATCGAAGATCAAAAAGAAAATGGCCACCAGGTAGAAGGGAACCGGGTAGCGGAAACTGGCCGACCCGGTGGGGATGATGCCGCATTCGTAGGGCCTGGATTTTTCGGGGCTCTTTTTCTTTTCCCCCAGCCAGGCCGCCAGAAACAGTTGTGAGGCGATAAAAAGCATCACCAGGACTGTAAACACAACAAGGCTGAAGACCCCCGCATGGAAGGGCGACATGGCTCCTGCCGCTGCAGGCTGCATAAAACCTCCTGTGGTCCAAAGGATAACGGAAGCCAATCTAATAACTGTTGCCGCGCCGGTAAATGGCCCCGCTCCAATTTAGCTGCCGGGTGGTCCCACACGGAAACGTCCCCCCCGTTTGCATGAAGATGCCTCAATACTTATCATCTTTCAAGACTCTTTCCGTTTCCGGTCGAACTCTTCTATGGCCCACCGCCATTCGATCTGCTGGCGGCTCCTTTAATTTAGAGGTTTTTCCGTATGAAGTTGTACATCATCCAACCCTCCCATTACCGGGGAAGGTCGAATCGAAGGCCTTACAAGTCCAAAAAAAGAACCCTGGTGGGCTTGACCCTGCCTTATCTGGCGGCGCTTACCCCCCCGGGGTGGGAAGTCAAACTCATCGACCAGCAGTTGAGCGATATCGATTTCGAGGCCCCGGTGGACCTGGTGGCCATTACCACCTGGACGATCAACTCGTTTGCGGCCTATGAAATAGCCGACCGCTTCAGGGCAAGGGGGGTTCCGGTAATCATGGGCGGTCCGCACACCTATTTTTTCTCCGAAGAGGCCGCCCAACATTGCGATGCGGTGGGGATCGGAGAAGGAGAGTTCATCTGGCCCCGAATGCTCGATGACGCGGCAAACGGCCGGCTTCGCAAGTTCTATCCGGCCGAAGGCTATCACAACTTGAAGGCTCTGCCCATGCCGCGCCGCGACCTTCTGTGTTCCAAAAATTATGGCCCCGTCAAAACCTTCGCCGTCCAGACCTCCCGGGGGTGCCCTTTTAGCTGCGAGTTTTGTTCCGAGCGCTTCTATCTGGGCAAACGCTACCGCTACCGCCCGGTCCCCGATGTCATAGACGAAATAAAAGAGAGTAAAGGCAAATACTTCTTTTTTGCCGACAGCACCTTTGCCGGCAAAAAATCTCACGCGGCAGAACTCATGGAGGCGCTCGCCCCACTGGGCATACATTGGTCGACCCTGTGGTCCTCCAACCTTTGCCGGGACGAAAAGTTCATGGATCTGGCAAAGCGCAGCGGCCTGCTCCACGTCAATATCGGAATCGAAAGCATCGAGCAGGCGACCCTTTCGAGCATGAACAAAAGAGCCAATAAAGTCGGACAATATGAAGAAATACTGGAGAATCTGCGCAAAAGGGGGATCAGTTATTCGCTCAATTTCGTGTTTGGCTATGACTCCGAGAACGGAAGCGTCTTTGACTCCACTCTTTCGTTTCTCAGGCGAAACAAAACGCCCGTGGCCTACTTCAATATCCTCACCCCCCACATAGGCACCCCTTTCTACGAGCGCATGAAAGCCGAAGACCGTCTCATAGACCCCGCCAACATAGGCAGGTGGCCTGAACTCTCCTGCCACTTCCAGCCCAGACATTACTCGCCCCGACAACTCGAAGCAAACATCAAAAGGCTGTACCGCGAATTCTACAGCTTAAGATCGATCTTTTCGCGCCTTCCCTTCCCCCTTAGCCGGTCGGATATGGCCTCCTGGATGGTAAATCTGGAACAGAGGAAAAACACGCGCGCAGACAACGCCATGGAAAATTTCGACAGTTACTGAAAAAAACGAATTCCACTGCGGAGACGCAGAGACCGCAGAGGAGAAATGAACTTGCCACATCTCTGCGTTCTCTGCGTCTCTGCGGTAGATTTAATGACTTTGCTTTTCGCCCGGCTGGTTTTCCACAACCACCCGGGTCCCGAATCCGCCAACCACCCTGGCCGGTTTCGACTTGAGCAGCCCCAAAACCGCATTCTTTTCCTCGACGTCGTAGACAAAGAGCACTCTTTTGCCCGATTCCCACAACTTCGAGAACTCCTGCCTGTTCAGGAGCCTTTTTTCCAGGTCCCCCTCCAAAGTAGGGTCGCCCAACCCCTGGTCCTTCAGGATGTAGACATTTCGGCCGGCGTAAAAAACCATGCCGCTTACCCACTGGTATTCATGAGGCTCCAGGACAACAACCGCCTTGACAGGTCCGACTCTTTTCAAGATTCCGGCCATGGAAACGCTCGACTCAAAGGGAACCATCAGTGTAAAGCCCCAATTGGCCATTATGAAGATCGGCGCCATGATTCCAATCATGAGGCCGCAGGCAAACCGGGGGCGAGACCTCAGCAGGGCGGCCGCGGCGCCGAGAACCGAAATACCGGCCCCTGTCAAAACCACCACGGTCGGAATACGCATTCGCTGCACGACCGCGATCTGGGCCGAAACGCCCGACCAGCCGGAATAGGGCCACCAGGTTTGAAGAAACTTGAATATATTTTCTTTCGCCGGACCAAGGATTTCCCAGCCGGCGACCGCGCCGAGCAAAAGTACGGCGGCGATAGAGCCAAGGGCAATCGACATGTAGCGTCGCAAAGCCCGGTTTTCATCCTTCATGGCGTCATCCCAGAGCTTGCCTATAAGGAGCGCAAAAGCCGGGACCGCGGGAAGTGAGTAGTATTCGAGCCGGTCGTGAGAAGCGCTGAATAGCCCCACGATGAACAAAAACCATATGCAAATCAAAAGGTCATCGGCCTGCACCCACTCTGTCTGCCGGATGCGGCGAAAAGCCCTGGTCACCGCCTGGGGCAGCAGGCCAATCCACGGAAAAGTCCACAGTCCAGTGAAAACAAGGAACAGGGGCACCGAGAGAAACTCATCTCTTGGCCAGCGATTTCCCGTAAAACGTTGAAAATTTTCCCGGACAATGTAGCACCAGAGGAAATGTGGGTTGGCCATGGCTGCCAGTATATGCCAGGGAAGGACTATGGCTCCGGTCACCAGGACACCCGCGGCCGCCCGCCGGCATAGAAAGCTTCTCCATCTGCCGGTCGAGATTGCATGCAAGCCTATGATCGTCATGGCCAGCCCGAAGCCGTACAATGACTTGGTCAACCCGGCCATGCCGAAACAGGCGAACATGACCAGCATCCACCACCCGCTGTGGTCGTTTTTCTCTATAATCGCCTTGATATAAGCCAAAATGGCCAGAGAGGTCCAAAAACAGAGGAGAATATCCGCACTGACCGCGATCACACGGCAGTAGAGAAAGGGGCCCATACATCCGCTGAATACCAACGCGCTCAACCACCCCGCACGTTTTCCGTAAAGCGAACCGCCGATCCCGCCCACCACAAGGATCGTCAAACAGGCGCCCAGCACGGGCCAGATACGCGCAGCGGCCTCGGTATGACCCAAAACGCTCAGACTGACACCATTGAGCCAGTAGATCAGGGGGGGCTTGTCGAAATGGGCTACCCCGTCCAGCCGGGGGGTGATCCAGTCACCCGAATGCAGCATCTCCCCCGCGATTTGCGGGTACATCGCGTCATTATCACAGAGGGCCAGGCTCCTTACCCCGATCAGGTAAAAAGGAAGGCTGATAAGAAAGATCCACAATACGGGATGGCTCAATACCGATAGATAGCTTTTTGCTGAGGAAGACGCAGTTTGCGGAATACATTCCGCAGCGCCCGTCTGACATTTTAGCACTGTAAGATCCTGTTTAAACGTGACAAATCCGAATCAACCAGAACGCTCGGCCGCCCCTGCGGCCCTTCGCTCAAGGATGTATGAACCCGGCACTTTACACAATCAAAATCTGGAGGTCAATCCGGATATTCCACCGCACTATTTACCTTTTTACCAATAATAACAACAATTCAAACTCCCGATCGCACCAGGCGCGATCGGCTTTTATTTTCTCCCGGTCCGGGCGCGATTTGTGCTATGTTGCCACCCACATGTTTTCCGGGGCTCTACTTCCATAAGACTTCAGTTTCTTGAAATACAGGCGGAAAGGATTCCAGGCATTACGTCGATGCGCCGCTTTAACCTGATTCTGCTGATTGCCGGCACGGTCTTTCTCTATTGGATGTTGAAGCAGTTGGGCTGGGCGAGCCTGGGCCTCTACCTGGGCCATGCCGGCTATTACTGGCCCCTGTTGTTCCTGCCCTACGGCCTGGTCAATCTCCTTTGGGCCCTCTCCTGGGGTTTTCTTCTGCCGGATAAAATGACCCGACCTTCCCCCGGCCGTCTTTTTCTGCTTCACCTGGCCGGAGAATCCCTCAACCAACTGACCCCCACGGCTTCCATGGGGGGCGAACCCTTCAAGGTCTTCCGTCTAAGGGACCTGGGGGTCCCATGGGAAGAGGCCACAGCTTCCGTGGTGATTCACAAGGGACTCTTCATTTCGAGCCTGGCCTTTTATTGTTTCCTGGGCGTTGTCCTTACCCCGTTTCTGTTGAGTATCAGCGTCTTCCACCTGAGGCTGCTAAGCCTGGCGGTTTTGGCGCTGGGGGCCGGCGCCATATTGTTTTTGATCGTTCAACGCAAAAGTCCCTGCGTATCGGCAATGCGTCTTCTCGAAAAATGCGGCTTGTGTCCGAAGAAACTCAAAGAAAAGGAGCGGGAACTCCTGGACCTGGATTTGTGCCTGGCCGGTTTTTATCGCAAATATCCCCGGCGCATTTTCCTGTCGTTCCTGGCGCTCATGCTGGGCTGGCTGTTTCACGCCGTAGAGGCCGGCGTCTTTTTCCGGTTGATGGGACATCCCATAAACTTCGGCCAGGGCTTATGCCTGGATGCGCTGGCCACCATCTTTGCCTCCATTGGCTTTATGATTCCCGGCGCCCTCGGGATCCAGGACAGCGGCACGGTTTTGGTGGCCCTGGGACTCGACCTGGGGGCCTCGTTGGCCGGCGCCTTCGCCATCCTGCGGCGCATCCGGGAGGCGTTCTGGCTCTCCACGGGATTGCTGGCGGCAACCGTCGGCCATCAGAAAGCCACCGAGCAAAAACCGGCCGTTTCGAGCCTGTAAAGTCCCGCCGCCCCGACAACGCTGTCAAAGTATCCGGTGGCCGGGATGGATTGTTATTTTGCCCGAAACGCCAACCCGCCGCGATCATCGATGATTTCCGTCAGGACCCCGTTTAGTTTTCGGGGGTGTATGAACGTAAATTCGCCGTCACGGAACGGACGGGCGATCTCGCCCCGTTTATCGGGAATAAAGGGATAACCCTTTTCCTGGAGTTCCTCTATGCAATCGCGCGTATTGTCCACATTGAAGCTGATGAGCATAACCCCCTCGCCATGTCGGTCGATGAACCCGGCGACATCTCCCTCAGGGGTTGTGGACTCCATCAGTTCAAACCCGACCTCTCCTATCCGGTAGCGCGCCACCCGGATCTTTTCCCGTTCGTCCTCATAGGCCTCATCGGGTGCGCTTTTTCCCAGAAGCGGTTCCCACTTCCTGCGCGCCTCATCGAGATTCTTTACGGCAATGCAGATGTGATCCATCCTGTTGATATTCACGATCTCCTCCCGGTTAGAGCGCCCTTCACAATAGATACTTCGAAGGCGTTCAAGACGCGTCGATAAAGATGGGTTGCGCTTCGCTCCACCCATCAGGCAAATCTTGAACGCAACCTGGTATTATTTCATCTTGCAGGACATCGTCTTGACCGTCCCGTCCTGGACGTCATATTCGGCACACACGATCCTCACTTTGCCCGAATCGACCAGGGAGCGTATGATCGGCGACTCGCTCAGCAGCGCCTGAGCCGACAGCTTGATATTAAAGTCTATGGCCGACTCGTACAAGCCGGATTTATCCTTCCCCTTGATTTCCTTTCGGGCAAGCTGAACCGCGGGGGCGATTCTTTTGATGATTGCGCCGACGTTGGGGTCTTCATGCCCTGTTGCGTCGAGGGCGGCTTTCACCGCTCCGCACCTGCTGTGGCCCAGCACCATGATAAGAGAGGAGCCGAGGTGTTCCACGGCGTATTCGATGCTCCCGAGTATGAGGGGATCTACCACATTGCCCGCGTCCCTTACGACGAAGAGTTCACCCAGTCCCTTGTTGAAGATAATTTCGGGAGGGACCCTCGAATCGGAACAAGAAAGAATAACGGCGTAAGGGTGCTGCCCCGAAGCGAGGGCCAAACGTTTGGCCGGAGCGCTGGATTCCTTGATAGTCAACCTGTTTGCAACGAAACTGCGATTGCCCTCGAGCAATCTTTGCAAGGCCGCGTCCGGGCCAACCCCGGGGGCGGCCTCGAAGGCCAGGGCAACCGTGGTAGCCAGCAGAAACGCTACTACCGGCAGAAAACTCCATGTTTTAACCTTCATCTCTTGATCCTCCTCGCATCTGGAAGCAAAGCACGGCCGTAAATCATATATCATCGCCTTCGCCGATATGTAAGGACGCAACCCTGTTACCGCAAGCGCCATTGGCTCACTCCTTTAATTGGGCTATTATCTCGCCGCGATAATGGATTAAAATATAATCGGAAAGTTTGAGACGCCTGCCGTTAGTACCGCCATCTTCAGGAGATACGAAGAGCATGGACAATAGCGTGCCGTTCGATCATTCGGGAAAGCCTTTCAACCCCTGCGATGGCCTCTTGAGGAATCCGCCCGATGAGATCATCCCCGCAGGGCAACCAGCCGGCCTTCTCGATCGCTATCTCGGGTGCCTGCTCGGGCTTGCGGTGGGTGACGCGCTCGGCATCCCCCTGGAGTTCAAACCGCCGGGAAGCTTTAAGCCCATTACCGAAATGATGGGGGGAGGCCCCTTCCACCTCCAGCCCGGTCAATGGACCGACGATACCAGCATGGCCCTTTGCCTGGCCGCAAGCCTTGTCGAAAAAAGCGGCTTCGACCCCAACGACCAGATGGAAAGATACCTCAGGTGGTATAAAGAAGGATATATGAGCAGCACCGGAGCGTGCTTTGACATCGGCAACGCCACCAGGGCGACCCTCGTGAATTTTCAAAAAACGGGCAATCCCTATAGCGGTTCAACCGAGGAGCGCTCGGCCGGAAACGGTTCGCTCATGCGCCTGGCGCCCCTGCCCTTGTTCTTTGCGCAAAGCCCCGAACAGGCCATCAGGATGTCGGGCGAAGGCTCCAGGACTACCCACGCGCATCCGGCCTGTGTGGACGCCTGCCGCTATTTTGCCGGGCTGATCGTCGGGGCCCTGCGGGGCGTGTCCAAAAATGAAATCCTTTCGGAAAAATACTGCCCGGTGAAGGAGTATTGGACTCAAAACCGGCTGCACCCAGACATTTTGCCCATCGCCGATGGCGATTACAAGCGCAAACAGCCCCCGCTGATCAATGGAAAGGGCCATGTGGTGCGCACCCTGGAGGCCGCCTTATGGGCCTTCAACTCCACGGCCTCCTTCGAAGAGGGATGTCTCAAGGTGGTGAACCTGGGAGATGACGCGGACACCACCGGCGCAGTCTATGGGCAGATCGCGGGCGCTTTTTACGGCTATGACGCGATCCCTTCGAAATGGAGAGAAAAGCTTGCCCGAAGAGATCTGCTCGAAGATACGGCCAGGGCCCTTTTCCAGGCAGCGGCGGCCCGGGTGGCCCGGACACACAGTGTCCGGGGCGCGTAGTGCCGGGAGGGCCGGCAGGAACTTTGCCAGGCAATTTCTCCTGTCGCCCCCGGAAAACCCTGAAACCAGCTATCCCGGCTGGCGGTCCCACCGCCCCCTGGTTCGGGCTTGGCTATCCCGGCCGGCGGTACCACCGCCCCCGGTTGGCGGTCCCACCGCCCCGACAAAGGTGTTTCCATGACCGGATTTTTTCACGACTTGCCTCAAAACGTGATCCGATGTTTCCAGGGCCGTAATCTGCTGTGGCACGCTCTGGCCATCGTCCTCACCTATCTCATCGTAGCGACCGGCTTTGACTGGTATTACTTCCTACTCACACGGCCGCCCGCCTTGCGGAGATTTCTTTTTCCGGCGGTCATCCTAGGCATGATACTTCCGTTCCTGGTTCCCTTGATCCTGTTGTTGATCGGCCTGCTGGGCAGATTGTCCGCCATCATTACCACCGCCTTCGCCCTGGGCCAGTCGGCCCTTTTGGCACTGGTTGTCTCTTCCTCCTATAAGGCTTTTACGGGCAGGATCCCTCCGCCTCATTATTTTGATCACAACCGTCTTATCGACAGCAGCCACGGGTTTCGTCTCGGCTTTTTGCGCGGGGGTATGTTCTGGGGATGGCCCTCGTCACATACCACGGTGGCATTTGCAATGACTGTCTCACTTTGGAAACTCTATCCCGAAAACAAGGTTATTCGGTACCTGGCGCTTCTATACGCTTTTTATATCGGTATCGGAGTTTCGGCTACCATTCACTGGTTCTCCGAGTTCGTCGCCGGCGCCATTATCGGCTCGTTGATCGGCGCTGTGGTAGGGAAAAGTTTTAAGAGCCGGGGCGAACAGGTTTGAATTAGCGCGGTCAATCACGCTGATCGGGATGCTTATCTTATTTTTAACCTATTTCCATTATTCGGGAGCAAACCGATGAACGTGACAGAGCAACTGAGGGCCGAGCACGAAGGCATCTTGACCATGCTCCAGGTTTTGGAGCGGATCTCCCAACAGATGAGTTCCGGAAAACCGGCCAACCTCGGCCACCTGGAGCAGATCATCGAATTCCTGCAAGTCTTTGCGGACAAGTGCCACCACGGCAAAGAGGAAGATATCCTCTTTCCCGCCCTGGAAAAGGCCGGCATTCCCAGAGAGGGCGGCCCTATCGGCGTGATGTTGAGCGATCATTCCCGGGGTCGCAACTACATCCGGGCCATGCGGGAGGCCCTGGAAGAGCTGAAAAAAACAGAAGGTGGAACCGACGAGTTTGTAAGGGCTGCGAGAGGCTATATCGAACTGCTGAGGGGCCACATCGAGAAGGAAAACAACGTGCTCTTCGTAATGGGAGAAAGAAATCTCTCCCAGGAGGAACAAACACGGCTTTTCGACCAATTTGAAAAAATGGAACAGGAAAAGATCGGCACGGGGAAGCACGAAGCTTTCCACAAGATGATAGATGAACTCAGCGGTGTGTACTTGTCCAACTAGGCTTGCGCAGTGGTAGAAAGGGGCGCCGTCTCCTCCGCTCCGCGTGAGATAGGGTCAAGTCTGCGTTTGACAGGGTGGCCGAATATCGCGCAGAGCGGGCAAAAGAGGTTCGAGGCCGGGAAAAACCTGACGTTAAGCCAACGCAATACATTCCCCCCGAAAAGAATGTTATTTCAGTGCTGGAGGTCGCGACGACCGATGAAAACGTCTTCCTGCCGGCTCCTCTGGATACAGGAGATCGGAAAAGCGAGATTTTCAGTATGGCCCCGGCTAAAGAGAGGAAGCGCGATGTCAGCTTCCCTTCCTTTGGTTGAAAAGCCCTTTAATAATTATCGTAATAACCGACACCACCTCCACTCCCAGAGTGATTTTGGTCGGTATAGCCGCTATCACAAGTCCTACAATGCCAATAGCCATCCGTGCTTCCCTGAAGTCGGATCAATTTTTGCGAATTATCCCAGCACTGTTGACAGTATGGCCCATCTTTGGTGCCATCTCTGTCCATCCAATAATAAGGGGCTTCGTACTTCAATCTTTCTCGGATATTCTGCAATTCTCTTAATTCAGCGATTTGCCGGTCTTTGCCCACAAGAGCTTCCTGAACATTTGCGATTTCGATCTTGGCGTCAGCCAGAGCACTTATCAGCTCTGCCAGCTTGAGCTTGACCTCTGCCTGCTCCAACGAAACCGAACTTTCCTTTATGAGCTTTGCTATATCGACGGCAGTTTTTATGCTACTGAGAGCGGATGCAATCGTTGCAATGTCTGGCATATTTCCCCTTCCCCGAATTTTCAGGAACTCGTTCATGACCTTCCTGTTGCCGGGATCGACCATACCACATTTTCCCGGACTTATGAATTCCGTTCGAAAAGTGAGACCTTCCTAAATCTTTATGCTCATTTCTTCAAAAACGGCGTCCGCACGATCATTATGGAAGGCATGGACCGACTTGCGCGAAAGATGAGAATTCAGGAAGTGCTGCTCACCTATCTTGCCGCCTAATAAATGCCATATCAAGAGGGCAAGAAGTGGAGCGGAACGGTAATGTTTCAGGGGAAAAGGACGTCAAAGTTGTTCAACACAAAAGCCGAAGCTCAAAAATGGGAAGTCGAAAAAGACAAAGAGCTTCGGTCCCTGCCGGAACAGACCCCGACAGGCACGGAATTGCGAATATTTTTTTCCAAATATCTCGATTTCGAGGAAACTAAATTTTCGAAAAAGGTTTTTGAAGAAAAACGGCGATTGCTTCAATCTCTTTCGAAGAAATGGGGAGGCGGAATTCCTGTCGGCTCTGTAACGGTCGACATGGTGGCTTCTCATCTGCAAGCGCGGGCGAAGGAAGTTTCTTGCAAACCGAAAATTCCCGGAAAGTGATCGGGTTTTCATGTGCGCACATGGCGGGCGTTGGTATGGCAAGCCAGTTTCCGTTTTACAACATTTCCTTGAAAGACTCTGTGACAGAGCCGAATTGAAGTCCTTCGGGTTTCACGCTCTTCGGCGCTATGTCGCCTCGATGCTCAATGACAAATACAAACTATCCTCAAAAACTGTTCAACGCGTTTTACGACATAAAAATGTTCATACGACCGAACTTTATTTACAGAGCATAAACCGCGACCTTGCGCCGGTGTTGAATCTGCTTTCGACAGGATCAGATGGGAATTTACTCGAAGATTTACCCGAAACAAGAAAAAGAGGCCAAGCTTTTCAGCCTGACCTCTTCATTTTCTCTAGCGTCCCCAACCGGATTTGAACCGGTGTCGTCGGCGTGAAAGGCCGATGTCCTGGACCGGGCTAGACGATGGGGACATCTAAACCGAAATGCTCGCACTCGTTTGGCCGCTCAGCGTAAAGAGTGCTTTCTAGCACCTGGGCGGCACACTGTCAAGAAAAGCATTTCGAAAATCTCGAAGAGAGGCTGCTTGCCTAAACTCACAGCTCCCGTCGAGCAAATGGGCCGTGCTGGATTCGAACCGGCGACTCTCTGCTTAAAAGGCAGATACTCTACCTTCTGAGTTAACGGCCCTCGTACGTCGACCAGACCGCCTTTAGTACCATTTCCACGGGTCATCTGTCAACACGAAACAACTCGTTCGCACGGGAAATTGGTTCTGCCGGGAATTCCCAGTCTTTGATAGGAGCGGCTTCCAGCCGCGACTTGTCTTGATCGCGACTGGAAGCCTGCACCTCAACCCTACAACACCATCGATCTATTCTCACCCCACGATCCAGGACAGGTCGTAACTCGGCGGACTTACATCAAGATCAAGGCTGAACCAAATGCCCCTGAACTCGTTCGTTTTGGAATCGACTCCCAAAAAAATCGAACCTCCAGGCGGGGAGCCTTTCGCTAGGCGTCCCGGCTCAAAATCACCACCTCTACCTGGCCATCCAGCTCCTTTTTGAACCGCATCGCGTCCTCTTCCGAACCGATTATTTCCGCATAATGCATCGGAATGGCCACCTTGGGCTTGATGGCCTTGGCCGCCTGTACCGCTTCATCCGCGGTCATTACATAGGTGCCGGAGACGGGCAGAAAGGCGATGTCCACGTCGAGATGCTTCATCTCCGGGATGAAATCGGTATCTCCGGCGTGGTAATAGCGCACACCGTCCAGTTTGAAGACAAAGGAAAGCATGCCGGCGGCCCTGGGATGAAAATCTTTATTGGTGTTGTAAGCCGGCCCGACCTCGATTTCCACCCCTTTGACCGTCAGTCGGTCACCCGGAGCGACAACCCGTACATCGCCTTTGAGTTGTTTTGCCGAAGTCGCGTTGGCCAATATGACGGAATCGCTTTTCCTGATTTTGTCCACGTCTTCGGGCGAAGTATGATCGAAGTGCTCATGGCTGATCAGTATGAGATCGGCTGGTTTCAAGGACGAAATCTTGAAGGGATCGATCATGACGACCGTGCTTCCGTCAATGCGAAACCCATCGTGGCCAAGCCAGTGAATTTTTTTGATCGTCTCTTCAAACTGCATGGCTTCCTCCTTTTGCGGTTGCGCGAACCAATTTCGGTCGCTTCCCAAAAACGTCTTCGGGGGCGGCCCGGCCCCCCAGCGGCCAATCTCCCCCTATACTAAAGTCCGGGATCGGAATTGCAAGCTCGTTCTTTGACTTGCCCCGCATTTCCTTTCTGGGTTAAGGTGGGGGCGCGAGACAGCCTATTCGCTCACCCTGGATACGAATCTTCTAGCCGGACTTTATCGTGATTCAAAGCTTTTTAAACAGGCTTTTGACATATCGACTGAAGGATTTCGAAGTCGCTCATCATGCCGAGCTTCCCGCGCAGCCGCCCGTTTTCGGCAAGCTCTCCACTCCGCTTCCCGACCCCGTCCGGCAGGCCATGCTAAAGCTTGGTATAACCGCCCTCTACAGCCACCAGGCAACGGCCCTGGAACATATCCGCTCGGGCAGCCACACCGTGGTGTCCACTCCCACTTCCAGCGGCAAATCCCTCATCTACAACCTGTGCGTGGCCGAGGCGCTGGTGGCTGACCCGGACAGCAGGGCGCTCTATCTTTTTCCCGTAAAGGCCCTGGCCCGAGATCAACTCGACTCGCTGGAACAATTGTTCGCCGCCCTCGCCGATACCGGCGGCGCCTCCCGCTTCAGGTCCTGCGTCTACGACGGCGACACCACCCCTCACCAGAGGGCGTTGATACGCCAGCGCCACCCCAACGTTCTTCTGAGCAATCCGGATATGCTCCACTACGCACTGCTCGCTTTCCACCACAAGTGGGAGGAATTCTTTAAAAAGCTTCGCTTTGTCATCGTCGATGAAATGCACACCTACAGAGGCGTTTTCGGCAGCCACGTGGCCCAGATCTTCCGCAGACTGCGAAGAATTTGCCGCCACTACGGGAGCGACCCCCGCTTCATTTTGCTGTCGGCAACCATCGGCAATCCCGGCGAGCTTGCCGCAAGCCTTACCGGGGTTTGCCGCGACCAGATAGCCACCGTGTGCACAGACAGTGGGGCGCCCGGCGCCAAACGCCACTTCGTCTTCCTGCGCGCGGCCGAAGACAGTGTCGGCCACTCCGCCAGGACCGCCGCGCGCCTGATAGTCCAGGCCGCCAGGGCCGGTTTGAAAACGATTGCCTTCACCCAGTCCCGAAAAATGACCGAACTGGTTCACATGAGCGTGATCGAAGCGGACCGGGGGCTTCGAAACAAGGTCAGCTCCTACAGGGCCGGGTTCCTGGCTGAAGAAAGGCGGTTGATCGAGCAACATCTTGCGGACGGAAGTCTTAACGCGGTCATTTCCACCAGCGCTCTCGAGCTGGGAATAGATATTGGCGGTTTGGATCTGTGCATTCTGGTAGGCTATCCGGGAACGGTCATGACCACCTGGCAGCGGGGGGGGCGCGTCGGAAGGAGCGGACGGGAATCGGCCATAGTGCTAATTCCGGACCAGGACGCACTCGATCAGTACATCGTCAACCACCCCGAGCGCTTCCTGGAAAGCAGCTACGAAATCGCGGTGATAGACCCGCTAAATCCCGAGATATTGTACGCTCACCTGCCCTGCGCGGCCGCCGAACTTCCCATCGGCGCATCCGAAGAGGGTTTCTCCGAAGAAAAGGTCCTAAAAGCGATAAAAGAACTTGTTTCCCGCTGCAGGCTTATCCAGACCCTGGAAGGAAACCAGTTGATATGCGCCATGGCGCGCCCTCACCGTCTGCTCGACATTCGCTCGGTCGGCCCGTCCTATACGATCACCAAGACCACCGACGGCAAGGCCACGGCCCTGGGCAAAAACGAAGGCGTTCGCGCTCTCAAGGAATGCCATCCGGGGGCCATCTATCTACACCGCGGAGAGACCTACGCCATAGAATCGCTTGATCTCCAAAAGAAGCTGATACGCGCCACTCCCGCCAGCGTTCCCTATTTTACGCGGGCCGTTAGCGACAAAGAAACGGAGATACTCGAGATACTGGCCTCCAAGCCCGCCGGAAATTTTATCATTCGAATGGGCCGCTTGCGAGTGACAGAGAATATAACGGCCTACGAGGCCAGAAACCTCTACACCCATGTGCTCCTGTCCAAAAA
>JARLHP010000044.1 GCA_031292195.1 Syntrophobacteraceae bacterium
AACGTCGCAAAACAGGCTACCCGAAAAACCGGCTTCGCTTGACAGGCACAATGCCTTGTTATAACGTATGGTGTAACAAGGAGGTGCTCTTATGCGTGCTACCGTAACTCAAATTGGCAATTCAACCGGCATCATACTGCCGAAGGAAGCGGCCGCCCGCCTCAAAGTGAAGAAGGGCGACAGTGTATTTTTAACGGAAACACCTGATGGTTATTCCGTCACGCCCTACGATCCGGACTTTGAAGAGCAAATGAAAGCGGCGCGGCGCGGCATGAAGAAATACCGTAACGCTTTGCATGAGCTTGCCGGGAAATGACCTGGTGCCGGCTTCTTGAGGGGGTTGTCATTGCCATGCACGGCGAACAAATTGCCGGGCATGGCGGAAGCCCCGGCATCCGTGACGCCGGTCTGTTGTCATCGGCTCCGGCTCGCCCGCAAAATCAAGCGGTTTATGGTGACTCCTCCGTTTTCGATCTGGCCGCCGCTTATGCTTTCGGCATTATTCGGAACCATCCTTTTGTGGACGGCAACAAACGCACAGGTTTTCTTGCCGCCTACGTTTTTCTTAACCTCAACGGATGGGAATTGATGGCCTCGGAAGCCGAAACAGTGGCCGCCGTGCTGGCTTTGGCAGCAAACGAAATGGAGGAAGCCGATTTCGCGGGCTGGCTTAAATCCAGGTCCGTCATTCAGGAAACTCGGGAATAATAAGCCTTCCGGCGCCGGTTTTACCTCACAGTCCGTTTGTCCTTTCGTTGTCAGCCCTTCGGTACGGCTCTCAAACCCGCGTCCTGCCCATACCACGATTTCAAAAACCGGACAAAATGCTTTAAGAATCAGTGTGGCGCGGCGTGCTCAAATACGTGATTTCGTGTGCGGGGTCATCAGGAAAGGGCAGAGGAAGATCGGGGAGGCAAGGAAGGTGACCAGCGCACGGTCAACGGGGGCTGAAGGCATTGCGTCAGCACGAATGAACTTGACAAAAAGGGGGCTCTGAAGGAAAAAGAGGCTTGCGCCTGGACTGTTGACGTACAACGTATAACGTGGTAGGTATAGAATGATTTTAGGTTTCCGCGACAAGCGGACTCGGGAGTTCTTCGACGGCGAACGGGTCAAGGCCTTTCACGGGATCGAGCGGCAGGCAATGCTGCGGCTCGAACGATTGCACGCCGCCGACCGTTTGATGGCGTTGAATACGCCAGGCAACCGGCTGGAAGGACTGCAAGGGGATCGCAAGGGCCAGTACAGCATCCGTATCAATGATCGATGGCGGATTTGCTTTGAATGGCCGGAAGATTCACCGGGACCGCTGAATGTGGAAATTGTGGATTACCACTAGGAGGTGTAACATGGCGCGACTTCTTATCCATCCGGGAGAGCACCTGGCCGACGAGTTGCGGGCTCTCGGCATGAGCGCGAACGAACTGGCGAAAAAATTGGGCGTGCCGACAAACCGGCTGACACAGATCATGGCCGGCAAGCGCGGTATTTCGGGCGACACGGCCCTGCGGCTCGGCAAGTGGCTCGGCACGGGGCCGGATATCTGGATGAACCTACAGAAAAACTACGAGCTGCGGCTTGCGGAGCAGGAAATGGGCGATGCCCTGCAAAAGATTCCTGAATATCACTGTAAGGCAAAGGCGGACAATGATCTACACACGTAGCAAAGGTGCTGCGGAATCTATTAATGGATGCAAGGGACAAGATTATGAAAGCAGACCGATTTATTGATTAACATGAATTAACGTTGGATCAGCTCACGCTCGATCAGAAAGGACCCTTTTTCACCAACCTGTTAGGAAAGCTAAAGTGCCGCGTGAGCACCCGCCAGGAAATCGTATCGGCGCGCAGGCGCCTCGTTTTCACTCATTACTTTTTCCTTTTCTGCTTGCCGTTTCTATTGCCGGTTCTCCTTTCCGTTTCTCGTTGCCTTTTTGCAGATCGAAAATCCCTCGTGGTATAACCCCGTGGATTCGAGCGTAATCGATAGACTGGCCTATCGCCCGCCAATCGGCAACGCCGCTCTTTGAAAACCGAATGGAATCACTCCACCACGGGCCAATTCACACCTCACTTTTCACCCTTCGCTGTTCCTATGCTGTTGCCTGGCTGTTTTCCATGCTGATATCACGCTGTTTTTTACAACCTCCAAATCCTAAAACATCAATGAATTCAACTTCCCAAGAAATTTGACGGAAAAATTTGCTGTATTAAGAGCGTAAAACAGCATACGGGGCTCATGGCAAACGCGTCTCCACCCGGCAACCGAAGTCGCCAACGGAACGGTCAAACCGGCGACTTGAGTTAAGCGGGTCAGACTCTGTTCAAGAATATACCTTGAAGCGAAACCATGCATCGTACCTGTCTCACAGGAAAAGCACGATGGTTCAAAACATGACTGTCTTTGTAGGGTTAAGCGGGGAAGTGCTGCCTGCCGGTCAATAGACGCCAAAATTCCCTGAGAATCGGAAGAGTCGGACCAGGCTGCGGGTGATTATTTCCGTTTCCGGATTATCGGCCCGCAGCCCTTAAGCCCGAAGACTACGTTCGGATTGATCACGGAACCGTGCAGTAGATGGGCACGCCGTTTCTGTAACACAGAGCGGGCGGAGCGGAAGACGCTCCTATGGCTGCTCCCGCCGCCGCTCCGACCGCCGCGCCCGCAGCACCCCATCCGGGTCCGTAGTAGGAAAGGGGTCGCCCTTTGTATTTTACAGCTGATTGGTTTTTTCTAAACATGTCAAAAGGCGCGGACCGCGAAAAATTGGATACCGCAGTTCAAGAACTGTAAAATCCGAATCAGACGATAAGCCCATTAAAATTTCAATTTTATTTCTCTCAGCAGGCCTGAAGAGTCAAAACGTCCTTCTCGGAGTCTCTCTGCGCTTACTATTATATCTGCATATTGGCTGTAAAGCCTATCGCGGCTAACTATGAGATCCTTGTAGCACCTTGCTATGGATTGTTCATTCGTTTCATTGTGTCTATTATTATACATCCCATTCCACAGCACTGGTCTAGGATTTGAACTATATAATAGAGTCATTTCATCCCATAGAGAGGATGGAGCATAGAAGTATACAAACTTAGTATGGTTTTTGAGACGTTCAAGTAATTTTGCATCGAGATAGATCAAGCTTCCTGTTGAATCAACTACTATATCCATGCTGTGGTTCAACTTTCCCGATTCAAAATCTTGGACGATGTCTCTGACTACCTCCTCTTCGACATTCACATACCGTCTTTCTCTGTCATGATACCCTGAATGAAATGGAAACCCCATCCACTCACCCAGTTCCAGCTTACTGCCATCGTGATTCTTTAAGCTGGCCGAGAGTTTCCGTGCGATCAGCTCATCACATGAAAAACGCTTGAATCCTTGCTGAACAAGCGCCTTAGACCAGTGAGACTTCCCGCAACCCGACATCCCGATAAACGTCAATTGCATTTGCGTGGCTCCCTGGAGTGGCTATGTCTCGATAATATCAATTTTATGTCTTCGACCTTTTACAGTCAACGGATTTTAGAGCGAAGAGACGACTGGCAAAGCAGAAAGCGCCGTGAAGGAAGGCGCCACTTAGGCCCTGTTCTCGGCTCTCGGAGGAGGAAACTCCCTAAACGATGTTGACGGAAAAAGGACTGAAGGGCTGGAGAAGAATAAAAGTCCCTCCCTCGTCCCGACAATTCAAACGGCATTGGGTCTGACCCCGGTTGGGCGGTTGGGATAACTCTTGGCCCCACGATAAACCGAACCTGCGGTAAAATGCGCCTGAATGCTTCCTCCATGGCTCCCTTCACGATCTCTTTCTCCAGGTCCACCATATCTTCCCTCGCCTCCACAAGAATTTCATCATGCTGAGTGTGAACAATAGGGGCGTCAAGGGCTCTCAATTTCTCGGAGACAAGAATAAACGCAAGTTTTGATCCATCAGCTCCATTTGTCTGGACCGACAGGCAGAATTGGGAAGTGTCCGTCGGATTGTTTCGTGCTGCCCGGAGGAAAAGGTTGGCCGGCGAGAAATAATCCATTTAAGATTATCGTCTCCAGCACCGAATATTAAATCAAACGCGAACAGAGAGGCCGTCATGAACTGCTGGGAATTCAAGAAGTGTGGAAGGCAAAAGGGCGGCGCCAAAGCCGCCGAATTCGGGGTTTGTCCCGCTTATCCGGATCACGGAACGCACTGCGCTCGCATTGCGGGGACTTTCTGCGGCGGTAAAGTGCAGGGGAGCTTTGCGAGGAAGCTGGTCAACTGCATGAAGTGTGATTTCTATCAAACTGAAAATTATGAAAGAAAGTGAAAGAAGGGGTCTTAAAAAGGCAATAATTCTGGTTCCTTTTGTGGGCCGGCCGGGGGGCGGTCTGGAGGTCCGACTCGGCCTGAGGATGGCCGCTTTTGTTCTCAATGGCGAACAAGTTCCACGCTGTAATGGAACCTGCCGTCCCTGGTAATCCATCCCGCTTTGGACCGCTCGATTATCCAGCCGCTTTCCTTTTTGCCTCCGAAGGAAGTGCGAAGAGGCGCAAACAAAAAGTTTGGATTGTCGAAAACCATCCCGAAATTTTCGTTGAAAAGCCGTACCGCTTCCTTTGATGCCGACCCGAAAATATAGAGCTGAAAGCCGTACCTGGTTCGTATCAACTCGCGGACAGCCCTCTGTGGATCGCGGAACGGCTTGATAACGAGAAAGGGTCCAAACAGTTGAAGATCAGGAACCAGCCAGTCCCGGTCGGCCTCGAAGATCAGGGGATACACGGTCTCGCCATTTACGCCGCCGCGCAGCAGTCGGGCGCCCGAACACCTCTCGATGGCGTTCGCGATGCCCTTCCGTGTGCGGCCTACCTTGATCGGACCGATATCGGTTTCCGGATCCAGAGGGTCTCCCACCCGCAGTTGCTCCGTAAGATCCAGCACCCGGTCACGGACAGCATCGATAAAAGATTCGTGGATCATGGATTTCTTTAGAGTGGCGCAATACTGCCCACCGTTTAGAAAAGCGCGGCGCGCAATGAACCGGGCAGCCTCCTCGACCGCTGCATCTTCGAAGACAACACTCGCGGGCATCCCGCCGGGACCTGCAAATATAAGCTTGTCGAAAGCCTCGGATCGGTTCCGGTAGCTCTCTCCCACCTCCAAGGCGCCTGAGACGAAAAGGACCCGGACCTCCGGGTCGCTTACACACTGCCCTCCGAAGAGCCGGTTATCCACTCCCGTTACCGGCTCCAGCACCGACACCGGGTGGCAGACCTCGGACAAAATCGCCGCAGAGCGCGGTATGCTGGACGAATAGCTGAATCGCAGCCTGTTGCCCGTGATAAGCGCCGCCCCTAAAACGCGCGCCAGCATCATCGAAGGGGCATCGTAGGGGAAAATTGCCGCAACCGTGCCGTAGGGCTCCCCGCCGTTTAGCCAGGCAACTTCTTCCTCCATCGTGCGGAGGTGCTCAACCGCAATGTCCACTTCAGTTGCGGTTATCTTGACCGGGAAGCCGGCATCTGCGGCGCCGGCCTGCTGAAGATCGGATTTCCTCCGTTCCAGGCGAACTGCAATCTCGCGAGCCTGTTCCAATGGGTTTGCCGCGCTCTTCATTTTTGCATCCTCCAACCGACCTGCCCGAGGTCCATAAAGTATGGCTTATCAACAAAGGCGGCAGCCTCGGGAGAATAATTTCCAGACAGATTATTTGTGCCTCAAGTTTGAATCCGCCGACAGGGATTTATGACTCCATCCAAACTGGTCTGGGAGATGCCGAAAACTGGACCCGGGAACTCAAACTTCGTGTCTAAGCCGACCGGCAAAACGCAGCAAAGAAAATCCGGGGGGTGATAACCTGATTTTACTACACCCTGAATGTCATCGAATCTTGGGTGCGCGTAGTGCAAGGTGACGTCGCCGGATTTGCCGGAAACGGACAAATCTCTGAAAGTCCCGGGCCCGGTACGGGGAAACTCGGGCGCGGGTTCCCGGGGGGCTTGGGGCCGGCAAAAGCCCACGGCTACCCGACCCCCTTTGGGCCAAATGGCCCCTCCATTTTGGGGTCCCCTTCTTCGCTTTCACATATTGCTCTTTCCTTTTCTGGTTGCCGTTTCTATTGCCGCCTCTATTGCCGTTTCTCGTTTCCGTTTTGCAGCTCCAAAAACCTCTATGGTATAAGCCTCGCGGATTCGAGCATAATCGAGAACCGGCGTATCCCCCGCCGCAGTTCGCCTCGCTCGGTGATCCCCCTCTTTGAAAACCGCATATCGAAAACCCCGCTCTTCGCTCTTCACTGTTCACTGTTCTTACGCTGTTATTCATGCTGATACCTGGCTGTTATGCTGGCTGTTATGCTGGCTGATACCTGGCTGATACCTGGCTGATACCTGGCTGATACCTGGCTGATACCTGGCTGATATTTTGGCACCCCACACCAAGAATATCGAGGTAAATCATCGCGTTACCAAATCAGTCCATTTTTTTACGCTGGCTTATCAGCCAGCTAACGGCGCTCATGGCAAACGCGTACCCCCCGGCAAGCGGAGTTGTCAACGGTCGATAGACGCCATAATTTCCCCGAAAGGCGGACCAGGCTGCGGGCGATTATGTCCGTTTTCCGGATTATCGGCCCGCAGCCCTTGAGCCCGAAGAGTGCACTCTGATTCATTACGGAACCGGACAGTAGGTGGGCACACCATTTCTGTAACACAGAACGGTTGGAGGCGGAGCGGAAGACGCCCCTATGGCTGCTCCCGCCGCGGCTCCGACCGCCGCTCCGGCGGCAACGCCCGCACCGCCCCATCCGTGTCCGTAGTAGCCATTCCAGTGCCCGTTGACATTCCGATTCACGTTGGTGTTGACGTTCCGGTTGACTGTCCCGTTGTAGTTGCGGCTCACACTGCCTGAATAGCTCCGGTTAGTGCTCGCAGTCCCCCCGTGGAACGTGCGGCCGGCGTAGGCGCCTCCGGCGCCGGAGCGGCTCATCGAGCCTCCCGCCACGCCGCCCCCCCGAAAACCGGCGGCCCCGCCGGCGTGAACACCGCCGGCGCGAGCACCGCCTCCCCGAGCATAGTTTCCGCCGCCAAACCTTCCTCTGGCCTCGGCCTGGCTGGCGAGCAACATGAAGCCCAAAAATCCTCCGAGCAAAACGGCAAAGGAAACATACCTAAAACCGGTTGATATCATGACTTTCTCCCTTTTCCCCGCTACGGAAATGACGGCGCCCGGACAACCAATACCATCGATGCTTGCGCGGGAAAAAAGATTCCCTCGGCACAGCATCCAACAGAGGTGTCGCATGCCGTTAAAATCGGGGACTTTCTTTTAAATTCCGGATTTGGGAACAAAAAATCCCCCCAAAGTAAATCTAAGAACAAACGTTTATTTTTGCAGCGCTACTTCGGAGGGCTTTTCTTTCCGGGCGGAGGATGCTTAGGTTCTGAGTAGTTTATAAAAGCGGCTCGACTCCAACTTACAAGAAAGGTAACCCTCCATGAAACCGGCAAAGACCTTTTTTACCGCATTTTTCGCAATTACGCTGCTCTTTTGCGCCACCGCCCTCTCCGCCCAGAGGGACGCATTGAAACAGACCACTCCGCTCGTGCGGGCGAAGCTGCAAACCGCCTTCATGAAAAAAAGACTCAACCTCACGGCGCAGCAGGTGCCCCAAGTGATGCAAATCAACCTCAAATATGCTGAGCAAATGGAACCCGTCATAAAGGGAAATGAAGGCAAGCTGATGAAGATGCGTCAGACGATGGCCATAGCGAAGGCAAAGGATAACGAGTTGACCAGGGTGCTTACTCCGGCGCAATATGAGGCATACCTGGCTTCCAAGGAGCAGATGCAACAGAAGATGATCGAAAAGGTCATGCAGAAACGGGGTCAGGGCGGTTGAGGGCAAAACCGGAGAGGGAAGGACCGCGCCCGGAACCTTTTCATTGATCCGGAGGTTCCAAAGTAACAGGAAGGCCTGCGGCTATTCCTTTTCCAGACGGATCGACACACGGACTGTGGCGTTGGAACCGGGGGCGGGCTCTTTTCCTTGGCTCCATTGGACCGCGCCCAGTTTACGCATCCCGGCGATAAACGAATGGAGGTTCGCTTCCGGAAGTTCGGCCAGGATCGGCCCCGACCAACTTTCATACCGGGGAGTCGGCCCGTGCAAGACTTTCCCTTTGGCGCGCTCCACCAGCCTGATCACATCGCCCATAACCCCCCGGGATCTGAACCGGGGGGCCGGCCGAGGCGCCGGCGCAAACCCCGCCGTTCCCCGCGCCAACCCTTTGGTGTGCATTCTATTCCCCTCCGCACTCGCGGCGAGAGAAGCCGGGAGCGAACGACTCCGCTGATTGGACAACCTGTCGGGCCGCAACGCCGCCCCGCCGGTCTTCTCCCCGGCCGAACCGGCGGGCGCCTTCCATACGAGGGTCAGCATCACGGTTTGGTTTCGGGCGGAAACAGGACCGTGACGTTTTGCTTGTGGGACGCCTCCCCTCAGGGCCTTTTTTGCGCCAAGGCCCGGCCGGGGTGCGGCCAAAGTGGCGCGAGGCGAGGGGATGGGCGGACTCGGGGCGCCAGGGAGCGCCGAATGTTCTGCTTCAGGGGGCCGCGCCTCGGTGGCTACCGGGGCCTTGGAAGGCGAAACCTCGCGGAGGGTGTTTTCCCTGAACGCCACATGGACCGCCAGAATCACAAGCATCGCGGCCGCCCCCGCCCCGGCCAGTCGGAAGAAGCGGTTTGTCTCGAAGAACCCGTGCAGCCACCGGGTGAAAACCGAAAGGAGCGAGGGCTTTTCCAGGCGGCTTTTTACAGCGTCCAGCAACCCTTCGGGCGCCGCGAGCTTGGGGAGCCTTCCAAGAGCCGCGGATTGCTCCGCGAGGGCTGCACAGAGCGCAGCGCACGACTTGCACGCCGCCAGGTGCCTATGTACCTCTACTCCGAATTCCGGGGGAACTTCGGAACCCGTATATTCCAAAAGGATGGCCCTGATCTCAGAGCATTTCATGGCCGCCTCCTTTCCCCGACTCCCGCCGCAGTTCAGCCTGCAGGAGCATTCTGGCCCGAGCCAGCCTGGACTTCACAGTACCGAGATTATACCCGGTAATCGTGCATATTTCCTCATAGGAGAGTTCCTCCACGTAGCGCAGGATAATAACGGTTCGGTGGTCGTGTGAAAGAGAATCGATCGCGGCTTGAAGTAAAACCTCCTTTTCCTTCTCAGTCATCATGGCCAGGGGAGAGGGCGCCGGGTCTTCGATCTCCAACTCCGGACCTTCGTCGTTTTCCGGATTTCGTCCGAACCTCATTACTCTTTTCCAAAAGCGGTTCTCGGCGGAGTTGCGTTTGTTTTTGCAAACATTTACCGCGATGGTGCGCAGCCAGGTCGCCAACCCGCATTCGAACCTGAAGCCCCTGAGCGAGCGAAAAGCTTTTATGAAAGTCTCCTGGGCGCAATCCCGGGCATCGTCGTGGTCGCCAAGCAGTCTGTAACACAGGTTGAAGATCCGGTCCTGGTGGCGCAGCACAACTCTATCCAGGGCCGCACGGTCTCCCAGGAGGAAATGTTCGATATCCTCTTTGTCTTCTTCTTTCAAAGTCTTCACGGCAAGGAGCAAACGTTTCCCCCTGGTATTGCAGACAGAGACAATCGGAAAAAGTTCCGTCGATCCGTGAAATTCTACAACAACCGGGGAACCTTTTGCATCTGACTTTGTCAAAGATGGTTGAAAAACGAAAAATTCAACCCCGGGACGATGGAGGAGCGGCATGAAGTATTCACATTTTCTAACCGGCAGGAAGATGGTGTTTTCACTGGTTGTGGCGATAGTTTCGATCTTGGGAGGGGGCGCCATGATCAGCGGGCAGGCTCTGGCAGAGGGGAGCGCATCGCAGGACAAGACACTTTCACCCTATTTTTTCGTAAAATCAGACGATTCGAGCGTGGACCGGCTTCCGTTGAAATCCACTTCGGTCTCCGTGGACATTTCAGGGATCATCGCCGACGTCGTCGTGACGCAGGTCTACAAGAATGAAGGCAAAAAAACGATAGAGGCGGTATACGTTTTTCCGGCATCCACCCGGGCCTCGGTCTACAGGATGAAGACCACCATTGGCGAGCGCACCATAACGGCGAAGGTGCTAAAGAGGGAAGAAGCCCGCCGGACTTATGAGCAGGCCAAAAAGGAGAACAAAACCGCATCCCTTCTCGAACAGGAAAGACCCAACGTCTTCCGGATGAACGTGGCCAACATTATGCCGGGGGACGTGGTAAAGACCGAGCTGCGTTACACCGAAACCATCGTGCCCACCGACGGTCTCTACGAATTCGTCTATCCGACCGTCGTCGGCCCCCGGTATTCCAACCAGCCCTCCGCTTCAGCCCCGGCATCGGAGAGTTGGTCGCAGAACCCCTATCTGCACGAGGGGGAACCTGCGCCCTATTCTTTCGACATCAAAGCCCGGGTGGCCGCAACCGTGCCCATCCGGGAGATGAGCTGCCCTTCCCACAAAACGACCATCTCCTTCCAGGGGAAAAGCGTCGCCAACATGGACCTGGACCAGGGCGAGCATTCCGGGGGCAACCGGGATTTTATCCTGCGATACCGGCTTGCAGGCCCGAAGATCGAATCCGGACTGCTGCTCTACCAGGGACATGATGAAAACTTCTTTCTGCTCACGGCAGAGCCGCCAAAACGCGTGACGGCGGAGTCTATACCTCCGAGAGAGTATATTTTCATTGTCGATGTTTCCGGCTCCATGTCCGGTTTTCCCCTGGAGATCTCCAGAAAACTCATAACGGAGCTTTTGACCGGTCTACGTCCGACGGATATCTTCAACGTCATGACCTTTTCCGGTGGATCGGCGCTCTTTTCCGATCACAGCGTACCTGCTACCCCCGACAATATTCGTAGCGCGGTTACCCTGCTCAGGGGGCAAAACGGGGCCGGAGGCACCGAACTTTTGCCGGCCTTGCGGCGGGCCCTCGCTTTGCCTGAGACCGAGGGGTTTGCCCGGACCGTCGTTATAGCTACAGACGGCTACGTTACCGTCGAGCCGGCAGTCTTCGATCTCATCGGCGCCCACCTGGGCAAAGCCAATATCTTTCCCTTCGGGATAGGCACAGCCGTCAACCGTTACCTGATCGAGGGCATGGCCCGGGTCGGCGCGGGAGAGCCCTTCGTCGTCTCCCGCCCCGATGAAGCCCCGGCAATGGCCGAAAAGTTTCGCGAATATGTGAACTCGCCGGTGCTCACCCAAATCAAACTCGGCTTCAACGGCTTCCAGGCCTATGATGTCGAGCCCTCCGGAGTGCCGGATATGTTTGCGGAACGCTCGGTGGCGGTTTGCGGCAAGTGGAAGGGCGCCCCCCGAGGGACGATCACTCTCACGGGGCTTAGCGGACACAGGAAGTGGGAGAAGCGAATCGATGTGAGCGGGATTAAACCCCTGAGCCAAAATTCGGCCCTTCGCTACCTCTGGGCCCGCTCGCGGGTCACCCGGCTGTCGGACTACAACGGCTTGCAGGCAACAGAGAAAAGAGCGAACGAAATTACCGCACTGGGTCTCCAGTACAACCTGCTCACCGCATTCACATCATTTGTAGCCATCGACGAGCACCCGCGACGCCATGACGGCGCTACGGTAACGGTCAAGCAACCCCTTCCTCTGCCCATGGGAGTCACCGACAGCGCGCTACCGGGCGAAAGGGCCGCGGGCAGGGCCATGTTCAGTCCCGGGCCCCGCGGTTATTGCTGCTCGGTCGGTGCACTCCGGGCCAAGTCGAGCGCGCCGGTTTATGCCACGGAGATCGCCAAGAAGGGGGGCTCCCGAGTGGAACACCGCCGCAACCTGGTCATAGCCACCCTTACAGTGACCAAAGGACTCTCTGAAGAAGAGGTAAGAAGCGTAGTCGAACGAAATCTCCCCCAACTCCCGGGGTGCTTTAGCGGGCTGCACGCCTTCTCCCGGCTCACCCTGGAATGGACGATCAAAAAGAATGGGGAGATTGCGGACGTTCGCATATCGAGCCCGGGCGCACTTGGGAAAGATGTACCCGGTTGCATCGGCGCACGTTTGAAAAAGTGGAGCTTTCCAGCCCCTGAAGAGGGCCGGAGCGTTCACGTCGTGATGACCGTTGAGCTGAATTGAAAAGGCGAAGGGCAAAAGCGCGGGCGGCAAAGAACGAAAAGCGCAGGGCGGTGTCCGCCCTGCACCCGCCATTTGCTGCCGGCGCACTCCGTGCGCCGGACCCCGAGTTGCGCCAACGGCGCCGGCGTTCCTTGAAATCCTGTTGACAGCTTTTTCCTCAAAAGATACGTTATAGCTGTATTGCAGCTGGTTTGCAGCTTATACTCACCGTCTTTACGGGGAAAAATGCATGGAAAATAAAACATCTCAAATGCTCAGGTGCGATGCCGGCGAGCGCGTGGCGTTGATGCGCGTGGCGCTGGGGGTTGAGCCCGCCGACATGGTGATTCTCAACGCATCGGTGGTCAATGTCTACACCGGCGAAATCGTGGAAAACTGCCCGGTAGCCATCAAGGGAAAGTGGATCGCCGCCGTGGGGCCGGGTGCGGCGAAGGCAACCGGCAAGTCCACCCTGGTTCTTGACGCTGCGGGCAAAACCCTGGCGCCAGGTCTTATTGACGGCCACACGCACACATGCTTCTTTACGATGGAAGCCTTCGTTCCCTATGCCATAAAGGGCGGCGTCACCACTATCATTTCGGAAACCATGGAATTTTTTCCGGTGGCCGGCTACGAGGGAGTGGAAGAATTCCTGGAGTCGGCCGGGCGCCAGCCCATAAAAATCCTGGGTACCGCACCGGCCTCGATTTCCACCAGAAAATCCGAAGACAGGTTCTCCCGGGAGAGGCTGGAAAAGCTGCTCGACAGGGAGGACATCGTCGGTATCGGAGAGTCTTTCTGGCAAGCGGTGCTGCAAGCCCCGGAGGTTATGGCCCAGAGGTTCCAGGCGGCCCTCGATCGCGGAAAGCGCCTGGAGGGGCACTCCGCGGGCGCCAGGGGCAACAAACTGGCGGCTTACGCCGCGTCCGGGATCTCCTCCTGCCACGAACCGATCACCGCCCAGGAGGCTTTGGAGCGGCTGCGCCTGGGCATCTACGTAATGGTTCGAGAGGGAAGCGTTCGAAAAGACCTCGAAAATATCTCCGAGATAAGGCAGGCGGGCGTCGATTTGAGACGGCTGATCCTGGTCACCGACAGTGTGGAACCAACGGAACTGGTGGAGAAGGGCTACCTGGAAGTGGTGGTGCAAAAGGCCATTGACTGCGGCTTCGACCCTGTGGCCGCCATTCAGATGGCAACTCTCAATGTAGCCGAGCATTTTGGCCTGGACCACGCCATAGGCGGCATCGCCCCGGGCAGGTGCGCCGATATCCTGGTGCTCCCCGATGCGAAAACCATTTCGCCCGAGGTGGTAATCAGTAACGGCCGTATCATTTTCAAAGACGGAGAAGTGCTGGCGCAGCCTCGAAGCCACCGGTTTTCCGACAGCTCGCTTCGCAGCATGAGGCTGCAGGGGCCTGTCACAGCTTCGGATTTTGACATTTGCGCCGCCGGTGGATCGAACACTCCCGTAACGGTCCGCGTTATCGAAATGTTGACCGACCTGGTGAGCAGGGAATCGCATATGGAGGTTTTCCCGGTAGGCGGGAAAATCGGAGTTGACCTCGGGCGGGACATCGTAAAGGTGGCGGCCATCGATTACGCACACCATCCGGGCCGATCCTTCACCGGGCTGATACAGGGGTTCCGGATGGAGAAGGGGGCGATGGCCTGCAGCGCCGCCTGGGACATTTCGAATATAATCGTGGCCGGGGCGGACGAAAAGGACATGGCCGCCGCAGCGGACAGGGTCCGGCAACTGGGGGGCGGGGCCGTGGTCTGTAAGGACGGCCGGATAGCCGCCGAACTGGCGCTGCCCATTTTCGCGGTTTTCTCCGATCTCGACATGGAGCGGCTGGCCGAAAAGCTCAAGTCGGTAAGGCAGGCAGCGCGCGAGCTGGGCATTTCCTTTCCCGACCCGCTGCTTTCACTCTGCACCCTGACCAGCGCGGCCATTCCCTATCTGAAAATCTGCGAAGAAGGCCTGGTAAATCTAAAGGACGGCAAAACGCATCCGCTGGAAGTGCGCTGAAGCCCTGGGAGTTTTCTTATAGTTGGTGGGCACGATAAAGCTTGTGCCCACCCTACCCTGATGTAAACGTGTTGGAATAGATTCTTGCACCGACAGCGACCGGTTTCCCGGTCGCTGTCGGTTACGTCGTGTGCTCCACAGCCGCCGTCATTTGGGTCTTTCGTCAACGACCCGGACGGCTTTGCCCTCGCTTCGCTTCAACCCCTTTGGCTCCACCAGCTCCACGACCGGGCCGAGGCCGGTCACCCCCTTGATATGCTCGGCTATCTTCTTCTGGACCACCTCAACCCTGCCGGCGCCGGCCTCAAACACCTCTTTTTTGCCCTCAACCCGGATTATGAGTTCATCGAGGTGTTTTTTCTTTCGCACCACCAGCAGGTATTGGAGAACAATTTCATCTATCTCGGAAAGAAGCGATTCGACCTGGGACGGAAAGACATTGACGCCGTTAATGATCAGCATATCGTCGGTGCGCCCGGTGATCCTGTCCATTCTTACCAGGGTGCGCCCGCAGGAGCAGCGTTCCCGGGTAAGGGTCGTAATGTCCTTGGTTCGAAAACGAATCAGGGGCATGGCGCGGCGCTGAATGGCGGTGAGCACCAGTTCCCCCCTTTGCCCTTCGGCCACGGGCTCCAGCGTTACCGGGTCGATGGTCTCGACCAGAAAATGGTCTTCGTTGAGATGAAGCCCGATTCTGCCTTCACATTCAAATCCCATTCCCGGACCGCCCAGTTCGGTGAGCCCGTAGGTGTTCATGGCGACGATCCCCATCCGCTGCTGGATTTCATCGCGCATGGCCTCCGACCAGGGTTCGGCCCCAAAGCAGCCGACTCGTAGCGGCAGGTCCTTCACCGGCGTGCCCAGTTCCTCCGCGCGCTCGGCGATGGTCAGGGCGTAGGAGGGCGTGCAGAAAAGTCCGGTGGTGCCAAAATCTTTCATCAGCATGATCTGTCTTTCGGTCATGCCGGAACTGGTGGGGACCACCGCGCAGCCGATCTTGGTCGCTCCCTGATGAAAGCCCAGACCGCCGGTGAAAAGTCCCATCCCGTAGGCGTTCTGAACTATATCTCCTTTGCGCAGACTCGCCGCCCAGAGATTGCGGGCCATGCATTCCGCCCACTGTTCGAGGTCATCGGCGGTGTAAGGACCGGTAATAGGCTTGCCGGTGGTCCCGGAGGAACAGTGAATGCGCACCACCTCGTTCATGGGAACCGCGCAAAGTCCGAAAGGATAATTGTCTCTCAGATCGTTTTTAACGGTAAAAGGGAGTTTGCTCAAATCGGCCACGGACTTCAAATCGTCCGCCTTGACGCCCGCCTCTTCCATCCTTTTGCGGTAGAAAGGGACTCGTTCAATTACCCAGTTGACCGTTTCCTTCAATTTGGCAAATTGGAATTTTTGCATTTCCTGCAGCGGCATACACTCAAACTCATCGTTCCACGCCATGCTTTGGCTCCTTCATGTCCGGGCGGCTAAGCCGAGTTCGAAAGCTTCCGAGGTTTATTTCCACAAATGCCTATCTGATAAGGGTTACGCCTGTCGCAATCCTTTCCACGCCATGCCCGGCTTTTTTAGGTCCGAGCGGCCGCAAAGCCCAGTTCGAAAGCTTTGAGATTAATTTCCACAAAGGCCGGCTTGACTTTGGTCCGAATGGCCTCTTTCACATTTTCGGGCGAAACCGGGATTTTGCCGGTCTGCATGGTCGCCCCCAGCAGGACCATGTTCACGGCCAGACTGCTTCCCGCCTGCTTGGCCAACTCCATGGCATCCACCGCGATGAGCCTGCTGGTTTTTGCCCGGATCAACTCCTGAAGTCGGACCAGGTCCGGATAAACGCCCTTGCCTATGGCCACGGTAAAGGGAGGCAACGGCGCCAGATTGGTTACCACCACCGTGTTTTTATTGCACTTTTTGAGCGCCCGAAGGGTTTCCGAAGGTTCAAAACCTACCAGGACATCGGCCTCGCCGTCCGAGATCACCGTGCTCTCGCCGTCTCCAAACAGCATGGCCGATTCCACCACCCCGCCCCTCTGGGCCATGCCGTGAATTTCACTCATGCGCACGGGAATGTTTGACAGAAGCGCGGCTTCCCCCAGTACACCGGAGGCGAGAAGGTTTCCCTGCCCGCCGACCGCCACAATTATCAATCGTGTAGTGTTCATTTTTAATCAAGACTCCAGCATCAATGGTCTTCAGTCTTTTGCCGGGATAATGGCGTTTTCCGGGCAGATTTGGGCACACACCGCACATCCCGTGCATAACCCCGGGTCGATTTGAATTTTTCCATCCTTGGTGAAAAAGGCCGGACAACCCAACTGGTCTATACAGTTGCGATGCCCCTTGCACTTGTCGCCAATCTTAAAGACCCGCTTGGTGTCGAGTTTCAAGGCCTTGGCGTAAAGGGTGCAAATCTGCGTGGATATCACCACCGATACGCCCTTGAATTCAAGCGCCTCTCTTACCGCCTCGATGCTCTTCCTGATCTTGAAAGGCTCGATCATCGTTACAGAGGGAACGCCCAACCCCCGCACCACCTGTTCGATGGACACCCGGCCGTAGCCGCTCAGGTTGAGCTTGCTCATGTCCACCCCGGGATTGGGCTGATGTCCCGTCATGGCGGTAATGCCGTTGTCCAGGATGACCAGGGTCAAGTTGTGATTGTTGAATATGGCGTTGACAAGGCCCGGAATGCCGCTGTGGAAAAATGTCGAATCGCCGATAAAAGAAATGACCTTCTTGTCGGTAGCTTTTGAAAAGCCGCACCCGGCGCCCAGCGAAGAACCCATGCAGAGCAGGTAATCGGCCATGGCAAGCGGGGGCAGAATGCCCAGCGTATAACAGCCGATGTCCGTCGGATATATCGTCTGCATCCCTTCGGCGGCCTGTTTGACTATATAGTAGGTGGCACGGTGAGAGCAGCCGGCGCAAAGGTTTGGCGGACGCTGCGGAATCTCCGGAATATCCGATAAATCCGGCAGGACCGGCGGCGTATAGGGGACGCCGAAATAATTCGCGATCACCTTGCGAACCATGGCGGGGTCGAATTCGTAGAGCCGGGAGAGAACCTCCGGCCCTTTGCCTTTTATGGGAATGGTCAACCCCTCTTCCTGGGCAAAGGCCTTGACCGCCTCTTCCATGTAGGGTTCGCCCTCTTCCACCACCAGGACCTTTTCACATCCGGCCAGGAACTTTTTGATCATGTTTTCGGGCAGCGGGTTCGAAAACCCGATTCGAAGGACCTTTACACTTTCTTCGAGTCCGAGGTCCTTTATCCCGTCACGCACATAATTATAGCTGACCCCGTTGCAAATGATCCCCCACCAGCCACCGCCTTCGGTAAAATTATAAGGGGACATCTCCGAGAGATGCTTTGCGTCCACCCAATTTTTCAAAAGCTTCACATGCAGATTTCTGGCAACCGCCGGAATGGGGACCCAATTGAAGGGGTCCTTCGTGAAATCTCCCGACGTCTTTACCGGCTGCCTATCACCCAGGGTGACCACCCCGGTGGAGTGGTTGATCCGGGTGGTGGTCCGAAACAACACGGGTTCGTGCACCTTTTCGGAAAGTTCGAAGGCGTAGCGAACCATCTCCTTCGCCTCCTCCACCGAGGAAGGCTCCAGGACCGGGATTCCGGCCAGCTTTCCGTAGTAACGGTTGTCCTGCTCGTTCTGGCTCGAAAACATCAGGGGGTCGTCGGCAGTCACCACCACCATACCGCCTCTTACCCCTATGTAGGCCAGGGTAAGGAGCGGATCGGCCGCCACATTCAAACCCACATGTTTCATAATGGCCATGCTGCGCAGGCCCGAACAGGCCGCGGCGGCCGCAACCTCCAGCGCCACTTTCTCGTTGACGCTGTACTCAAAATATAGATCGCTCTCATGAGACATCTCAAACAGAGTGCTGCTTATCTCCGAGGACGGGGTCCCGGGGTATGTGGCGCCAACAGCCAACCCGGCTTCAACAGCCCCCCTGGCGATCGCCTCATTGCCCAGAAGGAACATCCTCCGGGCGCTTTCGCCCGCAAGTAGTTTGTGCATAATATTTCCCTTGTCAGTGCATTGCGTTTGTTCCATAGGCCGGGCCGCCAACGACGCCGGTGCGGGACCACCCTGTGTTCAGCTTGGAGAAGGCGGGAACAGGAAAAAGAGAATAGTGAACATGGGGGACTGGCCCTTGCCAGACAGAGTGATTAGGCACATGGAATGATTCGGCCGGCATTACTATTTAGCTATAAAGTAACTATAACATAGCGTAAGGTTCGGCGTCCAGTCAAGCGAAATTGACCGGTGCTAAAAATATTCACGGCTGCGGCCGGTTTGATGGTAACCTCACAGCGAAGACTATTTTGGAGGCGCCGCGGGGAATCGCCCAGCCCGTTTACGATGAGAACGGAAGGACTGATCAGGTGGGTGAATGGAACATACTGGAGACGCCCGAGGGAAAGCTCTCAGTTGTGACCTTCGCATCGTTTGAAGACATCAACGGGCTGCGGTTCGACCGGCAGTTCGGAGAGCACACCGGGTTTCGGTCGCTCTACACCAGAGGCGAAAGCCTGATGATGAGGTCGTGCGAAGAGGAAGTAAACGTGGTGCTCGCAGTCCGGGATAACACCATAGTGGGCTTTGGCCTTCTGGCCTGCCCGGACCCCGACCAGCGGTGGGCGGGCCTCGGCCCCCGCAAGCTGATGGAGGTAAAGGCCATAGAAGTCGTTCGGGGCTTGAGGAAGAGCGGGCTTGGCAAGGTGCTGGTGCGGTCAATGTTGACTCATCCGGCAGTGGAGGAAAGAATTATCTACCTGGTTGGCTACACCTGGGTCTGGGACCTTGCCGGGGCGGGAATAACCGGGGCACAGTACCACCGAATGATGGCGCGTCTTTTTGAACCTTTCGGATTTACCGAGTGCCAGACCAACGAACCAAACATTTGTCTCGATCCGGACAATCTTTTCATGTGCCGGACCGGTAAAAATGTAAACGATCGCCTCAAAGACGACTTCAAGTGGCTTTCGTTTGGCGTCTATCCTCCATAAATCGCTGTTGACAAGGCGAATCGATTAAAGCTACAGTATAGCGGTATTATAGCCGTTACTCTTCCAGTTGAGCTTAACTCTCGAACAGGGCCATAGACTGCGTTCTCCGCGCGGCATGCTTTTCGGGTCCCATTCAGGCTGAAATTCCACTGACCCAAAACCCGGCGCCCGCCTTGCCGGGACGCCGTGGTGAAGTTCAGGAGCAAGAGGGGACAATCGACTTTCCCGGAAAGGAAAAAGAGCTATGAAGCTCAAGCAACTCGTCGTATCGATCGAAAATTCTCCCGGTCGCCTGCATCAGGTCACCTCCGCCCTGGGCGATGCCGGGATAAACCTGAGAGCGCTGAACCTGGTGGACACCGGAGAATTCGGCCAGCTGAGACTGCTGGTATCCGATATTTCGACGGCCAGGCGCATTCTCATGCAACTGCAGTTGCCGGCCTTCGTAAACGAAGTGGTGGCCGTGCTTATCCCGGACGTTCCCAAAAGTTTGGCCACGCTATTGAGTCCACTGAACGAAGCCGGTGTTTACGTAACCAGCATGTACTCTTTCATCGGTTTTGCCAAGGAGGATAAGGCGGTTATGATCTTCCGCTTCACGGACAACGATAAGGCCATGGAAATCCTTCAGAAAAACGATGTCACGATTCTTGACGAAAAGGCTTTCGGCATACTGGAAAGCGGAGGCGCATAGAAAAGGGGTAGGCCATGAGTGAAAGCAATCCTGACTTTGTAGCCAAAAAGTTTGCGGTAGTGGGCGCAGGGCCGGTCGGGTGCATAGTTGCAGCCTTCCTGGCAAAGGGCGGCTACGATGTCACCCTCTGCGACGTCATCCCCGCCCTGGTCGATCCCGCGGCAACCACCGGCATTCAAATCGAGGGCGCGGAAAATCTATTCCAGAAAATCCCCCATATCTGCCACGGAGTCGAGGAACTGGCGGAGTACGATCCGGACGTGATTTTCATCACGGTCAAGGCAACCGCGCTGCCCCTCATCTCTTCGGCCATCGAGGAATTCCACCGGGAAGGCAGATACGTCGTCAGCTGGCAAAACGGGATAGACACCGAACTGGAGATAGCAAAAGCGCTTGGCAAAAAGTCGGTCATGAGGGGTGTGGTCAACTGGGGATGCGGCCTCAAAGGCCCCTGCCGGGTGGCGATGAGTTTTCACCATCCCCCGCACTATATTCAGGAGCTTGCCCCCCAATCCGCTCCCGCCGCGATTGAAATCGCCAGGGTGTTGAGTTCCTGCGGCCTCGAAACAAAACATACCGATAAAATCATCTCCATGGTATGGCGAAAGTCGGTGCTAAACGCCAGCATGAATCCGGTGTGCGCGGTTACAGGTCTCACCATGTCCCAGGCCATGAACGACCCGATCATCTCCGGGACCGTCGACTCGCTGGTCAAAGAGTGCATCAAGGTGGCGCGGGCAAACGAAATTTTCCTGGGCTTCGATTTCTACCCCCACGCCATCGAGTACATGAAGACCGCCGGCAACCACAAGCCTTCCATGTTGATGGACATCGAGGCCGGCAGACGCACTGAGGTCGATTTCATGAACGGCAAGTTCGTCGAATACGGTCGTCAGGCCGGAGTCGAAACCCCGTACAACACCACTTTGCAATCTCTGGTAAAGGGCCTGGAATCTTCCCTGGAGTCGAGGATTCAGGATGCGGGACCGGCCGGAATAGTAAAGAAATGAGTTCCACCTTCGTTGGCGTCGATGTCGGTTCTTCCCGAACGAAGGTCGCTGTGCTCGACGAGAACAAAAACCTTCTGGGATATGCGGTCCGCAAATCGGGGGTGGACTTTTCGGCCACCGCCCTCGAAGTATTGAGAGAATCCCTGGAGATGGCCGGGCGAACCGAAGCCGACATCACCTGCGCCGTCTCCACGGGCTACGGCAGGGCCAATGTCGCCTTTGCCGCCGATACCAAAACCGAAATCGGGTGCCACGCCCGCGGGTGCTATCACTACTTCCCCAAAGCGATTACGGTTATTGATATCGGAGGCCAGGACAACAAGATAATCAAATTGGACGCGGAAGGACGCCGCACCAGCTTCAAGATGAACCGCAAGTGCGCGGCGGGCACCGGGGCCTTCCTGGAAGAAATGGCCTCGCGGCTGGACATTCCCATCGGCGACATGGACGGACTGGCCAGGCAATCGACCGATATGGTGAAGCTGGGCAGCTTCTGCACGGTTTTCTCGGCTACCGAAGTGCTGGAAAACATTCGAAACGGGAAAAATGTCGCAGACATTGTGAAGGGAGTTTTCTTTTCGATGATCAAGCGCATCCTGGAAATGGATTCGCTTTCGGAAAACGTGGTCATGACAGGCGGCGTGGTGGCCAACAACCCCTTTATCGTCGCCATGACCGAAGAACAGATCGGGCGAAAAATACTGGTCGCGCAGCACCCGCAGTTGACCGGCGCGATAGGTGCGGCCCTCTATGCCGGTGGCGTGCCGCCACAGTCAGGGCTGCCAGGCCGTTAACGCCGCTACCTTCGGTGGCGGCGGGGCACTGACGATCAGGCAGGATCGGTCCCGGCGCGGCGTGCCGCCGCTGGCGGGGCTGTGCGTCAAGTTCTAACAAAATCGCCGCGGGCAGAGCAGAAAGGAGTCAGGCGTGGCTGATAAGGAAACGAGATCCAGGCGCCTTAAAACCGCCTCGGATATCGCCAGATTTATGGCCGATTACTATTACCAACTCGACGAGGCAACCCGATCGGGCAGCCGAAAAATTGCCTGGTGCACCAGCGTCGGGCCTGCCGAAATTCTGAAATCCATGGGTTTTCTGACCTATTTTCCGGAAACTCATGCCGCACTTATCGGGACAAGGAAGCTGGCGGCCGACTTCATTCCTTCGGCCAACGCCATCGGCTATTCCCCCGACATCTGCTCCTATCTGACGGCGGACATCGGCGCATACCTGAAAGGCGTGACCCCGCTGGCAAAGACCTTTCCGGGAATCGAGCGTATTCCGGGAGCCCACGTGTTCGTCTACAACACCAATCAGTGCCGGGACGTGCAGGACTGGTTTTCCTGGTATTCCAAAGAATTCGGCGCCCCCCTCCTGGGAGTGGAAACGCACAGAAACATCGGGGAGGTGACCGCGGCGCACGTAACGTCCATCGCCTCTCAAATGGAGAATCTGATCGAACCTCTGGAGAAAATCGCGGGACGCAAGTTCGATATGGACGAGCTCAAAAACGTGGTGGCCCTTTCCAGAAAGTGTTCGGTGCTCTGGGAAAAATGCCTGGCCACAGCCTCCGCCGTTCCTTCTCCCCTCACCTTCTTCGACGCCACCACGCTCATGGGGCCGGCGGTGGTGGGCAGAGGACTGCAGTCGGTGATCGATCTCTACGGGCTTCTCCTGGAAGAACTGAGCGAACGGATCGAGAGCGGAGAGGGAGCAACGCAAGGAGGCGAACGCTATCGCCTCTACTGGGACGGAATGCCGGTCTGGGGACGCTTGAGCATGCACTCCAAGCTCTTCGGGGACCTTGGCGCGGCGGTAATCGCCTCCACCTACTGCAGCAGCTGGATATTTAATTCACTCGACCCGGCGGCGCCCTTCGAGAGCATGGCCAGGGCCTATGCGGAACTTTTCATCGTTCGCTCCGAAGCCTACAAGGAAAAATATATCCGGGAGAAGCTGGAATTTTTCAAGTGCGACGGCATAGTCTATCACGACGCCAAAACATGCCCCAACAATTCCAACTGCCGCTATGGACTGGTCCAGCGCCTTCGGTCCGGGACCGGCATCCCGGCGTTGATCCTACACGGCGATCTAAACGATATGAGGCTTATCTCCGATGAACAGACCAAAACCAACGTGGAGGCGTTCATCGAACAACTTGAGGAAAATAGCTGATTGCAGGGAGCAAGGAACGGGGAGCAGGGAGCGAAAAACAGCAAACACATTGCCCGCTTGCCGCTCCCCTTTAGGAGGTGATCATGGCTCACTGGTTGAACCTGGGACAAAATTTCAAGGTCAACGCGAGTAAATACCCGGATAAGCCGGTCCTCAAGGACCAGGGCAGAAGTTTCACCTGGCGGCAGACCAACGAGCGGGTAAACAGGCTGGCTGACAGCCTGCTTTCACTGGGCGTGAAAAAAGGGGACAAGGTCTGCGTGCTGCTCGAAAACAGCGTGGAGTTCGTCGAACTCTATCTGGCCAGCGCCAAAACCGGAATCATTATCGTTCCTATAAACTTCCGGCTCGTTGGCCGGGAGATAGAATATATCGTAAACAACTCCGACTCGGTCGCCTTTTTCGTACACGATCAGTTTACGGAAACCGTGGACTCCATAAGGGCCGAGCTCACCGGGCTCTCCCCTGAGCGCTACTTTGTGATCGGCTCTCAAACCGAGGGCTACAGGGAGTACGAAGCCTTCATCGGCGGAGGCTCCCCCGAGGAGCCTGTCTGTGATGTCAGCCCTTCGGACATCTGGGTCCTCATCTATACGTCGGGCACTACCGGAAAGCCGAAGGGAGTGCTCCGATCCCATCAATCCCACATTTCCTTTTACCTGCTAAACGCTCTCGATTTCGGCTTCACCAAAGACGACGTCTGCATGAACGTCATGCCCCTTTGCCATATCAATTCCGTCTACTTCACCTTCACCTTTCTCTACCTGGGAGGTAGCGTCTACATTCACCCGGCGCTCTCCTTCAGGGCCGAGGAGGTGCTGGAGATAATCGAACGCCAGAGGATCACCTTCATTTCGCTCATCCCCACCCACTACAATCTCCTCCTGAACGTCTCCGAGAAGGCGCGCACCCGCGACGTCAGCTCCATCCGGAAGCTGCTTTGCTCCTCGGCGCCGGTCAGGCAGAAGATGAAGAGCGAAATTATGGAATTTTTCCCCGGCGTGCAGCTCTACGAGGCCTACGGATCGACCGAAGCGGGAACGGTGACCGTGCTAAGACCCGAAGAGCAGCTCAGAAAACTGGGCTCGATCGGGTCCGAATGCCTGGGGACCGATCTTGTCAAGATCCTCGATCAAGACGGCCGGGAGGTCCCCGCCGGCGAGGTGGGCGAGATCTATTCGTGCGGGCCGATGCTTTTCGACAGCTACTACAAGCTTCCCGACAAAACGGCCTCGTCTTTTCACGGCAGGTACTTCTCGGCCGGCGACATGGGCAAAAAGGACGAAGAAGGCTTTTGCTACATAGTCGACCGGCGCGACAACATGATCATCACCGGCGGCGAAAACGTCTATCCCAGCGAGGTCGAAGAGGTGGTGGGCAGCCTTGACTGCGTTTTTGACTGCGCCTGCATCGGACTTCCCGATGACAAATGGGGTGAAAAAGTGGCCGTGGTGGTAATCCCGCATGCCGGCTTCACGGGGGGCGAGCTGACCGAGATAATCACCGAGCACTGCAAAACCAACCTGGCGAAGTTCAAACGCCCCAAGGAAGTCATGATCATAAAACGGGAGGACATGCCCCGGACCGCGACGGGGAAGATTCTTCACCGCAAACTTCGGGACAGGTTTAGATAACAGTGAACAGTGAAGAGTGAGAAGTGAACAGAGAAGGCTTTTTCTCTTCACTCACCTGGAGTGGACATGAAATTCTCATTTTTCAATTCCTCAATCCAACTCAGCAAGGAGAAAGAACCATGAGAGAAGTGGTGATATTGGGAACGGCCCGCACAGCCGGAGGACAATTCGGCGGTTCCTTTCAAGGTGTTACCGCCCCCGAACTTGGCGCTGCGGTGGTAAGGGAAGCCGTTAAACGTTCCGGAATCGAGCCGGGCGTAATCGAGCAAACAGTTTTCGGAAACGCCTGGCAGGCGGGAGTGGGACCAAACGCGGCAAGGCTTGCTTCGGTCATGGGCGGCATACCGGTGGAAGCGCCCGCGGTTTCGGTCAATGTGCGCTGCGGCTCGAGCATCCAGGCGTTGATTTTCGGCGCCCAGGCCATAAAGGCCGGCGATGTGGATACGGTGATGGTCGGGGGCACCGAGAGCGCCAGCCAGATCCCCTACGGCCTCACCCGCGCCCGTTTTGGTTATCGCATGGGCAACGGCGAGCTGATCGATTTGATGCACCGTGACGGTTTCTTGTGCCCGCTGGGAGGAGGCCTCATGGGGGAGATCACCGACTGGCTGGCCAAAGAAAGAGGGATTTCCAGGCAGGAACAGGACATATTCGCGGCCGATTCGCACAATAAGGCCGAGGCCGCGGTGAGGGAAGGAAGATTCAAAGACGAGGTCGTGCCCTTCCCGATCAAAAAGAAGGGCGAAACGATCATGGTGGCCGATGAGGAAATTTATCGCAAAGGCGTTACCGCCGAATCGCTCCAAAAGCTGAAGCCGGTCTTTTCCAAAGACGGGACGGTAACAGCGGGCAACGCCTGCGCCCTGTGCGACGCCGCTTCAGCCGCGGTGCTGATGGAGCGGGGTAAGGCTCAGGCCATGGGCCTGAAACCCGTGGCGCTCCTTCGAGGCTATGCCTTTGTGGGGGTCGATCCCAAAAAATTCGGCATTTCTCCGGCCAAAGCCATACCGGTCGCGCTTAAAAAAGCCGGGCTCACCCTGGCCGATATCGACCTGCTCGAACTAAACGAAGCCTTCGCGGCCCAGTACATCGCCTGTGAACAGGACCTGGGCCTCGACCGCTCCAAGGTAAACGTCTACGGGGGGGCCATCGCCCTTGGC